>WSZJ01000181.1 GCA_009773755.1 Planctomycetota bacterium | reverse complement strand
CTTTCGAGAGGGCCTGAGGGGGAACCGTCATCTTCCTGACCGGAATGATATCGCTGAAGCGGCCGTTTCCCTGCGGCTACTTCGGCAGGCACAGGCACGACGACCCGGTCTCCATGTCCGCTCCCGCCCACACTTTCGCGAACGTCGCGGCGGCATCATCCGCCTCCGCCGGCCGATTCTCCGCCCTCAGGCTCATCTCCAGCCCCTTCAACGCCCACCCGTTCTCCGGCCACCGCTTCAGATCCTCCTCGTACACCGCGCGCGCGTCCCCCGCCTTTCCCGAGGCCAGCAGCGCGGCGCCGAGGGCGTGCCGCACCGGGATGATCCAGTCGGGGGGCTCGTCGTAGCGCAGCGCGTCCTCTCGCTTGACCCCCGCTCGCAAGTGGGCGATCGCCTCTTCCCGCTTTCCCTCCCGGAACAGCAGCTCTCCCTCGAGCTGTTCCTCCGCGATGGCCAGGAGATCCTGCGCGGCGTTGTTGCCGAAGAACGCCTGCTCCGACACGCGGGCTTTCGCGGCGCGGAACGCCTCCTGCTCGGCGCGCGCTTCGGCCTGCCGGCCCAGCGCGGCCAGCGAAGTCGCGCGGGCGAAGCGCCAGATCGCGCGCGAAATCGGGAAGTGCTCTGCAGGTTCCGGTTCCGAGAGCATCCCGTTCCAGCGGCCGAACCGGACGTGCACTTCAAATGGCGAAGCGATGAAACCGTCGACGATCGCGGCGTTTTCCTTCAGGAATCCGGCGGGGATCTCCTCGATCATCGCCCGGATCGACTCCGTCGCCTCCGCGCTCCTCCCCGACATCATGCACGCGAAGGCCCGCATGTGCCGGTTGTGCGCCATGTAGACGCGGTAGAACCCGGCGGCCGCGCCCGGCTCACGTACGCGCCGTCCGCATCGATCGCGAAGCGGCCCATTGTAGGGCGAGCGCGAGGTCTGCGCCCGGGCTTGATCCACGGCCTCGTCGGTGTAACCTCGTGGCACTTCCCGTGACTCACACTCTCGATCGGAAATCTCGCGTGGGGACGATCCGGATGGCGCTCCCGGACGGCCGCCGCTTGAGCCTTCGCGTTTCGGAGGGCATCCACCCTCCTGACCCCTACGCTTCCGCGTTCGCCGCCTGTTTCCGGGTCCGGCCCGGCGACCGCGCCTGGGACCTCGGTTGCGGCGCGGGCGGATATGGCTGCGCCGCGGCCGCCCTCGGCGCTTCGCGCGTTCTCATGAGCGACCTCGACCCGGCCGCGGTCGAGTGCGCCGTCGAAAACGCGGGGCTCAACGGCCTCGAGGGAGTTTCGGGCCGGGCGGGATCGCTGTTCGCGCCGGCCAGGGGCGAGCGATTCGACTTCATCATGACCTCGGTTCCGCAGATACCGGCGCCGGCGCCGCTGAATCTGATCCGCTACGGCGGCTCCGACGGCCTCCATTTTTTTCGCCGCATCGCCGCCGTCGCGCCCGCGCACCTCCGACCCGGCGGACGCCTGTACGCGCTGGTCACCGACTGGCCCGACGCTCGCCGCGTCGCCGCGCTGCTCGAGGCGCAGAGATTTCGCGTCCGAACGATCGCTCGCGTCGAGCGCCCCTTTCAGCCCGTCGAATACGACCGCATGAGCCCCGGTTTGTTCGATTACCTCGATGCGCGCGCCCGGGCAGGGCATGGAAAATACCGCAGGCGCGGGGCGTGGTGCTACCTGGGAGTGAGTCTGCTTGAAGCGACGGTCCGCTAAACTCCGTTTGCCAGTTGCCAGCGGCCGCTGGCCGCTGACAACCGGCTTCGGCTATCATCGCCGTCCGCATGCCCTTCGAATTCCAGCCGCTCCCGATCCCGGGCCTCGTCCTCGCCCGCCCGCGGGTCTTCCCCGACGCCCGCGGCTCGTTCATGGAATCGTGGCGTCGCGACGAGTTCGAGCGCGCCGGCATCCGCGCGGATTTCATCCAGGACAACGTCGCCGTCAGCACCCAGCGCGGCGTGCTGCGCGGGCTGCATTTCCAGCGGGATCCGCACGCGCAGGCGAAGCTGGTGCGCTGCTCGAAGGGAAGGGTTTTCGACGTCGTGGTCGATCTGCGGCCGGCATCGCCCTCCCGCGGACGGCACTTCGCAATCGAGCTCTGCGCCGATTCGCCCGCGCTGCTCTTTGTTCCGCGCGGTTTCGCGCATGGCTACGTGACGCTGACGGAGGAAGCGGTCGTGGAATACAAGGTGGACGCGCCGTACGCGCCCTCGGCTGAGGGCGGAGTGGCGTGGAACGATCCGGCGCTGGGAATCGATTGGCCGGTCAAGGCGCCGCTGTTGAGCGATCGCGACCGGGGGTGGCCGGTGCCGTGCGTCGCATTGGCGTGATGTAAGTCGAATGCTCACAATAACTTATGATGCAATTCGGGTGCGCAGCCGAATCGCCGAAACTTCTCCGGGTGACAAGGGTTCATGATCTCGTCCACCAGTAACCAACCACGCCACCCATCGAGGTATTCAGACATGCGCCGAATCGCAATCGCCCTTCTCGCCCTCTTCGTCGCTCTCACTCCCACCCTCGCCTTCGCCGAAGACGGCCGCGGCCCCGGCAAGCCTCGCGCCGCGGGCGGAGACCACAAGAAAGGTGACAGGCCGGGCGACAAGCAGGGAGACAAACCCGGTGACAAGGCCGGCCGGCGCGAAAAAGCCCGGGAACACATGAAGCGCCACCACAAGAACCGCAAGGGCGTGCGCCGCCATCATCGCCGTCATCACCGCCGTCATCACAATCACGCCCCGCGTCACGCCGGCCGCGGCGGGAAGTAAACCTCGACCCGTCAAGCAGAAGCCCGGCCCTCGGCCGGGCTTTTTTTTTCGGAGGATCCATGCCGCTTCGCTGCGTCGCCCTCGTACTCCTCCTGTCCGCTTCCATCGCCCGCGCCGACGAGGCCGCGTGGCAGAAATTCTCGGATGAAGGGGCGAAGTTCCTGGACGAAGGGAAGTATGCCGACGCCGAGGGCCGTTTCCGCGCCGCGCTCTCCGAGGCCGAGAGCTTCGGCGACTCCGACGAGCGCCTCGCGACGACGCTGACAGACCTCGCCGAAGCGCTTCGTGGCCGTCGAAAGCTCGCCGAATCGGAACCCTTCTACAAGCGCGCATTGACGGTCACAGAGAAAGGCCTGGGCGCCGACGACCCGGGCGTCGCCGGCCCCGTCGCGGACCTCGCGGACATCTATCGTGACCTGGAGAAACCAGCGCAGGCCGAACCGCTCTACCGTCGCGCGCTCAAGCTCGTCGAGGCCGAATCGGGAGCCACTTCGCTGGAAGCCGCCGACGCCGACGCGGACCTCGGCGCGATTCTCACCGCACTCAAGAAATTCTACGACGCGAAGCCTCTTCTCGAGAAGGCGCTCAAGATCCGCCAGGAAACCAAGGGCGTCGACGCGCTCGACCTCTCCGACAGCGAAACCGACCTGGGAGATCTTCTCTCGGCGCAGGGCAGGGACTCGGACGCAGAGCCGCACTACCGCAAGGCTCTCGAGCTGATGCGCAAAGCCCGGAGCGCGGAGGCCGCCGATCTCGCGGACGCGCAGGCCGACCTGGCCGAGACGCTCGCGAAGACCGGAAAGCAGGAGGAAGCCGAGGGACTGTGGAAAGAAGCCGCGGAAGGCTACGCCAAGGGCGGCGAGGATCTGCTCGACGAGCTGGCCGACGCGCTCGACGGCCGGGCCGCGGCGCTTCGTGCCCTGAAGAAGGACGACGAAGCGGCGAAGGTCGAGGTCGAAGCGGCGGAGGCGAGGAAGAAGGCGGACGCCGTGGCGAGGTGAGCGAGAGGGCCCGAAGCGCGCACAGGCCCCCTCATTTCCTGTACTTCTCCGGCACGTCCTTCTCGGCCGCGGCGGAAACAACGCTCCCCTGGCCCATCGTCGCGTGCGACAGCGTCCCGTCGTCGAGAACCCACGCCGTCAGCAGTCCCTCGACCTTGATGGGCGTCGCCTTGATGCGCCCCGACGGCGCGTCCGTGAATTCCGGCGTGCCGATGCGCAGATTCGTCGTCGCGGGCTCCTGCTCGGTCGTGTCCCAGACCACGATTTCAGGCTCGTTCGGCGGGTCGGCGGCGATGGACGCGGCGAAGCGGATGACGGTCCAGTCGGTCAGCGGCGAGCCCGCGCCGGGCAGCTCGTCCTTCTTTCCCTTTTCCTCGATCACGCACAGGCCTTCCTTGAACTCGGCCTTCACCTCGTTCTTAGTCTCACCGTCCCCGAGGGTCGACACAATCGTCCGGGGCGAAAAGTCCCGGTCGGTCTCGACCGTCTGCGTCAGCTTTACTTCTTCCATGAACACCGTCTCCACGAGCGTCCACCCGCCTTCGCGGTGTTTCGCCTCGAGCTTGACCCAGGCGGCCGTGCCTTTGCGCTCCCACTTGAACCAGGAGACGCCCGTGCCGATCGCCTTTGCCGCCCGGCGGTCGAACTCGAGCTTGCGGAGAAGGGACTTTGCCTGGCGGGCGAGCGGCGCGTCGCCCGCGCCCGCGAGCTTTTCCAGCGCGGCCTTTGCGGCGTCCCCGGCTGAGCGCAAGCCGTCGCGCGCCGCGAGACGCACGTCCGGATCTTCGTCGCGCAACTCCTCGATCAGCGCCTCCACCGTCTTGTCCGGCGGAGACGCCGCCGCCGCGGACCCGAAAGCGGCGAGCAGGACGATTGAGCAGGAGACTTTGAAGCGGCGCACGGCGTTACTTCGGGGCCTCCCCACCGGGAGGAGGTTTCTGGAAGGTCTTCTCGTTGGCTTGCCACCACAGGTTCCACCCTTTGGCGTTGGGCATGTGGGTTCCGGTGATGAGGTCCAGGGCCTCTTCGACAGCTTTCTCGAGCGCGTTCTTGCGGGCAACGTCCTTTGCCGGAAGCCGCGGATTCTCGAACTCCTTGACCAGTTTGATCAGGTCCGGAATGGCGTCGCGATGCCCGATATGACTCAGCGCGACGATCGCTTCCCGTTGCATGTCCAGGCTGAATTTTTCCTTTTCCTTCACGATCGACCGGAGCTTGGACACCTGCTTGACGTCCTTCGAGCGCCCGAGGATCCCGATCATGGCGCGGGCGTACTTGGGATTGTCGAGGTTCTTGTCGAGCAGCTTGGCGGCCTCGGTCGCGACCTCGGGCGAGCTCTGGCCCTTGGCCACTTCGATGGCGAGGTCGAGCACGCGTTCCTCAACGGTTGGCTGGATCCAGGGAATCACGGCGAGGGCCACGAGCCTGTGCTTCGTGGAGGACACGGTCGTCAGCGCCTGCATCTGCTGTTCCGGCGTGCCCTGCTTCATTTCCTTGTTGAACGCCTTGATGAGCTCCGCGACACGGACTTCTTCCTTCTTGCGCGCCGCCGCGGCAGCGACTTCTGCGTCGACGGACCCGGGGTCGGGTTCCAGGGGCGGTTCCTTCGGAGGCTCGACAGGCGGGGGCTCCATGGGCGGAGGTTCGTCCGGAGGCGCGTCGGGCGGAGGCTTGACAGGCTCCTCCTTCGGCGGCTCCTTCGGAGCTTCTTTCGGCGGTTCCTGTGGCTCGCCGCCGCCCAGCTCGTCGTCACCCGGTCCGGCCTGCACCGGTCCACACGCAAGGAGAGCCACCGCCAGCCCTCCCGCCGCTGCCCACATTCGCCACGCGCTCATCCTGCGCCTCCTACTTTCCGCCAGACCCGTCGTCCGGGGGCGGCGTCTTCTTTTCCTTCTGGAACGTCTCCGCGTTCTTGATCCACCACTGCCGGTACTGCGAGCCCAGCTTGTTGTCCTGCCCTGTAATCTTCTTCAGCGCGTCGACCACAGTGCCGTTCAGGTCCTGCCGCCGCTGCTTCATCTTCGCGTCGTTCGGCCCCGCCTTGTCCTGCTCCTCCAGCTCCGAAATCAGCTGCGAGATCGCGTCCCGGTGCCCGATCTTTCCAAGCTGCTCCGCCGCGACCTTGCACAGCGCAATCCGCCCGTCCCGCTTGTCCCTCACCATTTCCAGCAGCTCGTCGATCGCCTTCACGCACTTCGTCTCCCCGTAAATCGTCACCATCCGCTGCACGTACGGCAGATTCGTCCGGTTCTGGTCGATCATCTTCTTCACGCCGTAGTACGTCTCGTCGAAGGGCTGTTTCTTCAGCACCTCGAGCGCCGCGTTGATCGTCGAATCCCCGTAAATCAACCCCGCCTTGATCTGCCGCGGATTCAGATACGGGATCACCGCCTGCGCAATCAGCGGATGCGAAATCGATCCGCCGCCGCCGCATACATCACCGATCGCCGACGATCGCTCGCCGTCCGTCTTCGCAGCGTCCATCCGCTTCTTCAGCGTGTCCGCCTTCTCCTTCGCCTGGCTCTCCACCAGCTTCAGCCGCAACTCCTCCTCGCTCGGCGGCTTCACCGGCGGGTCGTCCGGCGGCGGCTCCACGGGCGGCGGTTCCTTCGGCGGCTCCGCCGGCGGAGTGTCCTGCGCGAACGTCGGAAGCGCGACAAAGGCAGCCAGCGCCAACGCTGTCAGAAATCTCATGTTCATTCCTCCGCCCCCAAGTGGTGAGTCAGCTTTGATGCGACCCGCGGAATTCAGCGCGCCGTATCACGAAAGTTTGCCCGCCGCCGCCGGTTCCGGCCGGAACGCCTCGATCAACTGCGCGAGGCGATCCTTCATGTCCGGCCGCGGCACGATCTGGTCGATGAAACCGTGCTCCAGCAGGAATTCTGAACGCTGGAACCCGTCCGGTAATTCCTGCTTGATGGTTTGCTTGATCACCCGCGGGCCCGTGAACCCGATCAGCGCTTTCGGTTCCGCGATGATCACGTCGCCCAGCGAAGCGAAGCTCGCCATGACGCCGGCCATCGTCGGGTTGGTCAAAACGCTGATAAACAGCCCGCCCGCCTCGTGCAGCCGCGCAATCGCCGCCGACGTCTTCGCCATCTGCATCAGCGACAGCGCCCCTTCGTACATCCTCGCGCCGCCGCCCGACCCGGAAACGATGATCAGCGGCAGCCCGTGATCTTTCGCGTATTCCGTCGCACGCGCAATCGTCTCCCCCACGACGCTTCCCATCGACCCCATGATGAACCGGCTGTCCGTCACGACAATCGTCACAGACTTGCCGTAAATGTCCCCCGTCCCCGCCACGACCGCGTCCTTCAGCCCCGTCCGCGCCTGCTCTTCGCGAATCTTGTCCGCATACGCCGACTCCGCCTTGAACTGAAGCGGATCCGACGGCGACAGGTTGTTCCATCGCGCGACGAAGGTCTCGTCGTCCACGAGGATCGCAATCCGCTGCTCGCTCGTCAGCGTGAAATGGAAGCTGCACTCCGGGCAGACGCGGTACTTCTCCTCGACGACGCGCTTGTAGACCGTCGCGCCGCAGTCCTCGCAGCGCATCCACAAACCGTCGGGGATCGGTTTCTTGCGGCGCGAAATGAAGCGCCTCAGCCCGTCGAACGCCATGCCGCTCTCCAGGAAAGGTCGTCCACCTCATTTTAGGGTCGGAACGCTTACGCTTCCATGTAGAAATGCGCCAGGAAGCACTTCTCGACCCAGGCATCCCGCTTCGATTTCGCTTCCAGCGCCATCCCTCCCACCCGGATCCGTCCCCCGGGAAGCGGCTTCCGGGTTACTTCCGAGGCGACGATGAGGGCCTCTTCGGCGGAACCCGGGCATTCCGTGAGGCGCCACACTCGAAATCTCGCGCCGAACCCGATCCAGATGGGAAGGCTGGACTTCCACGACTCCGGTAATGATCCCGGTCTTCATCGGCGCGAGGTCCCTCACGAATCGCGACGGTGGCGGTCGTTCGGGCAGGGTCCTTTCGCGCCGCGCCCGGATGCTCTTGTCCAGCATTCGCAGCGCTTCATCGCGCTCGGCCGGCCGGAGCCCGTCGAGGTGCATTTCGAGCTGCAGGAGGGCGACCGCGTCCGCCGTGACGCGGCCCGCGCGGAGGGCGACCTCCCCGGCCGTAATGACTCCGTCCCCCGCCCGCGTGAGAGGGCTCCAGAAGTACCCGCCGGCGTCGTACAGCTTTGCGAACGCGGCGAGGGAATCGATTCGCTCCAGCTTCTTCATGGGCCGATCCCTTCCCTGGGCGCGCACGCTTCCGCGAAAAGAAACCGCGTCCACGCCCCGCGCCGTTCGGATGCCGGCTCGAGGAGGTGGACTCTTCCGGCAAACGCCCATCGGCCAGGTTTCAGCGCCGGCTCGACGCGGAACCAGGCCACCAGTGCACCCGGGCCTTCAGCGCCCCTGATGTCCCGCAAATGGAAGGCGAGATAAACCGGCGTCACTCCGAACTGCACACCTCGCGGCTCGCCGCCGATGAACGGCAGAACGCCCCCCGGGTCGCGCGGCTCCAGCTCGTGCGCGTCGCCGGTCACGATCGCCAGGCTCCCCGGCGGCGCTTCCGCGTCAAATCGCGACGCTTCCCTCGGGAATACCCCCGCCCCCTCGAACTTCTTCAGGAGCTTCGCGTTCAGCATCTTCCACGCGGCCGCCCGGTCCCCCGGGGGCATGGATTGCAGGTGAAGCGCGAGTTGCAGGAGCGCCTCCGTGTCCGCCAGCAGATTCCCGGCAGCCGCCGCCGCTTCCCCTGGACTCACCACCCCGTCCCCCGCCTTCGCTCCGCGGTTCCACCACCGTCCGCCCGCGTCGTAGGCCGCGCGGAATCCGTCGAGGGTCCTGCAAGGCGTGATCTGCCGCATCGCGCGGAGTATAAGTCCTGCATGCGGCGCATCGTTGTGCTCGGCGCGGGCGGGTATTTCGGCGGCGCCGCCGCGGAACTGCTGCGCCGGAGAGGGGTCGCGTTCGAGACGGCGGGGCGGGGAAGCGGCGCGGCGCTTCGCGTCGACGCGGAGGACGGGCGTTCGATCCGCGAATCGCTGCGCGAAGGCGACGTGGTCCTCGATGCCGCGGGGCCGTTCCAGAGGAGGACGGCCGCCCTGTTCGAAGCGGCGATCGAGATGCGCTTCGATGTAGTCGATCTTTCTGATTGCCTGTCGTACGCGAGGACGGCTCTCGCGCTGGCGCCGCGGTTCGAACGCGCCGGGATCCGGGTAGTGACGGCGTGCAGCTCGGCGAGCGCGGTGAGCGCAGCGCTGGTGAGGTCGTGCGGCGTCCGCGGGCCGGTGGCGGCGCGTGTTTTTCTCGCGGCGGCGTCGCGCCGCAGCGCGCGCTACGGAACCTCGGCCTCGGCTCTTGATTCGGTCGGGAGGCCGATCGAGGTGTGGAGGGATGGGAAGCCCGCGTCTGCGCGGGGGTGGGGGGAATCGCAGAGCTTCGAATTCCCTGCGCCGGTGGGGCGTGCGAAGTGCCGGCTCGTCGAATTCCCCGACGCCCTGTTTCTCCCGCGGTGGTTTCCCTCGCTGAGGTCCGTCGAGTCGCGCGCCGCGACGCGGATCCGAGGCCTCGATGTTTTTCTTTCGATCGCCGCGCGCGTGCCGGGGCTGCCGTTGGTGGTCCGCGCCGCGCTCTGGCCCGCGACCGTCGCCCTGCTCCGCCCGCTTGGCCGGAACGGCGGCGGGCTGGGCGTGGAAGTCGAGGGAACGAACGGAGAAGTGCGCCGCGCGTGCATCGCTTCCGCCATCGGTGCGCACGTCATGGCCGCGCTTCCCGCCGCGCTGGCGGCGAGGCGACTGGCCTCCGGCGAGGTCCGGTCGAGCGGGCTGATCGAGCCTCGCGAGGTAGTCGCCGACGAAACGCTATTTGGCGAACTCACCCGCGAAGGGCTCAGCCGGCGCTAAGCGGGTCCGGCGAAATCCGTGCGGGCCCGCTGCGGCTCCACCTTCTCGAGTCATGACCCGCCGCTTCACTTCGAGGCGTTCCGGTCCGGAATTGGCGAGGAGGCCGACTTCCTCCCGGCTGACCCGGACGCAACGATGAAATCCAGGCTCCGCTCCGACGTGGGCGTTCCGTCACTCAACGACGAACAAGAGCCTTACTTCGCCGCCGATCTCAGCGCATTCACCGCCGCCGCCGCATCCGGCTCGCGGAACACGGCCGTCCCCGCGACGAAGACGTTCGCCCCCGCGGTTGCGCACCGGCCGATCGTCGCCGGCGCGACGCCTCCGTCGACTTCCAGCCACGCCCCCGGGAAGAACCCGCGGATCTCGCGCAATTTCGGGATGACGTCCTCGATCATCTTCTGCCCGCCGAACCCCGGCCACACCGTCATCACCAGAACCAGGTCCACTTCCTGCGCCAGCTCCCGGATCGCCGCCGCCGGCGTGTCCGGATTCAGGCTGATCCCGGCTTTCTTCCCCGCGCCCCTGATCGCCGCGATCACCTCCCGGCCTTTCGAGAGCCCCCCCGGCGACAACTCCCGCTCCAGCGCCCACCCCCGGGGCCTCAGCGCCCGCTGGGCCCGCGGCACGAGCGCCTCGACGTGAAACGTCACCAGGTCCGAGCCGGCCTTCGCGAATTCGGGGGCGAGGTGAAGCGGGTCCTCGATCATGAGGTGCGTGTCGAGGAACAGCTTCGTCGTCCTCCGGGCAGCCTCGACGACCGGGATGCCGAAGGAGATGTTGGGGACGAAGTGGCCGTCCATGACGTCGAGGTGCAGCCAGTCCGCGCCGCCGGACTCGGCCTTGCGGATTTCCTCGCCCAGGCGGGCAAAGTCCGCGGCGAGAAGGGAAGGGGCGATGAGGGCGGCGCTGGACACTACGCGGGGCTCAGCGCTGCGACGCCGGGCAACTCCTGCCCTTCCAGGAACTCGAGAGACGCCCCGCCGCCGGTGCTGACGTGAGTCATCCGGTCCTGGAGCCCGAAATCCGCGACCGCCGCGGCCGTGTCGCCGCCGCCGATGATCGTCGTCGCCTTGAGCGCCGCCAGGCATTCGGCAAGCGCCTTCGTTCCTTTCGAGAATGCCGGCATCTCGAAGACGCCGACGGGGCCGTTCCAGACGACGGTGGCGGCTTTCTGGAGCGCCGAAACGAAGGCCTGAATCGTGGACGGGCCGATGTCGAGGCCCATCTTGTCGTCGGGAATCGACGTCACGACGCTCGCGGGCGAATCGGCTTTGAACTCCGCGGCCACGACGTGGTCGACCGGGAGCAGAAGCTTCGGGGACGCCAACCGTTTCGCTACCTCCAGCGTGTCCGCCTCGCAAAGGCTCTTTCCGATCGGCTGGCCTTTCGCCTTGAGGAAGGTGTACGCCATCCCCCCGCCGACGAGGACCTGGTCGCAGAGCTTCGACAGGTTCTCGATCACCTTGATCTTGTCGCTCACCTTCGCGCCGCCGAGGATCGCGACGAAGGGCCTCTTCGGCTTGTCCAGCAGCCCGCCGAGCGCGCGCAGTTCCTTCTCCATGAGAGGCCCCGCGGCCGACTTCAGGAACTTCGTCACTCCGACCGTCGAGGCGTGCGCCCGGTGCGAGGAGCCGAAGGCGTCGTTCACAAAGACGTCGCCCATTTTCGCGAGCTTCTCCGCGAACGCGGCGTCGTTTTTTTCTTCTTCGGCGTAGAAGCGGACATTTTCGAGAAGCGCGACTTCGCCGTCCAGCAGGGCGTTGACGACCTTTTCCGCTTCAGGCCCGATGCAGTCGGTCACGAACACGACCGGTAGATCGAGCAGCTCCGCAAGCCGCCTTGCCGCAGGCGCGAGCGTGTACTTCGGATCCTTCTTTCCCTTCGGCCGTCCGAGGTGGGAGCAGAGAACGAGCTTTCCCTTGCGGCGGATGACGTCGGCGATGCCGGGGAGGGAAGCGCGGATGCGGGTGTCGTCGGTGATCTGGCCGGAGTCGTCCTGGGGGACATTGAAATCGACGCGCATGAGGACGCGTTTGGAGGAGACGTCGAGGTTGGGGAGGGTGAGTTTGTTCATTGGTAAGGCCCCGAGGACAAAAGGGCCTGGACAAATCCCAACCCCAACTCCAACCCCAAATCCCAACCGCCATATGAGGTTGGGATTTGGGGTTGGAGTTGGAGTTGGGACTTGTCCTGGCCGTTTATCTCTCCGGGAAAACCTACTTCAACTTCGCCGCATAAGCGATCAGATCCACCACCCTGTTCGAGTACCCCCACTCGTTGTCGTACCAGCCGATCACCTTGACCAGGTTGTCGCCGATCACCGTCGTGAGCTTGCTGTCGAACACGCAGGAGTGGGTGTTGCCGATGATGTCGCTCGAAACGATTTCGTCGCTGGTGTACTCGAGAATCCCCTTCATGTCCCCGGCGGCCTTCCTGAATGCCGCGTTCACCTCGTCCGTCGTCGTTTTCTTCTTCAGCTTCGCCGTCAGGTCGACTACCGAGCCGTCCGGCACGGGAACGCGAAGCGCGATGCCGTGCATCTTTCCCTTCAGGGAAGGAATCACCTCGTGAATCGCCTTCGCCGCGCCCGTCGACGTCGGGATGATGTTGACGGCCGCAGCGCGCGCCCGGCGCAGGTCCTTGTGGACCTGGTCGGCCGTCTTCTGGTCGTTCGTGTAGGCGTGGACGGTCGTCATGAGCCCGTGCTCGATCCCGAACGCCTCTTCAAGAACTTTCGCGATCGGGCCGAGGCAGTTCGTCGTGCAGCTCGCGTTCGACAGGACTTTGTGCTCGGCCTTGAGCGCGGTTTCGTTTACGCCCATGACGACCGTGCAGTCGACGGCGTCCTTTGAAGGGGCGGTGAGGATGACTCGCTTCGCGCCGGCGGTCAGGTGCTTCGCGCACTCCTCGCGGCTGGTGAAGAACCCCGTGGACTCGATCGCGAATTCGATGTTCATCGCGCCCCAGGGCAGTTTCGCCGGGTCCTTTTCGGCGACGACCTTGATTTCCTTCCCGTCGACGACGATCGCGCCTTCCTTCGCTTCGACATTCCCTTCGTACCTCCCGAACACCGAGTCGTACTTCAGGAGATGCGCGAGCGTCTTCGAGTCCGTCAGGTCGTTGATCGCGACGACGTCGAATTCGCCCTTGCGGGCGGCGAGAGCGCGAAAGACAAGGCGGCCGATGCGGCCGAAACCGTTGATGCCGATGCGGATTGCCATGGAAGTCCTCTCCTTGAGTGGGCGGGCGGGGAGGCAAAAGTAGTAATGGAAGGGGGGGCTGTCAAGGAAGCCCGGTGAAGGCGAAAGACAAATCCCAACTCCAACTCCAACCATCCCCCCGCCATGCCCACCCCCGACCCCCGCGAACGCCGCGTCGTCACCATCCTCTTCTCCGACCTCTCCGGCTTCACCACCCTCTCCGAATCCATGGACCCCGAAGACGTCGCCGACACCGTCGACGCCCTCTTCCGCCGCTTCCGCGCCACCATCGAGTCCGGAGGCGGCACGATCGACAAGTTCATCGGCGACGCCGTCATGGCCGTCTTCGGCGCCCCGGCCTCTCACCCCGACGACCCGGCTCGCGCGATTCGCGCCGGCCTCGCCATGCAGCGCGAACTCTCCGCATTCAACGAAGAGCGCAAGATTTCCCTCCGCATGCGTATCGGCATCCACACCGGCGACGTCCTCTGGGGCGGCGTCGGGGGCGACCGCGCCACCGCCATGGGAGACGCCGTCACCCTCGCCCAGAAACTCGAGGGCGCCGCCCGTCCCGGATTCGTCCTCGTGTCCGCCGCGACCAGGGACGCGGCAGGAAGCGGATTCCGGTTCGAGAAGCGGGAAGCGATACCGCTGAAGGGGCGTGCGGACGCCGTTGAGGTATTCGAAGCGTCGGCGGATTAGCCGCGCGATCCCCGGACATGGCACTCCCTTTTCAGCCGGAGTCCGACCTCGAACGCGCCGTCTGCGCCGACCCCGAGTGGCAGGCCGGCGCCGCGTGGGGAATTCCGCGGCCGGGTCATCCCGAGGGAAGCGTTGCCGCCCACGTCGCGGACGTGCTCGCGAACATCGACCGCCTCGCGACGTCGCCCGAAGAACGCGCCAAGCTCCGCTTCATCGCGATCCTCCACGACGCCTGCAAGTACAAGGTCGACGAATCGCGCGCGCGCACCGGCGACAACAGCCATGCCGTGCTCGCGCGGCGGCTTGCGGAGAAGTTCACGAGCGACCGCGAACTGCTCGAGATCATCGAGCTGCACGACGAGGCCTTCAACTCGTGGCGCGCTTTTTCCCAGCGCCGCGTCCGCCGCGCAGAAGAGCGGATCCGCATCCTCCTCGATCGCCTGGGGCCCGCGCTGCCGCTGTTTCGCAAGTTTTTCCAGGCCGACAACGGCGTGCCGGGGAAGGACGCGGCGCCTGCGGTGTGGTTCGAAGGAATGATCCCCCCCGGCGGAAAGTAGCCGCCTCCTTGCTGCCGGCTTCCCGCACAGGCTAGACTCGCCGTCGTGAATCCCGTCCTCGACGCCCCGGTCATCGCCCCGAAATCGCGCCCGTCCACGGCTCCTGCCACGACGGAGGCCGTCGCCGTCGTGTGCGCGTACAACGAGGCCAGGCAGATCGAGGGAGTGGTGCGCGGGGCATCGAAGCACGTGCCCGTCGTGGTCGTGGACGACGGTTCGCGCGACGACACGGCGGAAGTCGCCGGCCGCGCCGGCGCGTGGGTGCTGCGCAAGGCGAAGAATGCCGGGAAGGGCGCGGCGCTGGTGACCGGATTCCGGTGGGCGGTTCGAAGCGGCTACAAGGCGGTCGTCTGCCTCGACGGGGACGGGCAGCACGACACGGAAGAGATCCCGAAGTTTCTCGACCTGTGGCGGCTCGGGCACGAAGCGGTGTTCGGGAATCGGATGGAGGACGTGAAGTCGATGCCCGCCGCGCGGCTCGCGGTGAACCGATTGATGGGGACCACCGTCAGCACGATGGCCGGCTACCGCATCGCCGATCCGCAGTGCGGTTTCCGCCTTTACAGCGCCGGATGCCTGAAGTCGCTTCGAGTCAAAACCGTCCGTTACGACGCCGAGGCGGAAATCGCCGTGCAGGTGGCGCGCGCCGGTTACAAAATTGTTTCCGTCCCCGTCCGCACCATCTATACCGCCGTCCTCAAGTCCAAGATCCGCCCGCTCATCGACACCATCCGCTTCCTGCGCGTCGTCGTTTACTACTCCATGGTCCGCCACCCGGACTGGAAGGGAACTCCGCCGGTATGATCCGACTCGCGTCCGTCCCGGCGCTGCCCGATTCACCCTCTTACCCCGACGTGGGGCTCGACGGCATCGAGGCGCAGGCGGGCCCCGACAACCGCGCCCACGCGCCGCCCGGGACGATCGGGCTGAGGCTGACGCTTCCGCTGTGCTGGCGGGAAGCGTGGTTGGGGTTGCCGGAGGCGTCGCAGTTGATGTCGCGTGTGCCGACTCGCGACGAGATGGTGGAGAATCTGGCGGCGGGGATCGACGAAGCGCGGCGGTTGAGGGTGAAGTACGTGGCGATCCGGGCGTCTCACGGGACGCCGGAGGGGATCCTGACGGGGAGGCACGGGTACACGGACTACGACGTGCTGATGGCGCTGGCGGAGTGGCTTTTCCTGGCGATGGGGGAGCGCGACCAGGGATTCGAGGTGCTTTTCGAAAACACGTGGCACGCGGGGCTGCGGTGGAACGAGCCGAAGCTGGCGGAGAAGCTGGTGGAGAAGATCCGGCATCCCCGGGTCGCCTTCTCGCTCGATGTGGGCGCGTGGCTGCTGGTGACGGGCGGGACGCAGACGGAAACGGGGGACCTCCGGCGCCTGAAGAATTTCGCGAAGACGCTGGGGCCGATCGTGCAAAAATTCCGCGCGCTCGTGATGCGGCGGCCGGCGAACGCGCCGGTAGCGAGCGATCTCGTGAAGAAAGTTCGGGCGACGGAAGATCCGTCGGAGAAGCTGAAGCTCGCGGTGCAATACGACGCGGCGGTGGACGCGCACCAGCCGTGGGTGAGCGCGCACCTGAAGGAGCTGGTGGAGATTGTGCAGCCGGCGTATGTCATTCACCGGTTAAAGGGCGAGGGGGCGAGCTGGGCTGAGAAAGTGAGGAGGCAGGATGGGCTTGTGAGGTAGTTGAATTCCGTGCCCTTTCCCTTTCCCGTTCCCTTTCCCGCGTGCGAATCAGATTTGCCGCGCGGGAAAGGGAACGGGAAAGGGAAAGGGGCAGGACGACCTGGGCCTGAATTCCAAATAGAACTTGTGGCCGCTTCCGCGGTCCTTTAAATTTCGCCCGCACGACGGGGCGTAGCTCAGCCTGGCTAGAGCGCTTGGTTCGGGACCAAGAGGTCGCTGGTTCGAATCCAGTCGCCCCGATTTGAAGTCGTGAAATGAAAAAGCCCGGTTGGTTGCGGCGGACCCTGCCCGCACCCCGGCCCGTCGTCACCGACTCCGAGCCGGGCGCAGACTTCAGGGGAACCCCGTTACGACGGCATGTCGTTGCCCTGAGCGAGCGGAGCGAGTCGAAGGGCCGCTACTTCTCCTCCCACTTCGCTTCCACCTTCTCGCCCTTCGGCGTCACCAGCGTGTACGACTTCCCTCGCTCCATGTCATACGACTTGCCGCCGAACGTCAGAACGATCGTCTCCGCCACCGGCTTCTTCGGCTCGTACGCCTGGCTGAACCCCTTCTTCCACTCGTGAATCACGAGGTACGGCTCGATCCCCTTCGCCCAGTGGACTTTTCCGAACAGCGTCACTTCCGTCCCCGCTTTCTGCTGCCGAAGAGCGTCCCACAGCCCCTTTCGCGATTTCGCCACCAGGACTTCCACCCCTTCGTCCTTCGTCGTGAAAAGAACGTAGTCCTCGTTCTTGAAAATCCCCTTCGAGGCCCATTCCTCGACCCAGGCGCCCATGCGGCAGCTCATCGCGACGGTTTCTTCCTTGAGCTCCTCGCCCTGGTATCGAACCTCGCGGTCGTTGACGAGCCGCTCGTTGTCCCCCGCGGCGACAACCGCGAACGCCACGCACGCCACCGACAGCATCAGCTTTCTCAGCATGTCATTTCTCCGGGCGCTCTTCGCGCCAGCCCCCCTGGCCGATCAGTTTGACGAACACGCACTCCCCGGCGTTGGCTTTTTCCAGTCCGCTTTCGGTCCGGGTCACGACCATGAGGTCCTGCCGCCCCGGTCCGCCCACGGGAATGACGAGCTTTCCTCCCACGGCAAGCTGCGACGTGAGCGCCGGCGGAATTTCCGGGGAAGCGGCGGATACGACGATGCGGTCGAACGGCGCCTGATCCGGCCAGCCGAGCGTGCCGTCGTCCACCTTGAATTGGATATTGGAATGGCCGAGCGCCTCGAGGCGGGCGCGCGCAGATTTCGCCAGTGGCGCGAGGCGTTCGATCGTGAAGATCTCGCGGCAGAGGCCGGCGAGCAGCGCGGTCTGGTACCCGGAGCCGGTTCCGATCTCGAGTACCTTGTCGCCCGGCTGCGGATCGAGGCGCTCGAGCGTCAGCGCCACGATATAGGGCTGCGAGATCGTCTGGTCGTACCCGAGGGAAAGCGGATGGTCGCTGTGCGCGCGGTCTACATCCTCTTCCCGCACGAAAAGGTGGCGCGGGACCCGCAGAAAAGCTTCCAGGATCCGCTCGCCCCGGATGCCGCGGGAGACGAGCTGGGTTCCGACCATTTCGCGCCGCGAGTCGGCGAAGTCGGGCATGTCGACTTCACTTCGCCCCGACGCGAGCAGCCCCGGCCTTCTCGATCCGGTACACGCACCGCCGTGCGCCCTCCATCATGTGTTCCGTCCGTTCCACGCGGATGCCCTTTCCCAGCACCGTGCGGAACAGGTCGAGTTCTCCCCCGCAGATCCGCTGGCAGGATTTTGCTGCGTCGCAGATCGGGCAGTGATTCTCGATGAGCGTGAAAGAGTCGTCCGCGTCGCGCGTCATCTCCGCCATGTAGCCCTCTTCTTTGCGGACCGAGACGAGCGCAGCAATGCGTCGCTCCAGGGGCGCGCGCGGGCCCGGCAGCCGCTTGCGGTAAACCGCGGCCTGCTGCTCGAGGCGTTTGTGGATCAGCCGGTCGAGCCCCGGCTCGCCGAACGCCGAGCGGACCGCGTCGAGCAACCCGACGATGAGCTCGGCGTGGGAGTCCGGGAAACGCTCCGACGCGACGGGGGTGAGCGACCAGTGTCGCGCGGGCCGGCCTACGGGCGCCGGGCGGTCTTCCCACCGGACCAGCCCGCCGCTTTCGAGCTCGTACAGGTGCTGGCGCACGGCCATCGGCGTCACCCCGAGCCGGCGCGCCACCGCCGCGGCGGTCTGGGCCCCCTTCGTCTTCAGGTAGAAAAGAATCTTGTCGCGCGCCGGGGCGCTGTTTTCAGGTTTCACGACCGGAGTATAACGATCGCGCGCGGTGCGCGCGCTTGCCACCCGCCGCCGCCGCCGATTCAATGGGGCCGATGCGCGCTTCCGCCCTCGTTTTTCTCGCCGTCCTGGCTCCCGCTTTTCTCGCCGGCTGCGCGTGCGATCTCGAGGAAGCCGCCGAAGTGGCGACGCGGGCGCGGTCAGAAAGGGACGCGGGGCACGCCGCGGAAGCGTTGCGTGCGCTTGCGCGCGCCGGCGACTGCATCCGGGGGGACTCGCCGGACGACCCTCGCGCGTGCTACCTGCTCGCCGCCGTCTATTTCAACCTGCACCTCCTCGGCGCGCCTTCGGCGTTTCCCGCGGGCGACGCCGAAACCGGCTGGGCCCTGGAAGTCCTCCGCGAGAGCCGCGAGCGTGACTTTCTCGCCCTCGCGTTCCGGGACATGCTGTCGCTCGAGCAGAAGACATTCACGCTGGAAGGAGTTCCCGACTGGGCCACGGTCGACCGGCTTCTGATCTCGGCCGACGAACTGCGGGCGCGCGCGGATGCGCTTCTGGCCGGCTTCCCGCCTGACACATTCGAGGGTGTGCCGCCGGAGTTTGCTGCCGCGCACATGAGGCTCGCGGTGTTCGACATTTCGCGAGGCTTCTGCGTTCAGGCCTGGCGGCGCGCGCTGGACACAGGCCAGTCCGTCGAACCGGCGCGCACCCGGCTGACGGGCATCTACAGATCGTCGGCGGAAGCGTGGGACCGCCTTGCGAATGTCGCGGCGGCAAATGCAGCGAAAAAGGCTGCGGAAGAAGAGAGCGCCCGCCTTCGCGGGCTCGCGGAACGCTCGGCGATCCTCATCAACCCGGAGGATCTGAACCATCCGGTCGAACGCGAAATGCTCAAGCTCCTCGCCGACGAGCACCTTGAGAAGGGACGAGGCACCGCCAACCGGGGATTCGAAGAGAAGCTCGCGAGGAATTTCGCACGCGCCGCGGCGACCCTCAGAGCCTCCGCGGCGCACTTCCTCCTCGCGCTTTCGATCGGCGGGCTCGATGACGGAGACCGCCGCGGCGCCCTCGGCTACCTGCACGACCTGATGCTGGCCCTTCGGGAGCTGGAGCGATGACCGGAACGACGGACGGAGAAACGGCATCCGCATTCCATCGATTCCGCCGCTGGACGATCCCTCTGGCGCTTGTCGCCGTCGCTTCCGCCTCCGTCGTCGCGTTCGTCCACCTCTCCCGCCGCCTGGCCGAGGCCAGAGCGGCCGGTGCGGCGGTCGCCGCAAGGCTCGACCTGTCCGAGCGCTGCCATGACGCAGTGGAAGCCGTGCGCGGCGATCTGGAAGCGTCGATCGAACGATGGAGCGACGACGAAGCGGGTCGCGCGTGGCTTTCCCGCTGCGCGTTTCCCGTCGGCACGACGCCTTCGGGCGGCGCAGCGCTTTCCTCGAACGGCCCGGCGACGCTTCTTCTCCTGGCGCGTCCAGGCACGCTCGAAGGAACGGACCCGGATGGCGCTCCCCGCTTCATCCCGATCGTCCGGATTGTCGCCTGGTACCGGGCCGAGTCGACGGAGTCCCCGGCGCTGGCCTCGTGGGAATCGGAGCCGCTGGTGCAGGAGGCCTGGCTGGCCGCGCTTGCTGTGGACGAGCGCCGGGACGCCGTGAGTATTCTGATCCGGCGCGGCGTCAGCCTCGCCTGGAACCCCGGCGCCTCAGGCCCGCGGACGCTTGACGGGCTCACCGGTGACGTAGCCCCGGAGATCGACGGCTCCACGACCTTGAAGGGAAACGTCCGGCGCTGGTGCGGCGACGCCCCCGGCGCTCCCGTTCTCGCGCGCGGCCTCGGCCGCCCGGCGTTCTACGTCGCTTTCGTCGGCGCGAAGAACGCTGAGATTCACGTGACGATGGAGGTCAAGGTGGACGGGCGCGACGCCATTCGCAGGGAAATCATTGCGACCGCGAGCAGCCGGTGACGCGTGCCGCAGGACGATCGTTGCTCGCGCTCTCAGTCTCCCCTCAGATTCATCAGCAACTCGGCGTTCGTCCGGAACTTCTTCAACTTTGTCTGCAGCAACTCAATTACATCCCCCGGATCCCGGATGTCTGCGACGAACTTCCGCAGCCACAGCACGCGCTTGAACTCGTCCGGGTCCATGATCAACTCGTCCTTCCGCGTCCCGCTCTTGTTCAGGTCGAGCGACGGGAAAATGCGCCGGTTGCCCGCGCCCCGGTCCAGAATCAGCTCCATGTTTCCCGTTCCCTTGAATTCCTCGAAAATCACCTCGTCCATCTTGCTGCCCGTGTCGATCAGGCACGTCGCCAGCACCGTAAGGCTGCCGCCGTTCTCGATCTGGCGCGCGCTGCCGAAGAAAACTTTCGGTCGCTGAAGAGCGTCGACGTCCATGCCCCCGCTCATGATCTTGCCGCTCAGCCCGGCGAGGTTGTTGAACGCGCGGCCCATGCGGGTGATCGAGTCGACCAGAAGCACCACATCTTTCCCGTACTCCACGAGCCTCTTCGCCTTCTCCAGCACCATCTCCGTCACCTGCGCGTGCCGTTGCGGCGGCTCGTCGAACGTCGAAGCCACCACCTCGCCCCTGATGAAGCGCTTCATGTTCGTGACTTCCTCGGGCCGCTCGTCGATCAGCAGCACGATGACCATGACTTCCGGGTGGTTAACCTCGATCGCATGCGCAATGTTCGCCAGGAGAATCGTCTTCCCGACCCGCGGCGGCGCGACGATGAGTCCGCGCTGGCCTTTGCCGATGGGGCAGAAGAGGTTGACGATGCGCGAGGAAAACTCGTCCGGGTCGTGCTCGAGGAAAAGCCGCTTGTGGGGGTGAAGCGGCGTGAGGTCCTCGAACGCCTTCCTTTTGAGCGCCTTTTCGGGCATTTCGAAATTGATCGAGTCGATCTTGAGAAGCGCGAAGTACTTCTCTCCTTCCCGCGGCGGCCGGATCTGCCCGACGATCGTGTCCCCCGGCTTCACTCCCATCCGCCTCAGGATTCCCGGAGGGATGTAAACGTCGTCCGGCGACGGCGTGTATGAGTAAGCCGCGCTTCGCACGAATCCGTATCCGTCCGGCATCGCGTCGAGAACGCCCTGACAGATCGTCAGCCCGTTGAGCCGTGTGTGCTCCTTCACGATCCGGTAAATGATGTCCTGCCGCGTCGCCCCGAGCGCGTCCGCAGCCCCGAGAGTCCGCGCGAGCTTCACCAGGTCGGCCTGCCGGTACGCCTGGATCTTGTGGAGAAACAGGTCCTGGGGCGGCTGCGGAGGAAGCGGCGCCGGCTCCGGCGGCGGCGCCGCACCGGCGGGCGCGCCCTCGGGCGGCGGCTTCGGGGAGTCCTGCGGGCTGGCCAGCGGCTCTGACATGAA
>WSZJ01000001.1 GCA_009773755.1 Planctomycetota bacterium | reverse complement strand
AGCACCCCCAGGGCAAACCAGTAGCTCGCCCCCTGCCCGAACACCTCGGCGGTGTACTGGTCGTTCCCCGCGTGGTCCGCCAGGATCCCCACGCCGCCCGAAACATTCGGGCGCAGTCCAAATCCAAATCCCTGCGAGAGCGACTGGAAATTCTCGGGCAGAAGCGGCGCATGCGAGTACTTGCCGCCCGCATAGTAGGCGTCGTTCCCCGCGACGTCCGAAAGCACGCCCAGCCCCTTCACTCCGCCGAAACCCTGCACGTGCCGCGCCCCGCGATAACCGTCGTTCCCCGCGAGGTCGAACAACATCCCCACGCCATAGAACGCCGAACCCTGCGAGAGCTGGTCCGCTTCGTAGCGGTCGTCGCCGGCAACGTCCACGAGAAGCGAAGCGCCGAATGCCGCGCCGCCCTGCGCAATGTTCCCGTCGAGGTAGCGGTCGTTTCCCCCGAGGTCTACGATCAGCCCGATCGCGACCACGCCCTTGCCGCAGCCGCGGTACGTGTCGTCGCCGCCCATGTCGAGGACGAAGCGGCACCCTTCATAGACGTCCTCGCCCCCGGCGTCGATCACGAGATCCGCCGTGTGCCGGTCCGGCCCGGGCCCGCCTATCGCCACGGTCAGCCCCTTCAGCTCCCGGATTCGAGGCGGCATTTTCCATGTCCGGGTTCTCCATGCAGACGTGTCCGTCTTCGCGGCCGCCTCGCGCAGCAGGCGCGCCGCGCTCGCCAGCACGGCCTGCGCGGCGAAGAGCTGCTCGAGGTTGATTTTCTTTGCCGTCGCGAGCGCCGCCGAACTGTCCCATGCCTCTTCCGACTCGTCCGCGTAGAGCCGCACGCCGTCCTTCGCCAGCATCTCCTCGTCTGCGTCATCGAGCTTCTCCATCGCTCTTGCCCGCGCCGATTCCGCGTCGCGCCACTCGCGAAGGGCCAGGAGGGCCAATTCGCGAGCGGAAGAAGGCTCTATCGCCGGGTTGAGGTCGAATGTGTCGTAGCGCCGGGGCGCCGGCGGCGGGACGTCGAGCCACGCCGCGCCGTTGGCGACGGCGGCCTCCGGATCCGCCCCGAACTCGCTCTCCGCCCGCCTCGCGTACTCCGCCAGCTTCATCGGATGGTCCAGCGTGTCGTTCACGCACGCGAGCCGCCAGTCGTCCGAAATCGGCCGTTTGTCCCACCCAAGGTCGTTGACCGAGAGGTTCACGCAGTCCAGCGCCTGCGCCAGCCGCTTCATGACCGCCTCGTCGAGAAGCGGCCCCTCCGGCTTCGAGGGCCGCGGATCTTCCGCCCTCAACGCGATGCCGAAAGCAGAGGCCGCCGCGAAAAACAAAACGAGTCGCCGTTTCATGCCGTTATCCTACCCGGCGTGACGCCGCTGGCCGATCAATCGTCCATCTTCTACACCGGGCCGTTCTGGTTCCAGGTGGTCGGCTACGGCACGTTTTTCCTCGGGGCACTTTTCGCCGCGGCGCGGCTGCAGTCGGACGGGCTCGTGAAGCGCGCCACGTGGCGCTACTGGCAGGTCGCCTGCCTTTGCCTCTGCCTCTGGACGCTGTCGCGGCTTGCGACGATCGCGCTTCCTGAGTCCAGCGACGTGGGGTCGATCCTCGATGCCAAGGGAGACCCGATTCCCGGAAGTCCGAGATTCGAGCAGCAGCGGCAACCCGACGGCCGCATCGAGTGGGTGAGGTACAACTGGAGGACCGAGAAGGGAGACCCGCTGGCCGAGGGTGCGCGCTTCGTTCCTATCGGCGGCCGCGGCGAGATCTACTATTACCTGCAGTTCGACGTCATCCTCCTGCTGGCCGCGGGCGTCTTCGCGCTGCTTGCGCTTCACGATTCGAAACAGCCGGACGCCGGCGGCGGGGAGGCAGCCGATGCCTGATCCGGGCACAGTACGGTCCTTCTCGCTCGCGGTCCCGCAGACAGTGCACGCGGTCGGCTGCGTCGTCTTCGCGGTGATGGCTGCGTGGGCCACGTTCCGGGCGCTCTCGCTGGCCCGCAGGCAAGGCTCCGACCCGCATGCTGTCTTCGTCGCTCGCCTCTCCGCCGTGCTTCTGGGCCTCGCGATTGCCCTCGCGGTACCGGCGACTCTGAAGCCCTCGCGGGGCGGGCCGCGCGAGCTTGCCGACGCCGTCCGGTCCGCCGCAGCGCTCAGTTGCGGCGTCGTCTCCCTGTTCATCGCTTCCGCCCGCCGCGATGCCAGCGCCGTCTCCGCGCTGACGTCCCGCATCCGCGAGCTCGAGCGCGACCTGGGCGGCCTCGTCTCCGCGGCGGGCGACCTGCGAAACCAGGCGGCGGCGGTGCAGAAGGGCGCCGAGGCGGTCGCGACGGTCGACGCGCTGACGGGGCTCGCCTCGCGGAAACTGTTCGACGAAATGTTCGCGCGAGAGCTGAAGCGGGCGAAGCGGGCGGAGCGTCCGGTCGCGCTCGCCGTCGCGCAGGTCGACTGGCTCGACAGGTACGCCGGCTCCTTCGGGCGGCAGTCGGCCGACCAGCTCGTGCAGGGAATCGCCAAGATCTTTCAGGCCCAGGTCCGCGACACCGACCTGCTCGTGCGCTTTGGCCCCGACAAGTTCGCGATCCTGATGCCGGAGACGGATCAGGAGAAGGCGATGGAAGTCGCGGATTGGATCCGGTCGATGGTCGCGAACTCGCAGTTCGCGAACCGGGCGGAGATGCCCGGAGGGAAGATTTCGGTCAGCATCGGTGTGGGGACATTCGTGGCGGCGGCGGGGGACGCGTCGGCGTTCCAGGGGTTGGTGGAAGGCGCGCTTGAACGCGCCGCGGCGGAGAAAAACAGGTTGAAGGCAGTGGAGTAGCGAGGGAACGGAGGGGCCGGGAGCTGGACCGGGGAGCTTACGGGAGAGTTCCTGAACGAACTTCAAACCACCAGCTCTCTCGTCGACTCCCCGGTCAGACTCCCGGTCACTCCCTTCCCAGCCTCCTTGACACCTCGGGCCATTCCCATACACTTACACCTATCGGCGGGGGCATCATCGCCGCGTCGCTTCGATGGGGATCGGAGCGGCGCCGTGGAGGTGCCCCCGATATTTCGGGAAAGGAATAGGACTAATTTAGTCCTGTTACAGGCCGTCAGGAGAAACACCGTGGATCCCGTCGAAGAACTCGCCACCAAGGAATACAAGTGGGGGTTCGTCACCGATATCGAGTCTGAGACCATCCCCAAGGGCCTCAGCGAGGACGTCGTACGCCTCATTTCCTCCAAGAAAAACGAGCCCTCCTGGCTCACCGACTGGCGCCTCAACGCTTACCGCCAGTGGAAAAAGATGACCGAGCCGAAGTGGCCGAACGTCACGTATCCGCCCATCGACTACCAGGCTTGCAGCTACTACTCCGCCCCCAAGCAGAACGTCAAAAAGGGGAGCATGGAGGAGGTCGACCCCGAGCTCATCAAGACGTACGAAAAGCTCGGCATCCCGCTCGACGAACAGAAACGCCTCTCCAACGTCGCCGTCGACGCCGTCTTCGACAGCGTCAGCGTCGCCACCACCTGCAAGGACTACCTGGAAAAACTCGGCATCATTTTCTGCTCGTTCAGCGAAGCAGTGCAGAAGCACCCCGAGCTCATCCGCAAGTACCTCGGCAGCGTCGTCCCCTCGAACGACAACTTCTTCGCTTCCCTCAACAGCGCCGTCTTCAGCGACGGTTCCTTCTGCTGGATCCCCAAGGGCGTGAAATGCCCGATGGAGCTGTCGACGTACTTCCGCATCAACGCCGCCGACACGGGACAATTCGAGAGGACGCTGATCATCGCGGAGGAAGGGGCGACGGTTTCGTACCTCGAGGGGTGCACGGCCCCGAAGCGCGACACGAACCAGCTTCACGCGGCGGTCGTCGAGCTCGTCGCGCAGGGAAACGCGACGATCAAGTACTCGACGGTGCAGAACTGGTATCCCGGCGACAAGGAAGGGAAGGGCGGGATTTTCAACTTCGTGACCAAGCGCGGGAAGTGCGCCGGCGCGAATTCGAAGATCTCGTGGACGCAAGTCGAGACCGGCTCGGCGATCACCTGGAAGTACCCGAGCGTGATCCTGCAGGGCGACAACTCGGTCGGTGAGTTCTACAGCGTCGCGGTCGTGAACAACCGCCAGCAGGCCGACACGGGGACGAAGATGATCCACATCGGCAAGAACTCGCGGTCGACGATCGTTTCGAAGGGGATTTCCGCGGGGAAGGGGCAGAACACGTACCGCGGGCAGGTGAAGGTCCTGAAGAAAGCTGCCGGCGCGCGAAACTACACGCAGTGCGACTCGCTCCTGATCGGCGACCGCTGCGGGGCGCACACTTTCCCGTACATCGAGGTGCAGAACCAGACGGCGAAGGTGGAGCACGAGGCGTCGACCTCGAAGATCAGCGAAGACCAGATTTTCTACTGCAAGCAGCGCGGCGTCTCGACGGAGAACGCGATCAACATGATCGTGAACGGGTTCTGCAAGGAGGTGTTCCGCGAGCTGCCGATGGAGTTCGCGGTAGAGGCGCAGAACCCGGGCCCGCCGAAGCAAAGGGATGGATTCATGCTCGAGATCAAGGATCTGCACGCTTCGGTCGGGAAAAAGGAAATTCTCAAGGGCCTTTCGCTCAGCGTGAAGGCCGGGGAAGTCCACGCGATCATGGGGCCGAACGGTTCCGGAAAGAGCACGCTTGCGCAGGCGCTCGCCGGGCACCCCTCGTACACGATTACTTCCGGGACGATCACGTATCTCGGAGAGGATCTCATCGAGAAGTCGCCCGAGGACCGCGCCAAGCAGGGGATTTTCCTCGCCTTCCAGTACCCCGTTGAAATCCCCGGGGTCGCAAACGCGTACTTCCTGCGCGCCGGCTACAACGAGATCCGCAAGCACCGCGGCGAGCCGGAACTGGACGCCATGGATTTCAACAAGCTGCTAAAGGAGAAATCGAAGGTCCTCCACATCGATGAATCGCTTCTCAATCGCCCCGTCAACGAGGGCTTCTCCGGCGGCGAGAAAAAGCGCAACGAGATCTTCCAGCTCGCCGTCCTCGAGCCGAGGCTCGCCATACTCGACGAGACCGACTCCGGCCTCGACATCGACGCTCTTCGCACCGTCGCCGACGGCGTGAACAAGCTGCGCTCGAAGGAGCGCGCGTTCCTCGTCGTGACGCACTACCAGCGCCTCCTCAATTACGTCGTGCCCGACTTCGTGCACGTGCTCTCCGACGGGAAGATCGTCAAATCCGGCGGAAAGGAGCTGGCGCTCGAACTCGAGAAGCGCGGCTACGACTGGGTCAAGGAGCCCGCGGTCGCGGGGGCGCGATGAGCACGGCCGCCATCGACAGGCCCGCCGTCCTCGGCGGCTGCTGGCCAGCCCACCTCGAGGCAGGCGAGCGGAGCGCGGGCTGGAAGCGCGTTCCGTGGGCGACGGAGGTGCGCAAGCTCGGTGCCTCGGCGTTCCGCGAGCGGGGGTTCCCGACAACCGCCGACGAGGAATGGCGGTACACGAGCGTGGAAACGCTGGTGAAGACCGGGTTCAGGCAGTCGCTCGAGCCGAAGAAGGACTCCCTCGTCGCGAATACGGCGAAGATGTTCACGTTCGGGCTGGAGAAGGCTCCGCGGCTGGTGATGGTCGACGGATTTTTCTCCCCCGAGCTGTCGAGCCTCGAGGGGCTTCCTTCCGGCGTAATCGCCTGCAGCCTGGCGGAAGCGCTGGAGAAGCACCGCGCGCTGGTCGAGCCGCGCCTTGGAAAGCTCGCAAAGCCGGGCGCCACGGCGTTCACAGCGCTCAACACGGCGCTCTTCCAGGACGGCGCGTTCGTGTACGTCCCCGACGGGAAGCTCGTCGAGACGCCGCTGCTGGTCCTGCACCTCTCTCACGAGTCCTACCTCGCGAGCCATCCGAGGCATCTCTTTGTGCTGGGCGCCGGCGCGCAGCTTCCCATCGTCGAGGCCTACGCTTCGCCTTCCTGCGACCTGTACTTCACCAACGTCGTCACCGAGATCGACCTCGGCCGCGGCGCGCGCCTGCCATCGGTCCGCATTGAGGCCGAGAGCGGGAATTCGTTCCACGTCGCCAACACGCAGGCCCGGCTCGCCGAGGGCTCGTTCTTCCAGGAGTGCAGCGCGGTGACCGGCGCTGAGTTCTTCCGGCACGATCTCGGCGCCTTCCTGGCCGGAGAGCGCGCCGAAGCGCAGATGTTCGGCCTCTCGATCGCTTCCGGCCATCAGCACATCGACCACCACACGGTGATCGACCACGCGGTGCCGAACTGCCCTTCACGCGAGTTCTACAAATCGATCCTGAACGGCCGCGCGCATGTCGTCTTCAACGGGAAGGTCTTCGTCCGCGAAGACGCGCAGAAGACGGACGCGAAGCAGACGAACAAGAACCTGCTCCTGTCTGACGACGCCCGCGTCGACACGAAGCCGCAGCTGGAGATTTTCGCGGACGACGTGAAGTGCACACACGGGGCGACGGTGGGACAGCTGGACGAGGAGATGGTGTTTTACTGCCGCACGCGGGGGCTCGCTCCGGAAGTCGCGCGGGGGATCCTGACGTATGCGTTCGCGCGCGACGTGCTCGTGAACTTCGCGATTCCCGAGACGCGCGAGTGGCTCGACCGCTCGATCGTGCAGCGCCTGCTGGATGCCGGAAGGGGTGCGTGATGAAGGCGGTCGAGAGTCACGGGTCGAAAGTCGAGGGTGCGGTGATCGACTGGCTCAAGGTGCGGAACGACTTTCCGGCGCTTCGGCAGCAAGTGCGGGGCAAGCCGCTCGTTTACCTCGACAACGCCGCAACGAGCCAGAAGCCGCAGGTCGTCATCGACGCCGTGCGCGAGTATTACGAGCAGCACAATGCCAACATTCACCGAGGCGTCCACTGGCTCTCGGAGCAGGCCACGATCGCCTACGAGGGCGTCCGGAAGAAAGTGGCGCGCTTCATCAACGCCGCCGATCCCCGGGAATGCGTTTTCGTCCGCGGCGCCACCGAGGGGATCAACCTCGTCGCGCAGACGTTCGGGCGGCGGAAGATCGGGAAGGGGGACGAGATCCTCCTCTCGGCGCTCGAGCACCACTCGAACATCGTGCCGTGGCAGCTCCTGTGCGAAGAGAAGGGAGCGACGATCCGCGTCATTCCGATGAACGACGCGGGGGAACTGCTGGTCGACGAATTCGCGAAACTGCTTTCCCCGCGGACGAAGCTCGTCGCGGTCACCCACGTCTCCAATGCCCTCGGCACGATCACGCCGATCAAGCGCATCGCGTCCATGGCGAAACTCGCCGGCGTCACCGTTCTCGTCGACGGCGCGCAGGCTGTCCCACACCAGCCCGTCGACGTCCACGACATCGGCGCCGACTTCTACATCTTCAGCGGCCACAAGATGTGCGCGCCCACAGGAATCGGCGTCGCATGGGCCCCGCTCATTCTCTGGGACTCGCTTCCCCCGTGGCAGGGCGGCGGCGACATGATTTCGAGCGTCAGCTTCGAGAAATCGACCTGGGCCGAAGTCCCTGCGAAATTCGAGGCCGGTACGCCGCACATTGAGGGCGTCGTCGGCCTGGGCGCCGCCATCGACTACCTCGCCGCCATCGGCATGGACCGCATCGCCGCGCGCGAGAAGACCCTCCTCCAGGCCTTCGAGGCCGCCATCCGCCGGGTCCCGGGTACGCGCCTCGTCGGCACCGCGAAGGAGAAGGCCGGCGTCGCTTCCTTCGTCATGGAAGGCATCCATCCCCACGACATCGGCACCATCGCCGACCAGGAAGGCGTCGCCCTCCGCACCGGTCACCATTGCGCTCAGCCCGTCATGACCCGACTCGGCCTCGCGGCAACCGCCCGTGCTTCGGTTGCCTTCTACAACACGCCGGAAGAAGCCCTCGCCCTGGAGTCCGCCATCCGCAGAGTTTCGGAAGTGTTCGGCGCATGAGCGACCTCAGCGACCTCTACGGCGAAGTCATCCTCGACCACTACAAACGCCCCAGGAACTTCAAGCTCCTGCCCGACGCCACCCACAAGGCCGCCGGCGCCAACCCGCTTTGCGGCGACCACATCCAGGTCACTCTCAAGCTCGACGGCGACAAGATCGCCGATATCGGCTTCATGGGCAACGGCTGCGCCATCTCCCGCGCCGCCGCCTCGGTCATGACGCAGGAGATCCTCGGGAAATCCAGGAGCGAAGCGGAAGGGCTCTTCAGGAAGTACCGCGCCATGGTGACGCGTGAGGCAGGGAAGCCCTACGAAGGCGAGGACCTCGGCAAGCTCGCCGTCTTCTCCGGCGTCGCCGAATTTCCGGTGCGCGTCAAATGCGCGACGCTCGCGTGGCACGCGATGGAAGCGGCGCTGAGGGGCAGCGGCGGGACGGTAAGCACGGAGTAGCCTCCTGATCTCGCGACTTGGGTTTATGGCGATCCGGCGGCAGAATGTCCCGGTGAGATTCCCCGGCGCCCTCGCGGCATCCTTCCTTCTCTTTTCCCTCCCGGCCTTCGCCGACCGCGCCGCCGCCGTCAAGGCGCACCAGGCGGGCCTGGCCGCGTTCTCGAAGGGCGACTACGACGGCGCGCTCAGGGAATTTTCGCTGGCCATCAAGGAAGACTCCTCGCTCGCGGAGTCCTGGACCGAATACCGCGACTTCTGGTTCATGAAGGAGCCAGCGCTTCCGGCCGGCACGAAAATGGAACTCTGGGCATTCAGGTCCTTTGAGGATTACCGGAGGCATTGCGTCGATACGAAGGCGGAAGCGCAGCTCAACGCCGCCGGGTTTGCGTCCAGCGAGTCGAACGTCGTCGTGGGATGGAACAAGACCGGCGACCACCGCCTCTTCCTCCAGACGATGGTCCACGAGGCCGCGCATCTCTATTACTTCCGTGTCGCCGCGCCCGCGGCCCTTCCTTCCTGGCACGCCGAGGGCATGGCCACCTACTTCGAGGGGTTCGAGCCTGACATGCTGGGCTGGAGATTCGGAAAACTGGCCGTCGGCCGGCTCGACATGGCGCGCGAAGCCATGAAGGCCGGAAATCATCTTCCGCTGTCCGATCTCCTGTCCGGCGACGCACTCGCGCTGATCAACTCGGACACGCGCAAGGCGCTTCTCTTTTACGCGGAATCATGGGCGCTGAATTTCTACCTGGTCCGCACCGACAATCAGAAGTACCGCGAGGGGTATGACAATTTCCGGAAAGCCGTGATGACCGGCAAGAAGGCCTCGCTGGCGGAATTCGTGGGGGACCTCAAGCAGCTCGAAAGGGACTGGGTGACGTTTGTCTGCGGGCTGCAAGAGGGAATCGGGCGGGCTGTTTCTGCCGGTTACTTTTCGGAATACGCGTTGTCGACGACGATTCCCTTGTCGTTGAAATCGACGACGAGCGCTTTTCCTGTCGACCTTCTGCCCCCATGGCTCGCGTACCCGTACGAATAGACGTAGCGGAGCACGGCTCCGTTGGTCGTGCCGTTCAGGGCGGAGTGGCTGCCCGGCTGGCCGAACCAGGCCTCAATCTCGGACTTTGTTGTCTGCCCGTTCCGGATGTTCGAGACCTGGCTTTCGTCGAAATTCCTGCCGGAAGTGGCGCACGCGGACAGGACGATGGCGATCGGCAAGACGAGACCGAGTTTCCTCATGGCCCCCTCCTTGAGAGAAATGGTCGACGCACATCGCGCCTTCACCGGACATGACTGCTCGCCGAAGACGTAACGCGCATCCTCCCGGTGGCGGAACCCCCGAATGGTACTCCCGGCAACTTCCGTGAATTACAGACAATCAACGGGAGACGGGAACGGCTAACCAGATGGCGTCATTCGGAGGCGTCGCGGTGTTTAATGCCAGGATGCCCCTGAACCCCGCACGCGTCCGCGCGGACTTCCCGATCCTGCAGCAGCGGGTGCGTGGGAAGCCGCTCGTCTACCTCGACAGCGCGGCGACGTCACAGAAGCCGGAAGTAGTGATCGAAGCGATGGCGCGCTTCTACCGCGAGTCCAATGCAAACGTTCATCGCGGTGCGTACAAGCTGTCCGAGGACGCGACGGCAATGTTCGAAGGGACGCGCGAGAAGGTTGCGAGGTTCATCGGCGCGCCGTCGGCCGAAGGCGTGGTCTATGTGCGGAACACGACCGAGGCGGTGAATCTTGTGGCGCACGGATGGGGGCGCAAGTTCCTGAAGGCGGGGGACGAGGTGCTGCTCACGGAGATGGAGCACCATTCGAATCTCGTTCCATGGCATCTGCTGAAGCGCGACCGCGGGATCGTGCTGAAGCACATCCCGATCAATGACGAGGGGCGTCTCGACCTCTCGAGGCTCGATGAGCTGTGCACGATGAAGACGAAGCTCGTCGCGCTCTGCCACGCGTCGAACGTGCTTGGCACGATCAACCCCGTCGCGGAACTCGCGGCGAAAGCGCATGCGGTGGGCGCGCTCTTCCTCGTCGATGGGGCGCAGGCGGCGCCGCACATGAAGGTCGACGTCGGGTCGCTCGGCTGCGACTTCTACGCGTTCAGCGCGCACAAGATGTGCGGGCCGACGGGTGTGGGCGTGCTGTGGACGCGCCCGGAGATCCTCCGCGAGATGGACCCGTTCATGGTCGGCGGCGAGACGATTCTCGAGGTCTTCCTCGACCATTCCACTTTCCGCGATCCTCCGCACCGATTCGAACCCGGCACGCCCGCCGTCGCCGAAGTCGCCGGCCTGGGCTCCGCGATTGACTACATCGAGAGCCTTGGCCTCGACTCCATTCACTCCCACGAGGAATCCCTCGCTGCGTACGCGCAGCAGAAGCTCGCCGCCATCCCCGGCTGCGTCCTCTTCGGCCCCCGCTCCGGCCCGCGCGGCGGCGTCGCCTGCTTCAACCTCGAGCCGATCCACCCCCACGACCTCGCGACCTGCCTCGACCAGGACGGCGTCTGCGTCCGCGCCGGCCATCATTGCGCCCAACCCCTCATGCGCCGCCTCGGCGTCGTCGCTACGGCGCGCGCCAGTTTCTACGTGTATACTTCCACGTCCGATATCGACCTCATGGTCGAATCACTCAACCGCACACGGGAGTTCTTCGGATGTCGCTAGAGAGCCTCTACCAGGAAATCATCATGGAGCACTTCAAGGCTCCACGGAACCGCGGCGAAATCGCCACCCCCGACGTCTCGATCTCCATGAACAATCCGTTCTGCGGCGACGACATCACCCTTCACCTCGCGCTGAAAGACGGCAAGGTCTCCGACGTGAAGTTCCGAGGCCGCGGTTGCGCCATCTCGCAGGCGTCGGCCTCGCTCATGACCGAGATCCTCAAGGGCAAGCAGATGTCCGACGCCATGACCAGCGCGATGCTCTTCAAGAAGATGATGCGCGGCGAAACGAAAAAGCACGAAGCCGACCCGCTCGGCGACATCGTCGCGCTGGAAGGCGTGCGCAAGTTCCCCGTGCGCGTGAAGTGCGCGCTGCTGGCGTGGAGCGCGTTTGAAGAGGGCGTGAAGGGGAAGAAGTAGGCCTTCGCGCCATTCAGGCCTGTTTCGGCGCCGGCGGTCCCTTCGCCTCGACGATCCTGACCGGGATCGCGCACTGAGGTACCGGGGACTACCGCCGCCGCCGAATCAGGCCCGAACGGAACCGACAGCCCTGAATCGCTACTTCTTCGTCATGTCCTCGTTGAACTTGTCCCTGTTCTTCCGCCACCAGAGTTCGGCTTCGCCAGGCAGGCTGTTAAAGGTCTCGCCCGTCAGGGTCTTGAGGCCGCCTGAGATCGCCGAGTAGACCGGCGCCTGTATTCCCGCGCTGCAGCCCATACCGATGCCGACCTGCTTCTTGTAGAAGTCGAGGAGAACCTCGACGCTCGCTTTCGACTTGATTTCGGCAAGCGCGTTGACTGCGGCGACCGTCGCGTCGGAGGCTTTCTCGTCCTTGAGCGGGACATTCTTCGAAGCGAAATCCTTGAGGGCCGGGACGGCGGCCGCGCTATTGACCTATCCAATCGCCGTGAAAACCGCCTTGAGTACTTCCGGTTTCTTCGCGTTCGGCGCAATGCCGCCGACCAGCGCCTTCGCCGCGTCCGCGAGGCCCTTCATCGATCCCAGCGCTTCCACCGCCGCCGTTCTGATCGCGTCATCGGCATCGGCCACCATCGGCGCGAGCGCGGCTGCGACCGTCGCGTGCGGGCACGATCCGGCATCTGCAATTGCGGTCTTCCGGGCTTCAACTTCTTTGGCGGCCTTCAACGCCGCGACCTTCGCCTTCGCTTCTTCAGCGGACGGTCCGGGCGGCGGATCACCGGCGATGGCGAACGAGGCGACGAACGCGAGCGCGACGAGCGTGCGGAACGCCATATCAAAACCTCCGTGCGGTGTCCCCCCGCACGGTGACCTACGCCAAGCCCCGGGTAATTGTTCCCGCATTCTGGAACCGACGCCGCCTCGCGAGCGGCGCCTACTTCTTCGGCGTCAGGTCGTCATTGAACGTCGCTTCGTTCTTGTCCCACCATACGATCCATTCCTCCCCTCCGAACTTTTTCGGGAGCCCGGGGAGAAGCGCTTTGAGGCCCGTCTCGATCTTCTGGGAAACGAGACTGTTGGCCTTCTTCGCGAATGTCGCGGTCTCTGTCATCAGTTTATTCAGCGCGAAAAGCGCCTCGACGCTAGCCTTGCAAGTGATCGCGACCAGCGCGTCGATGCTGGCGACAACGAGGTCGCTGGAAGCCTTCTCGTCCTTGAGCGGCAGACGTTTCGAAGCGAAGTCTTTCAGCGCGGGGACCGCCGTCACGCTGCCCACTTTTCCCATGGCGCGGAAGATGGCCTTGAGGACGTCCGGGTTCTTTTCGTTCGCCGTGATGCCCTTCGCCAGGGCCTTCGCTGCGTCCGACAGCCCTTTCATCTCCCCCAGCGCCTCGGCAGCCGCGATGCGCAGAGGCGATTCCCAGTCGTCAGCGCTGGTGATGTTGCCGAGCGCCTCGGCAACGGAAGCGCTTGGACATTTTGCGGCGTCGGCGATCGCTTTCTTCTTCGAGGTTTCGTCCTTCGCCCCTTTGAGAGCTTCGACCCGGTCTTTTGCTTCCTTCTCAGTGGGACCTTTCGGCGGATCGCCGGCGAACGCCGACGCGGCGGCGAGGAGGAACGCGGCAGCCAAGCGAATGGGCATCCTGGAATCTCCTGGAGTCTGGTTTCGCATAATCCTACAGGCTTCAGCGGCCCACGGCGAGGGCGTCGACCTCGGAAGCGCCCATGATCCGGAGCGCCGCGGCGCACGCGCTGGCTGTGGCGCCGGTGGTGATGACGTCGTCGACCAGCAGCACGCGTTTCCCCGAGAAATCGGGGACGCTCCCGAACATCGGCTGCTTCGGTGCGAATAGCCCCGCAGCGTTCGCGATGCGGCCGGCCCTCGTCAGAAACGCCTGTTTTCCGGCCTTGCGGAGTCGGACGAGGGCTTTTGGAAAGAGCGGGCGGCCGAGGCGCGCCGCGACCGATTCGGCGAGGAGTTCGGCCTGGTTGAAGCCGCGGGCGAGGAGTTTCCTGCGCGAGATGGGGACGGGCACGACGGCGTCGGGGCGGGGGCACTCGCGCTCGGCAAGGTCGGCCGCGATGGCGCCGAGCGGGCGGGCCAGGTGGATTTCGCCGCCAAGTTTGAAGCGGCGGAGGAGGGCGCGAAGGAGACCGGCGTATCGAGCGGCGCCGCGGGCCTTGTCGAAGGCAAATTCCGTCTGCCGGCAGTCCTTGCAGGGGATGCCGGGGGCGCGCAGGAGCCGCCCGCAATCGGCGCAGGTGGGTGCGGGCGCCGCAAAGATCTCCATCAGGCACGCGTCGCAGAATCCCTCCGCGCGCCGCTTTCCGCACGACATGCAGAGCGGCGGGTAAAGCAGTTCGAGCGCGGTTTCGCCCGCGGCGCGCGCGGCCGCAAAAAGAAAGCGGGCCGGCGCTGAGATCACGCCGGCCCGCGTTGCTTCGACCGACAAACTACTTCGCCGTCATCTTGTCCGCCGCCTTCTTCACGGCCGACTTCGCCGCGCCGTCGGCCTTGGAGCCGTCGACCTTCGCCGCGAGGCGGGACGGATCGAAGTTCCCGGTCGCGCTCGCGCTTTCCAGCTTCTTCGCAAACTCCGCCGTCTTCGCGCCCGAGAGCGCCGCCCAGCAGAGCCGGAGGAAATTCGCCGCGTCCATGTCCTTTCCAGGCCACTTCTCCAGCGTCGAAATCAGTTTGCTCGCGTTCGCCGTCTCGTCCTTGAGCAGGTGCGCCTCCGCCAGTAGCCGCCAGATCCGGGCGTCCGCGTAGTGCCCGCGCGCCTCGCTGCCGGCCATCACCGCGCGGTCCAGCTCGTTGCGCTTGATGCACGCCTCGATGAAATCGCCGTAGAGCTCGCGCTTGTTCAGCTCCCGTACTGCCAGCCAGCCTTCGTCCAGATCGCCGCCCGTGATCGCAGCGCCCGCCTGGGCCTTCAGGTTGGCGCGCTTCAGATCCTTGGACTGCTGAAGCGCCGTCTCGTAGTGGCCCTTCGCGCCGCCGTCGTCGCCGGAGCGGCGGAGGATTTCGCCCATCATGTAGTGCGCCTTCGGCGAGACGCCCATGTTGGCGTCGAGCGCGGCGCCCTGGGAGTCGAGCGCCATCTGCTTCAGCTCGCCGTCGGACGGGTCGATCACGAACTCGCGGTAGCAGACGTCGGCATCCGCTTCGATCTGCTCGATCTTGTGGATCACGGCGTTGCAGGCGCGGACCATGCGGCGTGCGAGGTGCGGCTCGACGGGCGTCTCGGGGATCCCGTAAGCCTTGTCGCCGGCGACGTTCCCGATCTCGTAGGTCTCGAGCATCAGGAACGTGAGAATCGCGTCGCGGACTTCCTTGGTGTAGTCCTTGCCGCCCTGCTTGTCGGCCTTGATGTAGCCGATGTGGCGCCACGCGTGCTTGTGCACGGGCTCGAGGCGGACGGACTCCTCGAACTGCCTGAGCGCCTCGACGCGATCGCCGCTGTTTTCGGCGGCGACGCCGAGGTCGAAGTGCGTGGGCACCGGCGTCTTGCAGCCGGCGATGATCACGAGAATTGAAGCGCCAGCAATGGACAGGATCGGCGTGCGCATGCGACGACTCCTGATGTCCGCCCCCGTTGCTGATTGTGCGGCGTGAGGGCATGACGAATCAAGTGCGAATTACGCTGCGAACTGCTGTCGGGAGTTCGGAGTTGGGAGACGGGAGTAGGGAGGAGTCTGGAGCGGGGAGGAAGGAATTGTTGAACCCTGAGGCCGTGATGAGATGGATCCACTTCAGGCAAGGAAGTTGACAGATCTGCAGAGGCCGTCATTCGGGCAATTTCATTAGTTGTTGCCAGCAAAAGACTTGCGCTGGAGACGCGTTCTTGCGGTGCGGCTTGTCGTTTGCACCCATCTCATCATTCCTTCCTCCGGAGCTTTTCCATGCGCCTTCCCGTCCTGGCAGGCCTCCTCTTCACCGCCTTCGGTCTCGCAGCATCAGCCGAGGACGCGCCGATCGGGTGGGCGCTTCAGCGCGGCGAAACGCTCATCTACCGTCTGGAAAACACCTACAAGTTCTGGCCGAACGCGCGACCAGACGGGGTCGACTCCGGCGGCAACGACCCGGACCGGAGCCGGGCCGGAAGCGGGAAATTCGAAGAGAAGCTCTGGATCAAGCTCGAGGTCGACGACGTGAACGCGGACGGCGATGCGACGCTCTCGGTTTCGTTTCCCAGGGTTTCAGCGCACGCGCGGCTCGACGACACGGGGGAAGAAGCGGAATGGGATTCGAAGGACGGCAAGCCGCCGGAGGAGTACGGCTTCGGGCCCTACGAATTCCTCGCGAAAAACACCTGGAAGGCGACGGTGCAGGTGAACGGCGAGCTCGCAAGCCTGGTCGGAAAGATCGACTACCTGCTCCCCGGGAAGACGAAGGTGCGCAAGAAAAAAGGCGAGACGACGCGCGCCGAGAATGCCAGCGCGCTGCTGCCGATGCCGCTTCCCGTGGATGTCTGGCTCCGCCAGATCTTCTCCACGATCCCCAAGGACGGACGCTCCTCGACCTTCAAGCGCCGCCTCACGGAGCTGCTGGAAATCGGCAACGACTACGAAGCCGAATTCGATTCCTGGCGCGACCTCGACGGCCGCCGCTGCGCGCACTACCGGTTCGAAAAAAAGGACAAGCGAATCGAGGAGAAGAAATCGGGGAAGGAGCCGGTCGATTTCTCCACGGGCGATTTCCGCGAAGGGGACAACGTGAAGACGATCCTCGCGTCCTCGCGCCGGGCCGTGAAGTCGTGGTTCTGCGTGAAGGACGGCGTCATGGTGCGCGTCGAAGGCGAAGCGCGCGACGACCGGATGCAGGTCGGCCCTGTGGCGCGGTCGCAGGACTGGTCGTGTGCCTTGGAATCAAGGAAAGCCGCGAAGTAGTGGGTAGGGGGTAGTCGGTAGGAGGTAGGAACGACGAGTTTCCGGACGGGCTTGCCTGGTCATAGCATTTCCTACCCACTACCAACTACCCCCTACCTACTTCTTCGCATTCCAATTCAGGAACGCCTCCACGAACGGCTCCAGCCTTCCATCCAGCACCGCCTGAATATTCCCGGACTCGAGGTCCGTGCGCGCGTCCTTCACGAGCTGGAAGGGGTTCATGGTGTAGCTTCGGATCTGGCTAGAGCTCCCGAACCCGATCCGTCCCTTCGCTCCGCGTGCGGCGTCGACTTTTGCCGAGCGCTCCAGCTCGCGCGCCGCGAGAAGCTTCGCCGCGAGGTATTTCAGCGCCATTTTCTTGTTCAGCGGCTGCGAACGCTCGTTCTGGCAGGCGACGATGATCCCCGTCGGGATGTGCGTGAGGCGCACGGCCGAGTCCGTGACGTTTACGTGCTGCCCGCCCGCGCCGCCGGAACGGTAGGTGTCGATTTTCAGATCTGCTTCGTTGATTTCGATGTCCACTTCCTCGAATTCCGGCGTGACATCGACCGAGGCGAACGCCGTCTGGCGCCGGTGGTTGGCGTCGAACGGCGAAACGCGCACGAGCCGGTGCACGCCGTGCTCGCCCTTCAGATAGCCGTACGCGTAGGGCCCGCGCACCTCGAGCGTCGCCGAGCGGATCCCCGCTTCGTCCGCCGGAAGCACGTCGATCAGCTTGCACTCGAACCCCATGCGCTCGCAGTAGCCCTGGTACATCCGCAGGATCATCCGCGCCCAGTCGCAGGCGTCCGTGCCGCCCGTGCCGGCCTGGATCGCCATGAAGCAGTCGCGGGGGTCGTTGTCGTCCTTGAAGAGCGTGCGGAGCTCGAGCGCGGCGAGGTCGGATTCGGCCTTCGTCAGATCGGTGACGACCTGTTTGAGAGTCGCGGCGTCGTTCTCGCCTTCGGCGAGCTCGGCCAGTTCCGCGGCGTCGGCCGCCGTCCGGATCGCGGCCTCGACGGGATCCACGAGCCCCTTCAGCGCCTTCAGCTGCACGACCTTCTTCTGCGCGGTCTCCTGGTGATTCCAGAAATCAGGCGACCCCATTTCCCTCTCGAGTTTCTCGAGCTGGACCTTCTTTCCTGCCAGGTCAAAGAGAGTCCCGAAGCGCGTGGATGCGGGTCTGGAGGTCCTGGGCCCTGCGAAGCGTTTCGGCCATGTCTGTTGTCTCCGGGTCGTGCGTAGGTCCGGCACTATAGACGTGAAGCGGGCGAATTCCGAGGGGCAACCTACTTCCGGGGCTTTGGCTTCCTCGGCTTGTCCCCGGCCAGCACCCGCACTTCGTTGGCGACGAGGTCGCCGATCTTGTCGCAAGGCATCGCGCCCGCTTGCAGGCTCGCGACCCGCTTGGTCGCCAGCAGCCCGCCCACGGCCTGCTCGACGAGCGCCGCTTCATCAGGCCGCCCGACGTGCTCGAGCAACATTCCCATCGCATTGATCGCGGCGAGCGGGTTCGCCTTGTTCTGGCCCTTGTACTTCGGGGCGCTTCCGTGAATCGGCTCGAACATCGAGACCTTGCCGGGATTGATGTTGCCGCCGGCGGCGATTCCGAGGCCGCCCTGGAGCATGGCGCCGAGGTCGGTGATGATGTCGCCGAAGAGGTTGGTGGTGACGACGGTGTCGAAGGACTCGGGGTTCTTCACCATCCACATCGTGCAGGCGTCGACGTACATCGCGTCCTGCGTGACCTTCGGAAATTCCTTCCCGACCTCCGCGAACGTCCGCCGCCAGATGTCGTGGGCGCGGATCGCGTTGGCCTTGTCGACGAGCGAGAGCTTGAACGCCTTTTTCCGCTCCATGCACTTGTTGTAGGCGTAGCGGATGACGCGTTCGACGCCCTTGCGCGTGTAAATCATCTCCTGGATCGCGACTTCGTCCGGCGTTCCCTTTTTCAGGAATCCCATGATCCCGGCGTACGCGTCCTCCGTGTTCTCGCGCACCACCAGCATGTCGAGGTCCTTCACGCCCTTGCCCTTGAGCGGGCACAGGTCTTCGCTATAGAGTTTGATCGGTCGCAGGTTGACGTAGAGGTCGAGCTTGAAGCGCAGCGAGCCGACGATTCCGAATTCGAGGAAGCCGGCCTCGAAGCGCGGGTCGCCGATCGCGCCGAGGAAGATCGCGTCGAGCTCCTTGATCTCGCTCCAGATCGAGTCCGGGAGGACGACCCCCTTGCCGGGGCCGCCCGTCGCCATGCAGTGGTCGGCTCCATAGGGCCACTCGATCCGCTCGACATCGAAGCCGCGCAGTTCGCACAGCGTGTCAAGCACCTTGAGGCCCTGCTGGCAGACTTCAGGCCCGATGCCGTCGCCGCCGAGCACGCCGATTTTGATCGCCATGGTTGTCTCCTCTCGAAGGGCCGCGATTGTAGTCGCGCGCTGGCCTTTGGAAAGAAAGCGCGATCTACGGCTCGTCGTCGTACTCGACGCGGCAGGGCGGCAGCGCGTCGAGAAACCGCCGCCCGTAGCTCTTCCAGGCGATCCGCGAGTCGAGCACCACGACGATCCCCTTGTCCGTGCGCGTCCGTATCAGCCGGCCGAATCCCTGCCGGAACATGAGGATCGCCGCGGGGAGGTCGAGCTCCTTGAAGGGGCTGCCGCCGCGCTTCTTGATCAGCTCGTGCCGCGCTTCGGTCAAGGGCTCGGACGGGTTCGGGAAGGGAAGCTTCGTCACGATCACGTTCTCCAGGGCTTCCCCCGGCACGTCGACGCCGTGCCAGAACGACTCGACGCCGAAGACGACCGTTCCCGGCGCGCGCTTCATCTCGGCGATCATCTTGTCCCGCGTCATCCCCGCGCCCTGCACGAGGATCGGCCGGTCCCATTCCGCCGCGACTCGTTCGTGGATTTTGCGCATCGTGACGAAGCTTGTGAACAGGACGAGCGCGCGGCCGTCGGAGCGTCGGAGGTACTTGAGGATTTTCGCGGGAAGCGCGGCGGTCCACTCCGCGGACTGGAGCGGGGTCGGCATCGCGCGGGCGACGACGAGAGTCGCCTGCTGCTCGAAATCGAAGGGGCTGCCGACGGAGATGGCCTCGACCTCGCCGGCGCCCAGGCGCGCGCGGATGCCGTCGAAATCGGCGTGCCCGGTGCTGAGCGTGGCGCTGGTGAGGACAGCGGGGCGGTCCTTGACGAAGAGCGTTTTCTGGAGCGTCGGACCGGCCTCGACGGGGACGCGGCGGAGTTCCCAGCCGCCGCGGCCGCTGCGCTCGACCCAGGTCACGGTTTCAGGGGCGGGTTCGAGGAGGGCACGGAGCGAATCGGCGCGCTGGTCGCAGCGGGTCGAGAGGCGCGACAGCTCCTCGGCGACTTCCTTGGGCTTCGCCTCGGGAATCAGCTCGCGCAATTCCTGGCCGAGATTCTCCAGCGATTTCGCGGCGGCGTCGGTCCAGGCGCCGGGCTCGCGGACGCGCAGCACCGCTTCCAGAGGGTCGCCGGATTCGGTGCGGCGTCCGTGAGCCGCGGCCCAGCGGTCGAGTTCGAGGAAGAATTTCGCCTCGAGGTCGCGCGCTTCGCCGACGAGCCGCAGCGCGGCGCGCGGATCTGAGAACTTTCTGAGGATTCCGGAGCTCCGGCGGTCGCTCTGGATTTCCGCGAGGAGGCGCTGTCCGGGCCTGCGGCGGTATTCAAGGCCCATCTGGTCCAGCGCGACTTTCTCGAACGCGTGGGCCTCGTCGATGACGACCGCGGCCGCGTCGGGCAGCAGTTTTCCGCCGCTCGCGCGGACTTTGAGGTCGATCGCGAGCAGCGCGTGGTTCGCGACGACGACTTGAGCCGCGTGAAGGCGTTTGCGCGCGAGATGGTAGTGGCATGGACGCTCCTTGCGCGACGCCGGCGTGCACGAGTCGTCGCAGCAGACTTTCGACCAGACATCCTCCGGGATCGCGAACGGCGCCGACGTCCGGTCGCAGATCCCGCCTTCGCGATACCACGCCGCGATCTTTCCCGTCACGGGTCCCGGGTCGTCCTCGAACGCCAGCTCCGGCTGCTCCACCGCGAGGCGCAGCCGCGGACCGCAGAGGTACTGACCACGGCCTTTCGCGAGCGCCGCCGTGAATTTCACGGGCATGATTTTCTGAAGCGCCGGGATGTCCTTACCGACCAACTGCTCCTGCAGCACGATCGTGTTCGTGGCGACGAGGACGGGTTTTTCCGCCCGAAGCGCGTGCAGGATCGCGGGCACGAGGTAAGCGAAGCTCTTGCCGACCCCGGTCCCCGCCTCCGCGATGAGGTGCTGCTTCGCGGCAAGCGCGCGCTCCACGCCTTCCGCCATCGCGAGCTGCTGCGGCCGCCATTCGTGGCCGCGAAACGCCTTCGCGAGCAGTCCTTCCTCGCCGAAGACGTCTTCGGCGCGGAGCTGCGGCACGGCGCTTTTCCCGGAGAGCATGGGCCGCGGAGCCTACGCAGCCCAACGCCGTCTATCAAGCCCCCCGATCGGGAAGCTCTTCCTTTATGAACCCCCGGGGGAGGCTTATGATCGAACGCATGCCGAAGACGAACCCCATGACGCTCACCCAGAAGATTCTGGCGGCGCATGCGATCGGGCTGACGAAACCGTTCGTCAGAACCGGGGACATCCTGCAGGTGAAGGTCGACTGGACGATCGCGAGCGAACTCGCGTGGAACGGCATGGACCGGACATACGAAATGCTCGGACGGCCGCCGGTTTACGACAAGGACCGCTTCTTTCTCGCCGTAGATCACACCGTCGATCCCGTCACGCTCGCCAACGACAAGCGCGCGCAGAAGCTGACGCAGCTTTCGCGCGACTTCGCAAAGGAAGCGGGGATCACGCACTTCTACGACGCGAACGTCACGATCCTCCACACGAAGTTCTACCGGGATCTCGTCCAGCCCGGCGAAATCGTGCTCGGCGCCGACTCTCACACGTCGTCGCACGGCGGGATGGGCGCGTTTTCGATAGGCCTCGGCGGCGCGGACATCACGGCCGCGATGGTGCTGGGCACGAGCTGGATCGAGGTCCCCGAAGCGATCGAAGTCGTCTACTCCGGCAAGCCCGGGTTCGGGATCGGCGGCAAGGACATCATCCTCCGGACCCTCGGCGACCTCGGTCGCAACACCGTCGCCATGGAGCGCTCCGTCGAGTTCCGCGGCGAGAGCGTCCGCGAACTTACCACCGACGCGCGCTTCACCATCGCCAACATGACCGCCGAATTCGGCGGGCTCAACGGGATCTTCGAAGCGGACGGGCAGGTCGCGGCCTGGCTTTCGAAACGCAAGTCGCACAACGACGGCGCGAAGTGGTTCCGGGCCGACGATGGCGCGCCCTACGTCGCGCGCTTTCCGATCGACCTCGCGAAGATCGTCCCGCTGGTCGCGAAGCCATTCAGCCCCGACAACGTGTTCACGGCGGAGCAGCACGCCGGCATGGCGCTCAACGGCGTGTTCATCGGAGCCTGCACGACCACGGAAGAAGAACTCGTTCTGTCGGCGCTCGTGCTCGAACAGGTCCTGAAGGACCAGAAACCGGTTTCTTCGGCGAATCGCCTCGTCGTTCCCGGCGACCTCTCCATCCAGCGCAACCTTGCGGCCGCCGGCCTGTGGAAAATCTACGAGCAGGCCGGCTTCCGCGTCTCCGTTCCGGGCTGCTCCATGTGCCTCGGCGTCGCGAGCGAGAAGGCGGGGAAGGGGGAAACCTGGCTCTCATCGCAGAACCGCAATTTCCCCAACCGCATGGGCGAAGGCTCACTCGCGTGGCTCGCCAGCGGCCCGACCGTTGCCGCTTCCGCCCTCTCCCTCAAGGTCGCCGACCCGCGGCCGTTCCTCGCAAAGGTCGACCGCGAACGATTCGAGAAACTCCTCGGCCGCGACCGCAAGACCCCGCTCCCGAATGTCGTCACCACCGAGCCCGAGATCGACGTCGTCCCCGCGCACGCCGTCTCGACCGACGTCGCCGTCGACCAGCCCTGGACCGTGCGCGGCCGCGTGCAGAAGTTCGGCGACAACATCGATACCGACGCCATCATCCCGGGCGAATTCTGCCACCTGGTGAAACCGGAAGAACTGGGCGAGAAGTGCTTCCACTTCGTCAAGCCGGGATTCGCGGACAAGGTGCGCAAGGGCCAGAACATCATCGTCGCAGGGCAGGGGTGGGGAAGCGGCTCCTCGCGCGAGCAGGCTGTGTGGGCGCTGCAGGGCGCCGGCATCAAACTCGTCATTGCGCGCAGCTACGCGTTCATCCACAAACGCAACCTGGTCAACGAGGCGCTCCCGTTCCTGGTCGTTTCCGACGACGCGTTCTACGCCGCGGTGGCCGACGAGACCGAGCTGTCCGTCAACATCAACTCAGGCGAAATCGTGCTGCCGACCAGCGGGAAGAAATTCCGCGCGGAACCGCTCACGCCGATCGTGAAATCGCTCATGCGCGAGCAGGGGCTCGTCCCCGCGATCAAGCGTCACGGCGCGCAGGTCTTCGAGCTCCTCGCGGCCGGCGTCTGAGCGACCGGGTTGCCGTCCTCCTGCGGCGCGCGGCGCCAGCCCATCCGGCGCGATTGTCAAGTATGATGGACGTCGATGCGCACGTTGATCCTGCTCTTGCTCGGTTGCTTCGCGGCTGTGGCCCTTCCACCCGACTGGGACCGGAAATCCGTTTCGCCGGCGTGTCCCTACTGCGAATCGACTCTCGGCTGGAATGCGCAGCAGTGCTACTCCTGCCAGGCGAAAGTCGAGTGGGCGCTTCCAGCCGCGCCGGAAAACGGCGAAGAAGCCTGGCGTTTTCTCGCGACCGCCGTCGCGCGCCACGACCGCGCGTTCATCAAAGTGCTGGTGGAAGGGGAAGCGGAAGAGAACGAGCGGACGCTGGCGATCGCGCCGCTCATGGGCTTTGCGAAGTCGTCGCCGGTGGACGGGGGCGAACGGGTCGTCGCGATTTCGACAGACCGCGCGACGTCGCTGGTACTGAGGTGGTCAAAGGGAAAATTCATGGGGCAGCGCGAGGCGCACCGTCCGCTGAAAAATCAGGTGGAGTCGATCAAGCTGCTGAAGGCCGCGGCGGCCGCGGAGGGGAAGCTGCGCGACGGCGATCTCGACGGCAACGGGGCCGCAGATTTCTGGGCCGGCGACTGGTCCGGCCTCGCGCGGCTGGCTGACGCAGAAGGGAACGCAATCGCGCTGATTCCGCCGGAGGCAGCCGCGGCCGACCTGCGTCCGCTTCCCGCTTCTGATGGCGTCGCCGCGCGCCCGCGGCTCCTCGCCGCCGCGCAGGCCGCGCCCTGGAGCGGCTACCGCTTCACGGCGCTGGAGCTCGACGAATCAGGAAACGCGTTCGCGGCCGACGGGCCCGACGCCGACGCGAAGGCCTGGGAGGGCGCGAAGGCGTTCGCGTTCATCGCCATCCCGGCCGAGCGAGGCGTCACGGGCTGGATGACGCTCGTGGTTTCGGAGGACGGCCAGGTGTGGGGGAAAGACCTCGGCATAGCGACAGGCCGGGAAGGCGCTTCCGGTCAGCCGTCCGCCGAAGACTCTGCCGTGATCGCCGCGGCAATCCGCGACCTCGACGCCGACGCGCAGGAGACGCGAGAAGCGGCAGACGCGAAGCTCCGGTCTTTCGGGCGCAAAGCGAAGGAGGCGATCGAGGAAGCGCTCAAGTCCGCCGCCCCGGAACCGCTGCGGCGGATGAGGGACATTCTCGAGGACCTCAAGGCGCTTCACGATTCGCGCCGCTGGCCTTCGGAATCGAAGGACCTGATGGACGCGGGGTGGGAACGACTTTGAAGGGCCCTAGTGTTTGTCCGCGCCGCCGCCCATCATCTTCTCGTACCGGTCCGCGGCCTCGCCGATGTACTGAAGCGACGCGAGCAGGTGAGTCGGCGTCGATTCGGCGAGCATGATCGTTTCCTGGATGACGAGGTCCTCGCCGTCGATCGCGAGCGATCCGTGCGTCAGCCCGGCGTTCATCTTGAGAGCGGAAGTCGGCCGCTGGCTGGAGAGGGAGGCGGCCGGTCCGATCTTCGACTTCAGCCGCCCGTACTGGTGCCCGCCCTCGGAAAACGTCGACACCGTCACCGTCTGCTTGCGGCCCCCCTTCAGATCGAGCGTCACAACCCAGCTCCCGCCTGCCTCGCGGATGTTGATCCACTTCCCCTGCTCGACCGTCTTCTGCAGCAGCTCGCGCATGTCCATGGGCGTTCTCCGAGGGTGAGGCGCGAAGTATAGCTTCCGGGACTACTTCTTCAGGTCGATCCGCGACGTGAACAGCAGTTCAGGGACTTTCTTCGCTGCCATGGACTCGACGAGCGCCGAGAGGCTCTGAGCCGGCGTGCCCCGGTAGACCTCCCTGCCGTCGTGCCGCCCGCGCGCAAGAAGCGCCTTCTGCACGAACGCCTTCCATCTGGCGACATCGGCCGCGGCAATCTTGTCCTGCGCCCGCAGATCAAGGACTGGCGGGCGTCGAACAGATCCTTTCAAGGCATGAATTCGGATCCACCACTGCTCGCGGACGACTACGTCGTTGCTTGCTCGCCTGCCCGCCCGCCCGCCTGCCCGCTGCCTTGCCCACCCCGCCCCTCTTGCGGCGACTCTTCTCCAAAGAGCGACCTCTGAAGCGCTTTGGCGGCGCTGGCCTGCCGCGCGAATTTCGGCCGGTCGGCGACCTCGAGTTCCTGGTCTTCGAGGCGCTTGAGGATTTCGCCGGCTCGGTCGATGACCGGCTTCGGCAGTCCGGCGAGCTGCGCGACGTGGACGCCGTAGGACTTGTCGGTCGGGCCCTGGCCGATGCGGTGCGTGAAGACGATCCGGCCTTTGTAGTCGCGGACCTGGACGTGGAGGTTGCGGAGGCCGGGAAGGGCTTTGGCCAGCTCGGTGAGTTCGTGGTAGTGAGTGGCGAAGAGTGTGCGGGCGCCGACGCGGTCGTGAAGGTACTCCGTCACAGCCCAGGCGATCGACAGCCCGTCGAAGGTGGACGTCCCGCGACCGATCTCGTCGAGGATGATGAGCGACCGCGCCGTCGCGTTGTGCAGGATCGCGGCGGTCTCATTCATCTCGACCATGAAGGTCGAATTGCCGCGCGTGAGCTCGTCCGCGGCGCCGACGCGCGTGAAGATCCGGTCGACGACGCCGATGCGCGCGGCCGCCGCGGGGACGAAGCTTCCCGCCTGCGTCATCAGCACGATCAGCGCGACCTGCCGGATGTACGTCGATTTCCCCGCCATGTTCGGCCCCGTGATCAGCCCGATCCGCGCGCCGTCGATGTCCAGCGCGGCGTCGTTGGGGACGAAACGGTCGTGCGTGAAGCGCTCGAGGACCGGGTGGCGGCCTTCGCTGATCTCGAGCGCGCCGGAGTCGTCGACGACGGGGCGCGCGTAGCGATGCTCGACCGCAACCTGCGCCATCGACGCCACGACGTCCAGCTCCGCGATCGCCGCCGCCGTCTTGAGCAGTGTCGCCACCCCCTTAGCCGCGCGCTCGCGCAGCTCCAGAAACACCTCGTACTCGCGCTTCTTCCCCGCCGCGTCCGCATTCAGCACTTCCGTCTCGTGCTCCTTCAGCGCCGGAGTGATGTACCGCTCCGAATTCTTCGTCGTCTGCTTCCGGATGTACTCCGGCGGCACCGCGCCTTTGCCCGCCTGCGCGTGCGTGATCTCGATGTAGTACCCGAACACGTGGTTGAACCCGACTTTCACCGCCAGCCCGGTGCGCTTCTGTTCCTCCGCCTGGAACCGCGCGATCCACGACTGGCCGTCTTTCATGAGCGACCGGACGCGGTCGAGCTCCGCGTCGAAGCCGTCGCGGATGAGGCCGCCCTCCTTGAGAGGGATCGGCGGGTCTTCGGTCAGCGCGCGCGTCAGCGTTTCGGCGAGGTCCGTCTGCGGGTCGAGCGAAGCGGCGACGTCGCCGGCAAGCGCGGACTTCGCGGTCGTCAGCGCATCGGCAAGATCCGGCACCTGCAGGAGCGTCGCCGCGACTCCGCCAAGGTCGCGCGCGTTCGCGCGGCCGCTTCCCAGCCGAGCCCCGAGCCGCTCGAGGTCGCCCATGCGGCGCATCGCGGCCTGGAGTTCCTGGCGGAAAAGATGCTGGCGCGCGAGCTCCTCGACGGCGTCGTGCCTCCGCCGGATTGCGGGGACGTCGCGCAATGGGCAAAGCAGCCAGTCGCGCAGAAGCCGCGCGCCCATTGCCGTCGACGTCTTGTCGAGCACGCCGAGCAGCGTCTCGCTGTCGTCGCCGCCGCGCATCGTCTGCGTCAGCTCGAGCCCGAGTTGCGTCGCGCGGTCGAGGAACACGCGGCCATCGCGCGTAAAGGGCATGATCCGCGCAAGATGCCGCAGCTCCGTCCGCTGCGTCCGCCGCAGGTACTCCACGATCGCCGCCGCGGCCGGAAGCGGGATCCCGTCGAGCCCGAAGCCGCCCACCCCGGTCGTCCCGAATTGCTTGCCGAGAATCTCCTCGCTCCGCGCCGGCTCGAAGTCCCACTCCGGCGCCGGCGTGATGCACACCCTGAGCGCGTCCTTCACCGGCGCGAGCCATTCCGCCTCGCGCAGATTCTCGGGGACGAGCAGCTCCGACGGCGCGAGCCGCGTGAGTTCGTCGAGCAACTCCCGCTCGGCCAGCCCTTCCACGTGAAAATGCCCCGTCGACAGGTCCGCCCAAGCCAGCGAAAACACCCCGCCCTTCGCCGGACACGCCGCCGCAAGAAAATTCGCCGACTTCGCCTGCAGCAGATTCTGCTCCGTCAGCGTCCCCGGCGTCATCACCCGCACGACGCCCCGCTCGACCAGCCCCTCCGCCTCTTCCACATCCTGCGTCTGCTCGCACACCGCCACCCGGAATCCCGCCCGCAGCAGCTTCGCCACATAGTTCTCGTACGAAACCGCAGGCACCCCCGCCATCGGCACCGCCTGCTCCCCCTTGAACCGCGACGTCAGCGTGATCCCAAGCGTCCGCGCCGCCGTCTTCGCGTCTTCGTAAAACATCTCGTAGAAATCGCCAAGCCGGAAAAACAGCAGGTCGTCCGGATGCTGCTTCTTGATCGCGGCGTACTGCTCCATCAGCGGCGTGGCCATGCGACGGAGTCTGACGGATTCGGGGAAGCGGTGTCAATCCGTCGAGGCTTCCCGCCTACTTTCCCGTGAAAACAGTTTTCTCGTCCACGAAGCAGACCGGGTTCCCGAACGGGTCCTTCGCGTAGAAGCTGCGCTCGCCCCACGGCCGCGTCCGGATTGCCGCTTCCAGCTCCAGACACCCCGCGGATTTCGCGCGAGTGAAGACCGCGTCGAGGTCAGCCACCGCAAAATACAGGTGGTCCGGATTCGGCGTCGCGTCGAAGCCGTCACCGTCCGCCCGCGGGTCGAAGCACGCCAGAATCGTCCCGCCGAAATCGAAGTAGTGCCGCCCGGGCGAAACGCGCTTCCCCGGCAGCCCCGAGAGCGCGGCCCAGAACGCAGCCGCCTTCTCGAGGGAAGCAACGGGGAGGATGACGCGGAAGAGGCGCATGTCCTATCCTCCGAATGTGGAACCGAAGACCTCGATGCTCGATGAACGCCAACCGGAAGTCCAGTCGTTCGCGTCCGCGGCGATTCCGCTGGTGGCCGCCGCGATTCACGCCGCCGCCGCGCTGGCGATGCTGATCGTGATCCGGCCCGCGGCCGACGACGGGATTCCGTGGCCCGCCCGGATCGAGTGGCTCGAGTCGCACCTGGCGCTGTGGCGCGCGAGCTGGATCTGCTGGATGCTCGGAGCTCTCAGCCTGCTCGCCTTCTACGGCTTGTGGGGGTCGCACGTCCGCTCCCGAACGGCCGCCCGTGTCGCGCTGGGAATTGCGTGCCTCGGCGCGTGCTTCGACCTGACGTGGGAAGCGCGGCTGGTGGCGGCTAACCGGGAGAATCTCTACCTGGTCCTGCTCGGCGCCGGTTTCTGGACGACCGTCTACGCGAACGGCTTCTACTGCGTCGCGGGCGTCATCCTGACGATGGCGACGCGCGGCATGCCTTCGTGGCTCAGGGTGTGGTCGTGGGCGATCTGGATCGTCGGCTTCGGCATGACCGCGTCCGGAATGGCCGAATGGATGCCTGGCCTCAAGGTCACGACCGGTGTCATTACGGTCCTCCTGGTCCCGTGGTTCGTCGTCCTGGGGCGCTTCCTGAATAAGGGCGCCGCTCCCGCATGACCATCCGCCCCGCCGCCGAAGCCGACATCCCCGCCATCGCGCGCGTCCACGTCGACACGTGGCGCGCCGCCTACGCCGGGATCGTCGACGCCGCGCACCTGGCGTCGCTGTCGTACGAGTCGTTCGAGAAGCGCCGCCGGGAGCGCTTCGTCACGCCCGGCACGAAGACGTTTGTGGCGGAGGCGGACGGTGCGGTCTTCGGCTTCGCCGTCGCCGGGCCGATCCGCGAGTTGCACGGCGCGTACGACGCGGAGCTCTACGCGATCTACGTCCGCCCCGGGGCTGCGCGGCACGGGGCGGGGAAGCGGCTCCTTGCGGCGAGCGCGGCGTGGCTTACGGAAGAAAAGCGGCGCTCGATGCTCGTATGGGTCCTTCGCGACAACCTCGCCGGCCGGCGCTTCTACGAGAAACACGGCGGCGTCCTGGACGGAACCACCCTGGGGAAAATCGGCGCGCAGGAGCTCGAGGAAGTCGCCTACGGCTGGCCCGACGTCGCCGCTCTCGCCGCCCGACTGTCGACCTGAAGCGTTGCCCTTTCCGCTTCCTCCGCGCAAAATGCCCACGCCGTCATCTCAAAATCACCTTTCCGGGGGGAGCATATGGTCACCGCCGTCGTCCTCGAGGCCGTCAACGAGCAGATCAACAACGAACTCGTTTCTTCCTATACCTACCTCGCGATGTCCGCGCACTGTTCCGCGCAGAATTTCCACGGGTTTGCGAAATGGCTTCGCATACAGAGCGCCGAGGAATACGACCACGCGATGAAGCTTCTCGACTTCCTCATCAATCGCGGCGGCGGCGTGAGGCTCAATGCGATCCCCGAGCCGAAAGTGAAATTCAAGTCGATGCAGGAGGTCTTCGAAGTCGCGCTCAAACAGGAGCAGGACGTGTCGAAGCGGATCGACGCGCTCTACGAGACGGCGCAGAAGGAGAAGGCGTTCTCGCTCATGGTCGAGCTGCAGTGGTTCCTGACGGAGCAAGTCGAAGAAGAGAAGCAGTCGCGCGACATTGTTGCGAAGTTCCAGCTGATCAAGAACGACGCCGTGGCGCTGCTGGAGATGGATCGCGAGCTGGGATCACGGGGACCGGAAAAGAAATAGGCAGCGGCCCGTCAAAGTCCGGTCCACGGTTCGATCCCCAGCGCGTCGAGCAATGCCGTGACCGTTTCGTACGATTCGCGCGCCAGGATCTGCCGCGCTTCACGGTCCTGGAGTTGAGCGAATGCCGTGATCGAAACGGGACCGAAGTCGTCGGGTGACCGGAATTTCGCTCTGATTTTGCCGAGCCCCTCCTGCACAAGCCGGTTCTTCAAGAGGCCCTTCATGAGCGGCGCGAGTTTCGGGATTCCACCGGGCCAGTTCCGGATAAGGAATGCAATGTCGTGGGCGTCCTTCGGTTTGTCGGTGCGTCCGGCGAGCGCCATTCCTTTCATCGAGAGAAACGCTACCGGGCTCGCCACTCTAAGCGCGACCTTGTCCTTGCGGCCGTCCGGCAGCTCCCCCGTCAGGGTGATGATGTCAGCGTTCTTGAAGACGAGGTCTGCACCGCGTGCTTTCCGGGCTTTTAGGTTCTGGATCCGTTGCGTCTGGTGCCTCTTTCCTCGACCTCCGTATTCTCCCGCCAGCAGGTCCAGGGGAACCCGGATGATCCGGCCCGAGGCGGCTCTGACCTGGCGGACGTACTGAAAATCCGCTTTGCCGCTCGGCGAGTAGCCCGCGTTCTCTAGCGTCTTGAGAAGCGAGTTGTAGCGCGCGGCGCCGATTTGGCCGATGTCCAGCGCAAGATCCACGTCGAGGGAACCGACGTGAGGTTCAGGCGAATCCGGGAGAAGCAGACAGGGGACCCATCCGCCGACCAGCACGGAGTTTTTCCGGTACTCGCCGAGAATGTGCGCGACCTCGATGAGCACGGAGCGCGCGGCCCCGACGAGGTCCGCCGAATACCCGCTTCTCTCTACCATGTCGGCCGAATCCTCTGCTCGAGGATCTGTTCGGCCGCTTCTTCGCCTCGTCCCGAGAAGCTCGCGAGGTCGAGGTACAACTGAAGGTCGCTCACGATTCGCTTCGCGCCACCCCACTCGCGCGGGTTGATCAGCACTTCTGCGTCTGCCGGCGCTAGCAGCGTGAAATTCGCTCCCGAGGGCACCGGCTTCCAGCCCAGTTCTCGCGCGATCCGGCCAAGACCTCCCTCGCGTGCCTGCACATAGGCGAACCCCCTTGCGTAATCGACCATCGGGGCTCTTCGGGCAGCGCCTGAGAAGAGCGTCAATCCAAATTCGAGCGAACGGCTTGTGCACAACTGGCACAGTTCCCCTTCGAGAGAATCCATGGAGCCCTTCCCGAAGCAGTCCAGAATCTCATGCGACCGCCAGGAGTAGTGCGCCGCCCAGTCTCGCAGCAAGGCCTCGGGCCTAACGACGTGGACTCCGTCCTTCGAGTGTCGGGCGTAATCCAGGTCGATCAGCCGGGTCTTGACCTTTGAAGCCAGGCCCAGGCTGACATCGCACACCTGTGCCAGTTGCTGGACTTCGTAAGCCTCTTTCGGATTGGAGAGGAGGTGGCGCACGATCCGGCTGGCCTTCCATGAAAAGACGGTTTTCAGAGGCCTGTCGGCGGCCGGGGGACGCTGGGCCGAACTGCGATCGATCAGAACGGTCTCGAAGCGCAGGTAGACGTTTCCCATGAGGTCGAAGTACCCGACTCCCGATTCGCGGCAGAGTTCGCGGACCCGGGGGCTGATGAAGGTCCCTGCGAGGATCGTGAAGCAGCCAGGACGATGGCGTGAGACCAGGTTCAAGTCAAAGAGTGCGGCGCGTGCGAGACGCGGCTCCAGGTTGTTGCGAACGGCGACGAGCAAGTCCACCTTCTTCGGCCCGACCTCGGCTGCGAATTCGAGGTCGGCGGGGCTCAGGCTTGAGGTGGGCTTTAATTCTGGAGAAGCGAGTCCGGCGTCCTTGAACTGTGCTGAGAAACACTCCGCGATCCGATCAAGGAGGGAACTTTCCGGATGTTTCACCGCAGACTTATGTTTCACCATACGGTGAAAGTATTGCACAAATTGTAGACGGATTCAATGCATATTTTATTCCAGTGTTTCATCGTACGGTGAAAGCTAGTATTCGGATGAAACTTCCCGAGTTCAGCAAGCGCAGGTTTCGCGAGCAGATCGGCCGAGCGCTCATCATCCAGCCTCCTACCGAGCGGCACTCATCAGTCGAACCTGCCGAGCCGTGGAGACGCGGGCTAGTCTTCGAAATCGGGGTCGTTCTGGATATCGCGTTGCCTCCGCCTGGCAAACTCCCTTGCATCCGCGCGCCCCGCCCATTCAAGCACCGCGTCAAAGAAATCTTCCACTTCCGGCCCGCCGCCGAATGATCTTTGTTTGAATTTCATCAGACAGTTCGGGCACGTCGCGTAAATGTCGAGCGGAGAGGATCGAGAGGAAGAGCCGCATGTGCAGCGGAATTCGCGAAAGGAAGGAAATTCCTTGATGATCTTCAGCAACTCCGAGGCTGAGTCTGGAGCCTGAAATGGCCAGTTCCGATTCGTCGTTGCTGTCATCGACCCTCCTCGCCTGTCTTGTGCGGAACCCGGATTTGATTTCGGACCGTTACTTGGAGATCCTCAAGTACTTTCCGAACTCTTCCAAGTCCTCGTACTTGTTCTCCCAAGTCGTGTACATCACGCCCTCGCATCCTCCGGCCGCCTTCGCCGCGTCGAGCCATTTGAAAATCTGCTTCGGCGCGCCGTCGTAGTAACCGGCGATGAGCGTCTTGTGCCCGCGGTCCGCGAAGAACTTGAGCGACTCGGCGCGCTTCTCGAAGTACCAGCAGGCGACGATGACGTCTTTGTCGAGGCCTTCCCACGAGCCCTTGAGGTCGCCCTTCACGAGGTAGTAGTTCGCGCGGGCGTTGTGGTTCGGGTCGAACATGTCGCTCCAGACGAAGATGCGGGCGCCGGGGGCGACTTCGCGGACGATCTTCGTGCAGGCTTTCACGTTGTCCGCGAGGATCGCGCCGGCGTCGAGGCCGCGTTTTGCGCAGGCGTCGTCCCAGCCCATGACGCGGATCTCGTCGTGGGACATGAAGTAGGCCCTTGCGCCGAAGGCCGCGTGAAGGCGCTTCATCTGGTCGCGCAGCAACTCCAGCGTCTTCGGCTCGGAAGGGCAGACCATGACCTGGCCGTCGTGGACGGTGATCGCGTGGAAGTAGGAGACGCGGAGGCGCGCGCCGTCCTTGAGGGCCGTTTTCAGGACGGGCGGCTCGTGCCAGACTTCGTAGCCGCCGCGCCACGGGACGGTTCCCATCTTCGGGTCGGCGAGCCGCTCGAAGTCCTTGCCTTCGACCAGCGGGAGCCCGCCGTCCTCGGTGACGATCAGCGGCGCGCCGTCGCGGCGGACGAGATTCACAGGGCCTGACTCCTCGATCTTCGCGTCGTCCCACCAGAGCGAGCCTGTCTCCGCCCCCCACGCTCCGAGATAGACGCCGACCTCGGACGCCTCGAGCGAATTGAAGACGACGTGGTGTTCCGTCCAGTCCTGCGTTTCCTTCGCCCCGAGGTTCGCGTGGTTGAGCGACCGCTCGCCCGCGAGCACCGCGACGCGCGGCTCGCCGCGGAAGTCCTTTGTCTTCACACGCACCGAGATGTGGTACTGGCGCCACGGCGCGACCTTGACCTTCTGCACGATGCGGGCGTTTTTCTGCTTCGGGTCCTTCATCAGCGCGGCGCCGCCGTCCGCGACGACCGTCTCGTCCTTCCAGTCCCACTTCGACAGGTCCGCCATGTCCCCGCCGCGCAGCTCCACCGCCGGATCCGCGACGACGCGCGCCTCGCCGTTCTTCACCACGAAGAGCGCGTCGCGCACCGGCAGCCCCTCCGCCAGGTCCGGATCGCGCGACAACAGCCCCTCCGAGTACCCGATCGGGAACACCGCCGGCACGATCTCCAGCTTCAGCCCCTCCGCGACCTTTTTCAGGCGGTCGACATTCGAGAAGTACCGCTTGTCCATGTCTTCGAGCCGCGAGAACTTCGAGTCCGCAAGCAAAACGCCCGTGTACCCCGCCGTCGCGGCGCGCCGGAAGAGCGCCTCGACTTCATCGAGGTTCTTGTCGACCCAGAGATTCCGCGAGACGTAAATCCAGCGGTCTCGAAGCGGCTCCTCGGCGGCGGCCGCGCCGGCGAGAGCGAGAAGGAGGGCGAAGCGCGGTAGCATGCGCTCAGGTTGCGCCCCGCGCGGCGCGCGTTCAAGGGGAAAGGGATGCGGACCATTCTTGCCGTGCTGCTCGCGCTTCCGGTTCTCGCCGGGGACAACCTGCTCACGAACGCGGATTTCGCCGAATGGAAGGAAGGGCTTCCCGCGGGTTGGAAGGCCGCGAAGGGCGCCGGCGCGCCGGGCGGAAAGGAATCGGAGATTCTGAAGGGCGAGGACGGGGGCGTGCAGCTCGGCGGCGACGGCTCTACCGCGGTCTGGCGCGTCCTTTCGCAGGAGATGTCGGGGAAGGCAGAGGGGTACCTGCGGCTGACGTTCGAGGCGCGCGTCACCGGGTTGAAAGTCGAGGGGAGCCAGTTCGACAACGCGTGGATCGGGCTAGCCGGCCTCGGCGACGGCGCGCAACCGCTCGTCGAAGCGAGAGAGCGGGTGATCTCGGAGGACTGGACGGCGTTCGAAATGCTGATGCCGCAGGTCAAGACACCGGTCGTCCGCGTGTCGGTGTTTCTCTCGAAGACCGGCCGCCTCGAGGCGCGGAAATTCGTCCTCGAAAAGTTGGCGCCGGAGGACAGCGCGGGCGTGCTCCTGCGGCAGCTGGGCCGCCACTACAGTTACTTCGACCTCAAGAAGCTGGACTGGCCGGCGATGGTGAAACGGCACCGCGCGAAGCTCGAAGGCGCTGCGGACGCGGAGGCATTCGCCGCCGCCGCGCGCGACCTTCTGGCGGAACTGCAGGACCCGCACGTGTACCTGGACAAGCCCGACGGGTCGCGCGTCGGGACGTTCGAGCGGAAGTGGGCGCGGAACTTCGACTACAAATGGGTCGGGAAGCAACTGGAGTCACCGGTCCAGATCGGGAAGGTGGCCTTTGCGGGAACGACCGCTGACGGGTTCGGCGTCGTCGCCATAGGGTCGCTCGTTCTGGACGAAGCGACGGCCGCAAAGATTGTTGCCGAGATTGACGCCCGGCTCGACGCGCCGGGATTCATCGTCGATCTCCGCGGAAATTCCGGGGGAAATGAGAAATGGGCGCAGGAATTCGCATCGATCTTCGCGGATCAGGAGCGCGTCTATGCCAAGGCGCGCTTTCGCAACGGTCCGAAGTCGAACGATTTCGGCCAGGAACATGAACGACGTGTCGCTCCCCGCAAGGGAAAGACTTTCACGAAGCCCGTTGTCGTACTGACGGGTCCCGGCTGCATGTCGAGCGGCGAGGGGTTCGTGAAGGCGATGAAGTGTCTTCCGCACGTCACGCTGGTCGGCCTTCCGACGGGGGGCGCGAGCGGCAACCCGGCGCCGGTTGCGCTGCCGAATGGCGTCACGGTCTGGTTTTCGAGGTGGTACGACATGACTCCGGACGGGACGTCGTTTGAGGGCAAGGGGATCGCCCCGGACATCGAGGTGAAGCAGGAGGGCGAAGGGGATGCTGCGTTCGTGAAGGCCGTCGAAATACTGAAGGAGAAGACGAAGAAGTAATCCCTCCGAAGAAGACATCTGCGCCGATCAGCGGGGATCGATTTTTATCTGCGCGACGCCGTTCCTCATGCTCGCAAGCCGGGCCTGAACCGATTCGCACGGGATCTCGCTTTCACCGTCTCATTCCCCGAAGAACGACCGTCGCGCAGACAAAATTCGATCTCCGCTGATACGCGCAGATACGGCCAACTGAAACTACTTTTTCGGCGCTTCCTCTTTCTCCCTCGCCTCCGCCAGCGCGTCCAGCCGCTCCTTGCGGACTTCCCTCAAGACCCGCAGGTCGTCGCCGATCTCGAGCCAGCCGTCCATCTGGTCGACGCACGCGGGCCACTCGACGGACCCCTCGACGTTCGGGTCGCCGGTCTTCACGAAATTCGCCCACGCGTCGCACAGTTTCTTCGCGAGCGTGTGGTCGACCATGTCGTGGCCGACGGGGCCGACCATGTTGCCGAAGGTGTAGGGAGTTTCAGCGCCGTGGTAGGCGCCGATCCTGCGCTTCTCGGCGCCGGGCGAAACGCGCGAGAAAAGGTACAGGTACGCCTTGCGCCTCCGCTCCGCGTGCGCGCGGGCGGCGAAACGCGCGGGCTCGACCGACAGCGCGTCGGAGTACAGCTCCGCGACCGTCGCCGGGACGTCGTCGCGTAGATTCGGCGCGAAGGCCTTGCAGATGGCGCCGGCGTCTCCCGGAAATTCCCGCTTAACCCAGTCTCTGTACTGCCACACATCCACGACGCCCTTCGGCACCCCGAACGTCGACCCGTCGTTCGCATTCCCGCCGCAGATGATCGGCACATCCGCCTGCTGGCCGTTGCGCCACAGCTTCCACGGATCGTCGGGGATCAACACGCCGTCGATCACCGGACCCCACTGCTCCCCCTCGCCGAACGGCCCTTCCGCCGTCCGCGCCGCATCGAAGAGCTCTTCGAGCGACCTCGAACGGAATCCTTCGAGCGCCTTGTCGGAAACGCACTTGAGCCGTGAGAGGAGGAACTCTCCCTGGTCCTCGCCCGATTCCAGTTCGCCGCGAGCTTCGCGCAGCTTTCGCCGGATCCACCTCGGCCCTGCGCCCTGCAGGATCGCGCGGTGAAACAGCCCCTTCGCCTTCGGGCAGACCATGAGTGCCGCGACGCACGCCGCGCCCCCGGACTGGCCCGCGACCGTGACCTGTCCGGGGTCGCCGCCGAATTTCGCTATGTTCCGCTTCACCCACTCCAGCGCCGCGATCTGGTCGAGCAGCCCGTAATTCCCCGACACGCCGTCAGCGGATTCCTTCGAAAGCGCCGGGTGCGCGAGCCACCCGAGCACGCCCAGCCGGTAGTTGAACGAGACGACCACGATTTTCCGCTTCGCCAGGAATTCGCCTTCGTAGATCGGCTCGGAGGAAGCGCCTCTCGCGAATCCGCCGCATGAACCGTGGATCCAGACGAAGACCGGCAGGGCGTCGGTCACGCGCTTCGCCGGCGACCAGACGTTGATGCGCAGGCAACTCTCGGACTTGTTCTGGACGTCCGGCGGCAAGGCGAGGGCGGACGGCGGCTGCGGGCAGGCGGGGCCGAAGTCGGTGCAGTTCATGAGTCCGGGCCAGGGCGGGACGGGCTGCGGGGATTTCCAGCGAAGTGGCCCGACGGGGGGCGCGGCGTAGGGGATGCCCTTCCACGAGGTGACGCCGCCCATCGGGGATTCCTCGCCGCCGCCGATCGTGCCGCCGTCGACGAGGATGGGCTCCGTAATCTTCGGGCCGGGTTCGTCCTGGGCTAGAGCGAGGATGGGGAGGAGGGTGAGGGCGAGGCAGCGAGAGAACATGGGACTATGGTAACTGAGCGGTCAGGGACGGGAGTCGACGGGAGTTCGACCGGGAGTGGCCGAGAGAGGCCCGATTCCAGAAAGTATCATTTCAATTTCTCGAAAACTCTCTCGTCGACTCACGCTCGAACTCCCGTCGACTCCCGTCCCTGACCATTCTATTTCAGAATGACCTCGCCCGTGAACCACATCTCCGGATCCTTCCGCCGGCCGATCGAGTCGAGCATCACGGCCAGCGACGGTTTCACCACGCCGTTGAACAAATCTTTCCCCTCGCCGTCGACGACCACAACCGGCTGATCGAACTTCACCATCTTGTCGTTCAGGAAAATCGAGAGATTCGCGGCGCTTCCCCGCACCGTGAACCTGTTCCCGTCGCGCTCGACGTCGAATCTCCCGCCGCCCGCGGAGCTGCGGATCCAGTAGAAGTCGGTCTTGTAGCTCCGCGACGGCTCCCAGAGTACGCGCTTCGGCAGCGGGTCGCGCTTTTTCGCGAACACGAACTTCCAGATCTCCTGGCAACCTTCTTTGGGGAGCCCGTGGCCGATGTCGGCGTACTTCTTGAACACGAAGTCGAACGCGCCGTAGTCCTTTTTCATCACCTCGAGCAGCTCGGCCGCGCGGATCGAGCTGTCGGGGCGCACCTGCTGGTCGTCGGTCGAGTTGAAGAACCAGAAGGGCATGTTCTTGAGATTGGGGAGGATGCCGCGGGCGATGTTGAGCTTTCCCTCGGCGTCCTTGCCGCCGACGAAAATCCCGCCGGCCATCGCGGCGCCGGCGGCGAAGAGATCCGCGTGGCGCGGGCCGATCGACCAGGTGCCGTAGCCGCCCATCGAGTGGCCGGCGATGTAGACGCGGTTCGTGTCGACGGCGTAGCTGCGCTTCAGGTCGTCGAGGATGGCGAGAACGTACTGCTCTTCGCGCTCGGTGTTCCACGCGGAGTCCGTCTTCTGGATCACGGTCGGCCAGACGTGCGTCATGCCCGGGCCAGGCGCACCGAGCAGCGACCGGATCTGCCCGCCGTCGCCGACGCCCGCGCCGCCGCCGTGGAGAACGATGCAGACGCCGGTCGGCTGGCCCTTTTTCGCCCCCGACGCCACCTGGATTTCGAATTCGCCCGCGTGATCCGGGTCCGTGCACGTCACTTTCGGTTTTTCCGCCAGCCGCGGGCCGACTTTCGTCCACTGGAACGCCTTCCCCGCGAGCTTCCCCAGGTCCGTCTTCGACGGATGGTCGATCGCCCGCATCCGCTCCACCGCCGCTTCGCGGTCCGCGTCTGTCTTCCCCTCGAAGTATGCCTTGATCGCCGCCTCCGCCTCCTTGGACTCGGCTGCGGTCAGGGCTTCGGCGGGCTTCGCGGCCTGCGCGAAGGCGAGGGCCGGGAAGAGGAGAATCGCCAGAGTCAGGGATAGACGCTTCATGCGTGAGTCATCCTACAACGGAGGGGGCCGTGGGTGGACGTGAGCATATCGTGAGTGGATGGAGAAAAAAAAGGGCGGAAGCGCTGTCGGCGCCTCCGCCCTCAAAACTCTCTCGTTAACTCACGCTCGAACTCCCGACCCCTCCCGCGCCCCTGACCTTCCGAATCAATCAAGCTGCAGCATCGGCCTGATCGTCTGCCATTCTTTTTCGCCGCGGCTGCGGAGCATGTAGGTCTTGTCGCCGATCTCTCCGCGCTCCATGACGTCCCAGCCGAGGCTTTTGAGAGCGACGAGCGCGGAATCCTGCTCGGCGGGCGTGCCGCGCCGAAGCGTTTCCAGGAGAACCTCGTCGGCGCCGGGAGGCAGCGAGCGGCACTGGTCCTCCCACTTCCGCCGGAACTGCGATCCGTTCGGCGGAATGGGCTGGAGGAGGAAGATCTGGATCTTGGCGACGATGCTGTCCGGGACGGGGTGTAGGTTTCTCATTCGCAGTATCTCCTGCCCTATATAACGGCTGTCGGGCGGGTGAACATTCCCCCAACATCGCGAATTAAGGAGCTTAAGGGAAGAAAAAAAACACCGGCGGAGGTGGCCGCCGGTGTGGAAAGTGCTTCAGGACAATGAGTTACTTCATTCCGGTAAGGATCTTCAGTTTCCCGTTAGGGACCTGCATGATCAGCGAGTAGCTGGCGGTCGTCCAGCCGGGGCCGAGCTCCCGGTCCGTGTTGTTGTGCATCGCCATCGTTTCTTCCGTCGGCCGCGCACTGAATGTGCCGTCCGGACGCCGCGCGCCCAGGATTTCGAGGCGGAAGATGCCGATGAAGTCCTTCCAGTAGGCAGGGCCCAGGTGCATGCAGGCGAAGGCCGCGCTCGTGTAGTGCTGGATCGGCGAGACGTGGCCGTTCGGCAGGTCTTCCATCGTCCGCTTGAAGTAGGAACCCATCTTCGCGTAGAAGGGGTGCGCCTGCATCCCCAGGTTCCCGAACGCCCACACCCCGAGCGCCGTCCGCCCCGGGTCCCCCATCCCCTGCTGCCCCGGATTCGCGCTGTACCCGATCCCCCCGTCGCCGCCGGACGTCGAAATCATGTACGCCACACCCTTGTCGATGACTTCCTGCGACGGCTTGAAGCCGACTTTGCGAAGCGCTCCCAGTGCCGCGAGCTCGAAATTCCCGACGATCTGCAACTCCAGATACTTGAGAGCGTTCGGGCCGCCGGGGCCGTGCGCCCACCCGCCCGACGCCTCCTGGTTCTTCTCGATCGTCTGCATCAGCTCCGTCAGCCGCTGCTCCAGCTCCGGCGTCGGGTCGAGGCGGTAGATCTCCGACAGAAAGAGGCATCCGTACGCGAGCGACCAGTTCGTCTGGTTCCAGTTCGCGCCCCCGCGCGGCCGTTCTTCCCCGCCGAAGCTCTCTTCCTTGCCGCACTTCTCCGTTACCCACTTCGCCGCCCGCGCCAGGTTGTCCGCGTACGGCCCCTCCTTCGTCGTGCTCCCGTTCGCCAGGAACGACAGCCCCGCCAGGCTCGACACCGCCACCCGCCCGTTCTGCCCGCCGATCCCGATCGGGAACGCCCCGTCCGCTTCCTGCAACCCCGTCAGAATCTTCAGCGAGTCGTCGATCAGCTTCTCGCACCGCCCGCACCCCGTGGGGCAATTCGCGCTGTGCGGCCCCAGCGCCGGCAGCTTCAGCTTCAGGTTCTGCGCCTTCCCGTCCCGCACCACCAGCAGCGTCGTCTCCGCCTTCTTCGTCGACGACACCGCTTCCATCGCCGCCACCAGCTGGTAGGTCGCCAGCACGTGCCTCGTCGTCAGATAGGTTCCGCCCACCGCGACGATCAGGTCGTCCGCCAGAAGGCCGGCCTCCAGCGCCGGCCCGCCCTCGAGAACTTTCGTCACCTTGATCGCAACCGCCCCGCGCGGCAGCTTCAGATCCTCGTCGGGTTTCTTGATCGGCAGCCCTTCCGCCCCCAGCACCCCGAGGTTGAACGCGTCCGTACCCTCTTGCCGGGGCATCTGGGCGGTGGCAGGAATCGCGAGAAGGGCGACGGCGAAAAGCGTGGCGGCGAAGCGCATGATTCCTCCGGCGAGGGGTGAGCATGGTACTACGGACGAGACCGGCGGCGCGCTGGACGCGGTAAGATGGGCGCGTGAAACGGGCACTCGTGGCCGGCGTGATGGCGCTGCTTGCGGCGCGGAGTTTCGCGGAAGACGCGGCCGCAGCGAAGCACGCGGTCAAGGAAGGCGACGCCGCCTTGGCGAAGAAGCAGTTCGACGACGCCCTTACCTACTACAGCCTGGCAATCAGTCTCGACCCGCTTGGAACCAGTGCCTGGCATGAACGCGGGCTCATGCGGTGGAGGAGGCATGAATTCAAGGCCGCCATCGAGGATCTCCAGAAGGCGGTCGAGATCTTTCCCGAAAACGCGGGCTTTCACAACGACCTTGGCCTCGCCAAGGTCGACGACGGCGACCTAGCCGGCGGGATTGCCTCCTACGACACCTCCATCCGCCTCTCCTCCGACTGCGCCCTCGTCTGGAACAACCGTGCCTACGCCAATCGCCTGGCCCGCGACGTCGATGGCGCTGTCAAGGACGCGACCATGGCGCTTCAGCTCGATCCCAATTTCGCCCGCGCCTACCTCAACCGCGGCCTGCTCCTCTACGACGTCGGCGAATGGGAAGACGCGCTGGCGGATCTCGAGAAAAACGTCGAGTTGCAAAGTGAGGACCGCGACAAGAGCGTCGAGCTTGAGAGCGGGGGCCACGACTTCACGCACCTCCGAATCTGGATCCTGCGCACGAGGCTGGGGAAGAATGAAGCGGCGGACAAGGGGTTGCGGGAGTGGCTGAAGGGACGGAAACCCGGCCCGGACCGCGCCGCGGAATGCGCCAGGTTCCTGCTCGGCGATATGACGGAAGCGGAGTTCATTGCGCCTCCGAGGGGGGATTTTTCGCGCCACGCGCTTCCGCGATACATTTCCGAGCGCGGCTTTTTTGCAGGATCAAAGGCGCTTCTTGAGGGAAGGACTGAGGACGCGCAAAAACACTTCGAGACTGCGCTCAAGAAGGACGTGCTGGCCACGGAGATCACCCGGAGCATCGAGGCGGAGCTGAAGCCGCTGATCGAGAAGCCAAAGAAGTAGCCGTTTTGCAGCGTCTTTCAGCGGCTGTTCCCTCGCGTTTCAGCGTCAGGCATTTTTTCCGGTCTCTCGCTCTGCCCATTTCGTCCACGCATGACGAAAGGACTTCTCGAAGTCCATTGCGACGGCGTGATCTCGACACCGACGAGAGCGTTCCGGCCCGGATGGACTTGTGATTCGGCACGATCGCCGTCTGCGTGGTCCCGGCTACCAAACGCTGCAGGACCATGTGGCTTCCATGCTGGCGAGTGACCGCGAATCCTCGTGCTTCCAGGATCCCGCGGACTTCGCGCGGGTCGGCGTGCGCGAGGAATAGTTCCACGGCCTCCTGCAGATTCCGGACAGCGGTTCTCGGCGTGCGTCCCTGGCTGGCGATGTCCAGTTCGGTGCAATGCGCGAGCACCATGCCCGAATCCCGCGTGAGTACGGCCGTGTAGGAAGGCTTGTTCACGCATTCACTTTACCACGCGGCCGGGCGTCGGAGAGCCGCTTGGGCAGGAGGCCGCGTGCCTGGCTTCGTGCTCCCGGTCGATCTTGAGGATCTTCGATGCGACGGTCAGGCCAGATGAACTTCAAGAGGCTTCCGGATCCGGCTCGCGCGGAGAATGTGAAACCCGATCACGTGTCCGTTCCGGTCGACTTTTTCCATGACCTGGTCATGGGAAGTCTCGCGAAAGTAGCCCGGCTTCTTCTCGAAGATGACCTCGAGGAAGTCGGCTTCCTTGTCGTACCACACCCTCACGGTTGACTTCTTGGCCACAGCGTTTCGCCTCCCTTGACGCGGTCCGTCAGGTACGCGGTTACCACGAACGCCGACCTTCGCTTGAAAATGCACACCGCGCAGACGTACTTCGGGCCGACCTTCGTGCGTGTCTTCCAGACATAGAATAACTCGGCGGAGGGGTCGGATATCGACCGAATGACTCTTTCCGGGGTTCGCAGGACTGAGCCGAGAGACTTCACCCACCGGCGCATTTCGGGATGCAGCAGAACATGCTCCCGGCGCTCATCGGTCAGGAGGATGAGGCGACCTTGATAGTCTCGGAAGCGGAGAGCGGCCATGACGTGGCCATCCTGCGGAACGGTTCTGCGAAATGCAATCCACTGGTCGTCGATTTCTTCCGCTGACGCACGGCAGCTATTTCAGCTTCAGTTCGTCGGCTACAGGTTTCCCGTCAATCGTCCGGACAGCGCGCACCGACGCGATTCCGCCGTTGGGCGCCGCGGTAAGGGTGAACTCGTCCTTCGCACCGCCGCGCGTCACGGTGACGACGAGCTTGCCGCTCTTGATCTCGCGCTTCACTTCGGCCGCTGCATCGGCGCCAGCGCGAGGTGCCAGGACGGTGAGCCCGAGCCAGCGCCTGCCCCTGACCGTCGCGCGTAGCATGTCGTGCTCGCCGAAGTTGCCGGAAGGGAAGCGCGCCGTCGCGAACGCCGGCGCCTCCTTGTCGAGAAGGCACGGGACGATGTCAAGCGCCGCTTCGCCGGACTGGTGCGTTGCGCGGTCTTTCGCGAGGTCGAATTTCGAGTCGGCGTTGCCGTGGAGGAGCCACGCGTATTCGTGGTCCTTGGCGTCTTTCACGAACGCGTCGGCGACGACGACGTACGGGTCGGACCCGGTGAGGACGAGGAAGCAGCGCGTGGCGACGGCCATCGGGTTGTAGTTTTTCTGCGCGAACGCTCCCGTGAGATCGGCCTGCGCCCAGACGAGCGTCTTTTTCTCCTCCCACTGCACCAGCTTCCCTTCGGTCACCTGCCCGCCGCCTGTGATCACCTCTCCCTTGCCGTCCACGAGCACCAGGTTGTGCCCGATCGACTGGTGCGGCGTCCCCTCTTTGTCGACGTTCGAGTAGCCCGTGTCCGCGGCGAGGCAGCGACCCTTCGCGTAGATCAGGAAATGCCCGACGTCCGACTGCCCGTGCGTCCCCGGAATCCGCTTCCCGCACTCGAACGCCGCCAGAAAATCGTGCTGCTCCCACCCCGAACGCACCGTCAGCGTCCCGCGGCCCTTCGTGCATGCCACCTTCTTCTCCGGCGGCGTTCCGCCCGCGCGCCCGTCCTCCCACAGCACCGCGAACGCCCACGTGTGACCGCCGCTTCCGGCGAAGCGGTCCAGGACGTCGGTCCACATCCAGCGGGAGAGCGGGGATTCGTGGTGCGAGGCGTCGTAGAGGAAGAGCGTCCCGCCCCACCCGTGGAAGTTCCCGTCGGTGTCGTTGATCGGGAGCATGCGGGCCCGGCCGGGGGTGAGCTCGTTGGTGAGCTGGGCGAGGACTTTCCCGAGGAATCCCTCCATGGCGTCGCCGGCGCCGAAGCGCGAGCAGCAATCGGAGAAGGGGAGGATGCGGAAGAGTCCGAACGGCCCGTACATCGTCCCCTCGTAGCAGGCGCCGTCGGGGTCGAAGCTGGAAGCGATGTACGACTTCATCTTGGCATGCGCCATTCCGGCCCACGCCGGCGCGTCGGGGTTTTCGTGCCAGAGCGCGACGGCCGCGAGCCCGACCGCGCCCATCGACGCCATCGAGTGGTTGTTCGCGTCGGTCGTGGCCTCCCACGACTTCTTTCCGACGAACCCGTCGTAGTTGTGCTTCGTGCGCCGCTCGACGGTGGCGCGGAGTTTCGTCCGCGCCGCCGGGGTCAGCAGGTCCCACGTCCAGTCGAGCACGACGGCAAGCCCTTCGAAAAACTCCCCCGACGACATGAAGTCGTTGTCCGCGATGTCCTTCTCCAGCGGCGCGGGATCCCACGCTTCGAAAAAGTCCGACAGCGCCTTCGCCGCCGCCTCGTCTTTCCCGACCAGCGCATGCAGCGCCACGCACTCCAGCCCCTCCGTCATCGTGAACCGCTGCGACTGCCCCGGCTGCCCGCCAAAGGCCCGCTTCGGGTCCAGCTGGCTGCGCCGCACCATCTCCGACCGGCTGACGACATGGCGCCAGAGTTCCTTCCAGGGGTCGTTCGCGAGGTTGGCGCGGACTTTCTCCAGGTCGGCGGACAAGACGCCGATGCGCGGGTGGTCTTTCGGGACGGTCAGCTTGAGAGGGGCGGGGGCCTGGCCTGAGGCGAGGAGCGCGCCGAGCAAGAGGAACACTGTGGTCCGCATGGCGTCGAAGCATAACTCGCAGGCGCCGTCCCTCCTCGCCGTTCCCGCTGGCGTGACCGCGCCCCATTCGATAGCGTTCCTTGTCCACCTCTCACAGGAGCTTCTCATGCGCCCGATCGTCATCGCCATTTGCCTCGCCACCGTCGCCTTCGCCGAAGATCCCGCGCCGAAAAAGTCCGACGCTGCCGCGGAGGAACTTCTCAAGAAGGTGGAGGCGAAAATCCAGAAGGCGAAGACGGTGTCGATCCGCTGCGCCGCGGAGGTGACAATGGGGAAGGCGCCGATGAAGTTCGACATGGCGCTCGACTTCAAGGAGGGGAATCGCGCGAAAATGCTCCTGACCACGATCGCGGCGGACGGAAAGCAGGAATCCGGCGGCGCAGCCTGCGACGGAAAGACGATGCGCACGAAAAAGAAGACGGGCGTCACCGAGGCTCCGGCGGCTGCCGACTTCGCGGAGAAGGCCAGAGCAATGTCCGTACGCGTGTCGCTCATCGAACTCTCCATGGCCTTCGAGGGCACCTTCTCCAAAGACCCGCTCGTCTGCTCCGAATACGCCTTTCTTCCCGATGAGAAAGTCGGCGACCGCACGGCGCGCGTCGTCGCTTTCGTCGCCACGCGCGGAGCGCTTCGTCTCGACATGAAGCTGTGGATCGACGAGAAGCAGTTGGCGGTGATGAAGCGCGAATGGGTCGGGAAGAAAGGGGATCGTGAGTCGCGCGAGACGGTCACGTATTCAAAGATGACCTGCGACGAGGAAATCCCGGATGAAGTTTTTGCGACGAACGAGGTGAAGGAAGAGGGGAAGAAGGACGGCAAGTAACCTATGCGCCCCCTTATTGCCCTGATCATCTGCGCCTCCCTCTCGCGCGCCGAGGACCCTGCTCCTCTGAAGTCAGACCCCGCCGCCGAACAACTGCTCCAGAGTGTCGAAGCGAAGCTCCAGAACGCGAAGACCGTCAGCATTCGCGCTTCCCTGGCCGTCCGGTTGGGCCAGTACCCGGTCAACCGCGCAGTCGAGATCGACTTCAAGGAGGGGAACCGGGCGCGTCTTCTTCTCACCGGGGGCAACGCCGTCGAGGGCGCCGCGTGCGACGGAAAAGAGCTCCGTGTGAAACTGGCCGGGGGCGGCTCGACGGCTGCAGCAGCGGCGGACTTCGCTGAAAAGGCGAGGGAGAAACTGCTGCGAGTCCCGATGAACGACCTGTGGGGCTACTTCCAGGCAAGTCCAAAGGCGGCGTCGGGGTACTCCGAGTTCGCATTTCTCCCCGACGAGAAGATCGGCGACCGCGCAGTGCGCGTCGTGACCTTCGTCGCGACGCGCGAAACGACGCGATCGGTCTACCGGATGTGGATCGACGAAACCTCGCTGGAAGTCCTGAAGCGCGAGATGGTCGAGAAGTTCGGAGACGTCGAGACGCGGGAAGTCCTGACGTTCGCCTCGACGAAATGGGACGCGGACCTTCCGGATTCGACGTTTGACTCCGTGGAAGGTAAGGCGGCCCCCGCGAAGTCAGATCCCGCCGCCGAAGACCTCGTGAAGAAAGTCGAGGCGAAGATCGCTTCCGCGAAGACCGTCTCGATCCGGCTCACGATGGAAGTCGCGGCCGGGGACGAAAAGCAGGCGTTCGAGGTCGCGATCGACGTCAAGGAAGGGAACCGCGCGCGGCTCGCGGTCGACGGCAAGGGGCCCGATGGCAAGTCCGCATACTCACTGAGGTCGGTCTGCGACGGGAAAACCGTCAGGCGCACGGACCCGGACGGCTACGAGGACGAGGAAGCGGAGGCCGGACTGGCCGCAAAAGTGCTCGAGTTGGCCGTCCGCGCGCCGCTGAAAGAACTGTCGAAGATGATGGGAGGAAGCGCTTCGAAGTCGCCGATGGAATACTCCGGGTTCGCGTTCGCGCCCGACGAGAAACTCGGCGAGCGCACCGCACGCGTCGTCACCTACGCTGCGTCGCGAGGCTCCGTCCGGCTCGCCATGAAACTGTGGATCGACGCGGAGAAACTCGCTCTCCTCAAGCGCGAGACCGTCGAGACCAAAAAGGGCGTCGAGTCTGCGCGCGTGACCGACACGTTCAGCGCGATGACGTGCGACGGGGAAATCGCGGACGACGTGTTCGCGCTGCCGGAGGTGAAGGAAGGCGAGAAGAAGGAAGAGAAGTAGGGCCGCGGCTCGACGTCAGCGCGACTTGCGTTTTGGCGCTCGCGCCGTGCCGCGCGCGCGCTTCGGCGCAGGCATCGTGCAGGCAGAGGACTTCCTCGACCGGCGACGCGCCTCGGCGTCTTCGCGGTGGATTTGCGCCTTGGCTTCTTTCCAGATCCGATCCGCCTCCGCATTCGAACGGCGGATTTCCTCGTCGAGCTTGCCCGCGCGCATGATGCGGCCCAGTCGTCTTGATTCCCGGCGACGGTAGCGCTTCAGTTCCTCCATCATGCGATCCCGAGGCACGATTTCACCTCCATCGGCGTCCCAACGTGCGGAAGAGTGAGTCGCCGTTCCTTCGCCACCGCCTTGAAGATCCTCCGCGTTTCGTCATTCGCCAGGTCCGATTTGTCCCAGGTGACGAGCGCATCCGCGCCTGTGATCATAGCACAGGCGAGATGCACCATGTCCGCTCTCCGCCCCTCTCCCCAACCGCCTGCTACGAGCAGCTGCTCGGCCAGGTCGTGGATCTGCGCCGTCGCGGGAATTGTCTTCGCCCGGCACGCGTCCATGCGTCTGAACAGCGCGTTGCGCTGCGCCGGCGGAGTGGTGTGGGTGATTTCCTCGAATACCTTTTTCCCGACCATGACGCGGTGCTTTCCAATCACGTCTCTGAAGAACGCGTAGGAGATCTCCCGCCTCGGCGTCGGGCCGTCGTCGACGAGCCTCTTCCAGAAAGAGGTTTCGAGGTAGAGTTTGAAGCGCTTCTTCACGACCCCGCAGGCAACCAGAAGGCCATGACGAAATCAATCCACTGAACCAGGATTGATGACATTTGCGACGGAGGCGCTTGTCTCATGCCCATGACGGCCAGAATCGTCGGAGTTCATCCGGTCGAAGCCGATGAACCGGTGTTCCTTGTGGAAATGGTCATCGATGGCCTCAAGGGCCCTTTCAACGTCGGGAAGATCACGCAGCCCGACCCGAAATTGCCACGCGAGAACTGGCAGGTCCCCTATGACGAGATGATCCTCGACAAGAAGGGCACACGGCTCCTCGCCGAAGGGGGGGAAGCCGAGGAGAATCCGGAGCTCTGGAAGGGGACGATGCGCCTAGCTTTTTACTTTCACTACCTTGACGCCAGGCGGCCACTTCAGACCCCCTTCGGAAATCTCCCACTTCCGAATCCGACGCCGGCCCCGACTCGACTCAGATTCATGGAGTACTTTCCGCCATAGCGACAACCTGGAGCGTACTTCATGAAATCCAGCACCGAGTACCTCACCTTCAAAATTCCCGCCCGCATGGACTTCCTGAACATCACGCCCCAGGTCGAGCAGGTCGTCGCGAAGTCCGGGGTGAAGGAAGGCCTCTGCCTCGTCAACGCGATGCACATCACGGCGAGCGTCTTCATCAACGACGACGAGCGCGGCCTGCACGAGGACTACAAACGCTGGCTCGAGCAGCTCGCGCCCTTCGACCCGAGTCCCGAGCGCTACCACCACAACCGCACCGGCGAGGACAACGCCGACGCGCACCACAAGCGGCAGATCATGGGGCGCGAGGTGGTGTGCGCGATCACGAAGGGGAAGCTCGACTTCGGCCCGTGGGAACAGATTTTCTACGGGGAGTTTGACGGGAAGCGGGCGAAGAGGGTGCTGGTGAAGGTCATTGGCGAATGAAAGTTCCTGAGGTTGCGCTCGTCGTCGTCCGAACGCACCGCCTGGAGGACGTCTGCGATTTCTATCGAGCCCTCGGTTTCGACTTTCAGGAAGAGCAGCACGGCAAGGGACCCGTTCACTTCTCCGCAGCCGCCGGTCCCGCGGTCCTGGAGATCTATCCGCTGCCGGAAGGAGCTTCCGTCGACGCGTCTCTTCGACTCGGTTTTTTCGTCGATGACGTAACGGCGGCGGTCGACTCGGTCCGTCAGAACGGCGGACGCGTGGACACCAAGCCCAACAGTGGGCCGTGGGGTTTGAGGGCGGTCGTGCGTGATCCAGATGGGCGAGCCGTCGAGCTCTTTCAGCGGTAGAATTCAGGGATGCGACGTGTCGCGCCGGCAAAGCGCAAGCCGATGAAGTCAGTCTCCGCCCGTATCCCGGACTCCCTTCTGGCGCTGCTCGATCGAGCGGCGCAGGCGAGGGGCGTCTCAAGGTCGCAGCATGCTCGAGACTGCCTTGCGAAGCGACTTTGCGAGATTACCGGCCGCGTACGTTGACCTAAACGCTTGGCTTTCATGGTCTACGAGCCCCGTGACCCTACTGGCCCCGGCGGTCCACTTCGGGCGCCGGGTGCGCAGAGCGACCTACCACCGTCGTCCGTCCATCTGCCTGAACTCCGTCCCGTCCACGGCGATCACGGCCGCGCCAGTTCCAGCCTCGTTCCGTGCTTCCACCGTGAACGTCTTCGACTCGCCGGAGTCCGCGGTGACGGTGAGCTGGTCGCCGCGCAGCTTCCACGAGCCGGAGATGTCCGTCTGGCTGCTGCCGTTGTGGAAGACGCCGTGCGACGTTCCCTCGGAGTGGTAGTGGTAGCGGCCGCTTCCGTCGAACGTGATGCGCTGCTCGTTGGAGTTGCCGACCATCGCGGTGCCGGAGCCGAAGGCGCGGACCCAGGTGGTGCAGAGGCGCGCGGCGTCGATGGCGGCGGCCGCGGGGCGGCGGAAGGAGCCGAGGATCGCGTCGAGGTCGGACTGACGGCGCTTGAGGGCGTCGGGCGTCGCGACGGCGACGAGCGAGCCGACGTACGAGCCTGAGAACGCCCAGCAGCGGATGTCGACCTGGCGGCCGTCCAGGAGCGTCGCGCTCCAGGTCCACGCGCGGCCGTCGAGCGCGCCGATCTTCACGGACTTTGCTTCGCCGGAACGGCTCACGGGGACCTGCAGCAGCTGCATGAGCGAGTTATCGAGGTATTGCTCGAGCCCCGGAGCGCCCAGGTCCTTGAGCGCCGGCGCGCCGAGGAAGGCGTAGACCTCATCGATCGACGTCTGGTTCGCGCCAGGCGGGGAGATCATCGTTGCGTCGCCCTGCTGCCGGACCGCCCAGCCGCCCGGCACGTCGGCGACGACGCCGGCGAAGCGGCACTCCTGGCCGCCGGAGATGGGTTTCCAGGTCTGGGAGGAGGAAGAGCCGCTCGACGAAGAAGAAGAGTCGCTCTTGCCGCAACCGGCGAGAAGGGTGGTGATGACGAACAGCATCGCGATTCGCATGAACCCGGATTCTAGAAGAGGCAACGGGTAAAGCCGACCCTTGATTGACGATTCCGTGTCCCTCCTCTCCTCCGTGGACTCCGTGTTCGTCGTTTTTCGAAAGACGACAGGCACGGAAAGCACGGAGGAGAGGAGGGACACGGAAACGGTCCACCACGGTGCCGGTGGACTTCACCGCGGATAGACTTCCCGCATGGCCACCCCACTGCCGCGCTCCTCCGGCGTCCTCCTCGCCGTCACCTCGCTCCCGTCGCGTTTCGGCGTCGGCGACCTCGGCCCCGCCGCCCGCGCGTGGGTCGACGCGCTTGCGGCAGCCGGGCAGACGTGGTGGCAGATCCTTCCCGTCGGTCCGTTCGGCGCGGGGGACTCTCCGTACGCGTCGTACTCGACGTTTGCGGGGGAAGACCTGCTGATCTCGCCGGAGGATCTCGTCGCTGACGGGCTGCTGCGCGCTTCCGATCTCGAAGGCACGACGTTCAGAGACGGGGTGGCGGACTATGGCGCGGCGCGGCCGGTTCGGGAAGGGCTGCTCAAGCGGGCGTACGAGAGATTCATCTTTCCGCAGCTGCAGGAAGAGTTCGAATCCTTCTGGCACGCGGAATCCTCCTGGCTCGACGACTGGGCGCTGTACGCCGCCGTCAAAAGCGCGACGCGAGGAGCCGCCTGGACGGAATGGTCTGAGGGACTCCGCAAACGCGACAAGGGATCGCTGGAGCGGTTTCGAAACTCGTCCGGGAAATTGATCGAGGAAGCGGCCTTCCGCCAGTTCCTGTGGCACCGGCAGTGGGCGGCGCTTCGCAAATACGCGGCGGCGCGCGGCGTGCGGATCCTGGGAGACCTGCCGATCTTCGTCGCCATGGACTCCTGCGACGTGTGGGCGTCGCCGGAGGTGTTCCTGCTCGACGCGGACCGGAGGCCGTCGGTTGTCGCCGGGGTGCCGCCGGACTATTTCGCGAAGGACGGGCAGCGGTGGGGGAACCCGCTGTACGACTGGGAAGAGCTTCGGAAAACCGGCTACGCCTGGTGGATCCGCCGCGCGAAGCACGCGGCGCGGCTCTTCGACCTGACGCGGATCGACCACTTCCGCGGCTTCCAGGACGCGTGGCATGTCCCGGCGGGGGCGAAGACGGCGAAGGAGGGGAAGTGGGTGCCGGGGCCGGGCGCGGCGTTCTTTGACGCATTGCGTCAATCGATGGGCGGGCTGCCGTTTCTCGCGGAGGATCTCGGGATCGTCACCCAGTCGGTCCGCGACCTGCGCGAGAAGGTCGGTCTTCCCGGGATGCGCGTCCTTCAGTTCGCCTTCGACGGCGACCCGAAAAACCCGTTCCTCCCCGAGAACTACGACACGAACACCGCGGTTTATACCGGCACCCACGACAACGACACGACGACCGGATGGTGGGAGGCGCTCACGGAGTCTGAGCGCCACCGCGTCCGCACCCACCTCGGCTGGGACGGCCGCGACGTCGCGTGGAAGTTCATCCGGCTCGCGTGGTCCAGCCGCGCGGAGCTGGCGATTGCGCCGCTTCAGGATGTGCTGATCCTTGGAAGCGTGGCGCGCATGAATGTTCCGGGGCTGGCGAAGGGAAACTGGGGGTGGAGGTATGCGGGTGCGCATCCGTTGCGGGAACGGATGGAGGGGCTGCGGGGGGTGACGGGGGAGTGCAGCAGGATTAGCCGGAGGTGAAGTTGGGGGGATGGAGAAAGATGGAGAGTTGGATTGCGCGGATGGTTCTGCACGGATGTACTTCGGATAACGACCACGGATTGAGATGAGAGATTCGCCCTGGAGAGCGCGCGGTTACTTCGGGACGGCGAACCTGAACCACTTCCCGGGTCCCGCGAGCCTTGTCGAGATGGCGTAGCGCGCGGTGGGTCGCGAATCGCCCGGCGAAAAGAAGCCGTAGATGACGCCGCGCGTGGTGTCGGCGGCGGCGAGGTGGCCGAAGGAGCCGGCGTCGTATTGGCGGCGGGGTTTCCCGGTGGTGTCGTCGACGAAGAGGATCTTCCGGTTGGTCGCGAGGAGGAGGATGGACTTGTCGGAAGGGAGGAAGGCCGCGGCGAAATGGCGCGGGAGCGTGGCGGTGAGGGCGAATTCGGCGACGGATCCTCGGGCGACGCGGAACAGGCGCCCGTCGGGGTGGAGGGCGAAGCGTGCGTCGGCGGAGAAGGCGAGGGGCTCGATGTCGCGCTTCCCGCCTGTGGGCGCCCAGGACCAGGCGCCGCCGTCCATGAAGATCGTCCCCTGGGCGGTGAAGACGCGGTGGCGGTCGGGGGCGGGATGAAGGAGCCCGCGGACGTCCTTCCACCACACGGTCGGGGCCTGGGTGGAAACCGTGACGAGCGCGGCGCCGCCGGGGAACGAGGCGAAGAACGCGTCGTCGGAAATCGCGGCGACGTCGAGGACGTCCTGCTCGAGCGTGAACGACTTGACGACGCGCAGGCCGGCGATGTCGACCACGTGGGCGGAGCGTCCGCGCGCGGCGAAAGCGATCTTGCCGGAAGGCGCGGCGGACCACGAAGCGGCGTCGGACATCGCGCCGGGGACGGGGGCGGGGAAGGGGATGTCGGCGTAGGCGCGGACCGACATGGAGACGGTCGCGATCGCGAGGACGCGGGCGTTGCCGGCGTCGAAGGCCGTGAGCGTCTCGCCGTCGGCGGAGACGATGCCGGGGCCGGCGAAGGTCGAGGCGAGGTCGAGCGTCCGGGCGTCAAGTTCGTCCGGGAGCCGCAGCGCAGCGAGCGCGGCCGGCGTGGCGGCGCCGGTCGCGGACGGATCGCCGTCCACCGGAACGACCGGAGGCTTGTCGCCGATGGCGAGGCCGCCGGTCTTCGTGCCGGTGACCGTGAGCGACCGCACCTTCGCGACGGGGATTTCGACGCGCCCGACCGAGGTCAGAAGCGGCCAGGACTTCTGCGTCGGCGCGCCGGAGAATTCCGAAGCGTCCCTGGCCCGGATGGTCATGCGCCCGTCCGCGATCGTGAGGGACTCGATGTTCCGGAAGTGCACGCCGATCGTCCCGAACGTTCCTTCGTAGGTCACGCGCTCGAGCAGGATCGTGCCGCGCAGCTCGCTCCCGTCCGAGAGCGCGACCATGACGGTCCACGTGTCGGCGGAAGCGGTCGTCGCGAGAGCCAGCAGGAGGAGGAGGCGCTTCACTTTTTCTCCAGAGGCCACGCGACGAGGTCGCCGGCGATGTGGGGCGCGCGGAGGGAGCCGCCGACCCTCTCCGGAACGTCGGCGAGGTCGCAGCGGAGGGCGTAGAGGATCCTGCGCGAAGGGTCGAGCGCGAGGAGCGGGAAGACGCCGCCGGGTTTGACGGTCTTGCCCGGGGTCAGCGACGAAAGCGCGAATGTTTTTATTTCGCCGTCAACCGTCGAAAGGAAGACGGTGTCACATCCCGGTGCGGCGGTCGCCGCGATCCACGGGTCCGCCTGCGAGCGCCACTCGAGATCCTTGTCCCGCGTCGCGCCCAGGCGCATGACCGCGCCGGTCGAACCGAGGAGCAGCTTCCCGTCGGGGGACAACAGGAAGTCCCCCTCCAGCGGATGCTCGCCGTGGCCGCGTGAATCGAAGATGTGATACGCCTCGTCGGCGATCTGCGGCGCGGCGTCCGCGAACAGGTAGCAGCACCCGTAGTCCCCAGGCGAAGTTCCGACGGAACCCACGTAAAAGCGCGCCTGGTCGGGATGCACCCGCACGAACCCCGCGCCGGGAAACCCCTTCACCTCCACCGCCATGTTCCCGCGCGCCGGCTCAAACATGAGGCACCGGAGGTCGCCCGCCTGGCAGGTGATCGCGACGAGGCCGGAATTGGAAGCGGCGATGTCGAGCGGGTCCCCTTCAAAATCCTGCTCCGAGACCAGCTTCAGAGTTCCCGCTTCCAGCACGGTCAGCCGGCCCCGCCACCGCGCTCCCTTTCCCGCCACTTCCCGCGACGCCCCGCGCGACGCCACGTACACGCGGTCGCCTTTTGCGCTCACGGCCATCGCCGCGCATCCCGGCGGCACCGCGGCCTCGGCCTCGACGGACAGGTCAGGTCCCTTGAGGCGCAGCACGCGGCCGTCGGAGAGGTCGAGAGCGAAGAGCGTCGCTCCATCGTCGGAGATCCACAGGTCCGAGACGGCGGCGCGAAGGGGGAGGCGCGCGGACTCGCGGAGTTCTGCCGGGAAAGGCATCGCGGAGCCCGGGGCGGGGGAGGGCGGGAGCGGCTCGGGGCGGAGCGAACGCGGGGCGGTCGTGCCGCCGACGGTCGGCGGGCCGCTTCCGAGCTCGACCGCGTAAATCTTCGTCTCGGCCAGCAGGACGACTTTTGCGCCGATCGGGTGGGCGAGAATCTGCCGCACGTCCCCCGCGGGGAGTCTGAGATCCTTCTCGCGGCCCCCCTTGCCGCCGAACACGATCAGCTGGTTTTCGGCGCTCTGCGTGTAGATGCGGCCCGAGACCTGGTCAAAGGCGACCGTGCACGGCGCCTTGCCCGATCCGATCGTGAGAATGGGAACCAGCAGGTCCGAGACCTTGTAAATGTAGGTGTCTCCAGGAGGGTGGTCCGAGACGGGGTAGTTCCCGCCCGACGACGGGAGGCAGACGTACTTCGAGTCCGCGCTGATCTCCAGCCGCTGCGCCCCCTGGCCGATCCGCGGGCCCATTTCCACGTAGGTGAGGTTCGGGCCTTCCACCTTGAAGCGGTGCAGGCATTCGAATCCGACGCAGAAGAAGTAGATTCCGTCCGGCGTCAGCGTGGGGAAGTCGAACCCGGCGAGCGACACGCCTTCCTTGTGTTTGCGGATCCCGGAGCCTTGCTCGACGACGACTTTCCGGTCCGAGTACGACTTCACGAGCTCGCCGGTCTTGAGGTTGTAGGCGTCCAGCACCGAGCGCTCGCGCTGGAAGTACGCGAACGACGACTCCGGCGAGCTGGCGAAGCGAAGCGCGGTTCCGACGCCGAATTTCAGTTTCGGCTGCAGCGTCTGCGGATCGAGCAGCCACGCCTGCTCGCGCGACGGGAGCATCACCAGCACGCCTTCCTTCGTCAGCCCCGCCCACGAACACGTTTCGCGCGTCGCGAGCCGCTTCTCGTCCTCCAGCTCGGGCCAGGAAATGCGGTGAACGACGCCGGACTGCTCGACGGCGTAGAGTTTTGCTCCGTCCTGCGACCAGAAAAGGCAGGGCAGGGTGGTTTTCGGGTCGAGGACAATTTCCGTCGCGACGGCGTCGACCATCGTCTTGCGCGTCCCCGCGAGATTTCTGGGTGCGACGTCGGGTTCCGGTTTGTCGCCCGGCGGCTTCACGTCCGGCTCGCTTCCCGAAAAGCGCGCGAGGAATTCGCCGGGCGGATAGTAAACCGACGTGCCCGTCGCCCCGGAACGCTTCAGCTGGTACAGGAACACGACGTCCTTCGAAGGATCGCCCGACAGGGTGACTTCTCCCCGCGCGAAGCCCTGGGCGACCGGGAGCGAGTACGCAAGGGGGTCGGGGCCGATCGGCGCGAAAGCCCCGCCCTTGGCCGGTTCGCCCCCTTTGGCGCGATCCTTCTGGACGAAGTAGATCGCGACGCCCTGTGTCTTCCCGAGAGGATCGATGAGGGTCACGTTGACTTCCACCTTCATCGTCCCGGCGGCGTTGGAAATCTGCTTGAAGCGGACACCCGAGATGCGGCCGAGGAGCATGAGGTCGAGTTCGCGAGGCGGGATCGCGAAGCCGATTCCCGTCCCTTCGACCTTCGCGACCGTCACGCCGACGATCGAGCCGGAGACATCCACGATCGGGCCGCCGCTGTTCCCCGGGTTGATGTCGCCGTCGATCTGGATGATCGCGACTTCGCCGTCGTCGCCGGTCCGCAGGCTCGACACGGATCCGCGCCCGACCGTGATCGCCGGGTGCTTCTCCGACGTCGCCAGCAACTCCCCGAACGGGAATCCGAAGATGTAGACCGGAGTCGTTTCGCGCACCTTCGCCTTCACCGAGATCGACAGCGGCTTCGGCAGCTTCGACTTGTAGACCCGAAGGATCGCAAGATCCCGCTCCGGGTCCTCCCCGATCGGCACCGCCTCCGCCACCCACTCGTCCTTCGTCCCGCTGTAGAACACGACCGACACCTGCCGCTTCGCCCCCTCCGGCACCGCGACGACGTGGGCGTTCGTGGCGATGAAGCCGGCGTCGCCGTCCTTCATGAAGAGGAATCCGGTTCCTGTGGACTGGAATTTCTCCGCGACCGTCTTCACCAGGACGGTCGCTTCCTTCAACTCCTTGAGCTTCGCTTCCGGAAGCGCGTTCTGCGAGCGCGCGACGGAAGCGGCGGCGAGGAAAACGACGGCGAGGAGAGGCCGGGGCATTCGCTCTTTCTACTTTCCGTTGACCCACCGGCCGTTCGTGTACAGCCACGCGCGGTCGGCGATGAGTTCGGATTCGTAAAGCTCGACGGGAGGTGCATCGGGGAGAAGCGGAGCGTTGTTGGCGAGCCGGGTGTCGAGCTCTTTGGCCGCGCTCGCGAGACTCTTGCCATCCAGTGTCTCAGCAGGCGGGTCGAAGGGGATTCCGAGGCATCCCGGGCAGGTGCGCTTTCCGCCCGGGTCCACCGGGCTCGCGATGACTTCCAGGACTTTGGAACTGCCGGAGGTGTAGTTCCGCAGGTTGATCTGCTTTCGGATCTCCTGGACTTCATGGCCCGCGGTCGTGTGGACGACGGGTCCGGTCTTTTCCCTTTTCTTCTCTTCGTTCTCCTTCGTCCCCGTCACGAACATCAGGTCGCGCTCCGCCTTGCAGTTCGGGCACAGAACGTCGCCGACGCCATAGCACGCCCGGCAGACGAGCGCCTCGAATCCCTGCTCGTCGATGCCGACTCTGAACCCCGTGCGGAGGCCGTCGCCGCCGCATTCGGAACAATCGAGCGTCCCCGTGCCTTTGCAGAGCGGGCACGCGATCTGTCCGCCGCCGTCGCAGGACTTGCACGCGATGCGGCGTTGCAGGTTCTGCATCAGCGACTCCAGCGTTCTCCCCAGCGCCTTCTCGGCCACCTCAGCGCCGGGCCCTCCCTTCGCCGAACGGATCAGCGGAATCGCTCCCTCGATGTCTCCGTTCCCGGCGCGATTCAGGCCGTCTCGAAGCGCCTCGATGCTGCGCCTGGCCGCCGCCTCGCGCGTCGCCTTCGCTCCCTTCGCCAGCTTCCGCGCATCCGAGTTCACCGGGTCCGCCGCGGCCGCGCGCAGCCACGCCTCCGCCGCGTCATCCGGCCGCCCGTGAGAATCCCAGCCGCGCCCGAGAATCAGGTTCGCCCGGAAAGCCGCATTCGCGTCGAGCGCCACGGGAATCGCACACAACCGCCGGAACATCTCGGGGTCCCAGACCGCCGACCCCGAACCCAGCATCCACTCCGCCGCGTCCAGGTACTCGCCCGGCCGCGACGTCTCCAGCGCTTCCAGCTTCTTGTCCCGGTCGTCCAGCAGCGACGCCCCCAGGTCGATCCGCGCGACGAGGTTGCGCGGGACCGTCAACGTCGTTTTCGCCGTCCGGATTTTCACTTCCTTGTCGTTCTCGGCCAGAACCCGGCCTTCGTAAACGCGGCCGTCGGTCATCGTCACCTTGTCGGCGAGGGCCGAAGCGGAAGCGCAAAGGCAGAGAAGCGCGACAAGCAAGGGGCGGCGCATGAGGGCTTTCAAGAGGGGCGCCCGATTCCTGGCGGGCGCTGGAAGTGGGGCGAGTATAGCGAAGCGGGCAAGGCCATGAGAAATGGGAAGCCGGGCGGGCGAGCGGGCGAGCGGGCGAAAAAAATACCCTCCGTTATTAGGGGAGGATTGTTCTTTGCCTGCCCGCCTGCCCGCCTGCCCGCCCGCCCGCACGCCTGCCCGCCCGCCCGCTTGCCCCTATCGCTTCAATCACTTCGTATCCGAAAACTCCGCCTCCCCCGGCGCGCTCTTCCCCTCCAGCCCGATCTTCATGGAACTCCTCCACTTCTCTGCCGGCTTTCCAGCCGCTGCCTCGATCTCCCACTCGAGCGTCAGTTTTCCCTTCAGGTCGAACGCCACCACGCGCGCGTCGTCGAGGCTCCACCAGACGTTGCCTTTGAGCGTCCACGCGACTCTCTGCTCCGGCTGCCTTTCACCCGGTTTCGTTGTCCCCTTGGCAGCGAATTCGATCTCGAGTCTCGCGCAGCTCCGTCCTTCCAAGGGCGCGATCTCCGCGAGTTTGCACTCGAGCGACGCCTCCTCCACCGTCCGCCCCCGCGCCGAGGCCCACGCTTTCACGGCGGCGCCGTCCGGCTTCCATGTATCTCCCACGGCAACCGGTCCCGGGGCCGCGACCGGCACATCCCACTCGTCGTCCAGCGTCTCGGAGGCAAGATCTCTCGGTTCGACGTTTTTCTCCAGGCTCGTCGCCCGCGTTCTTCCGTCCTTTCGCTCCAACGTGAGCACACGCCCGGGCAGGGAGCTGGCCTTTTCCTCCTTCCTGCCGACCGACGGCACCTCGAAGACCGACTCCTTTCGCTCGTAGCGGCGCTTCGCCTTCAGGGCGCGCCCGTCCTTCGCCTCGAGCACTTCTTCGGCCAGCTCTTCGACTCCCGACATCGTGCATTCGAAATCCGTCGAAGCGCCGTCGGACTCCCGCGTGATCGTCCCTTTGCCGCGCGTCTCCGTCGTGCGAGTGATCTTCGACCCTGTCTTGACGCCGGGACGGATTTCGACGGAGGCGGCGTCTTCCGCCGCCGCGAACGCGGAGTGGAGAAGAAGTGCTGCGGCCAGTGCCGTCCGGGGCATGGGGCGAGTGTAATCGCGCAGTCGGCCCGAAAGTCGATCGACAAAAAAACGCGGAGGCGTCATCCGCCTCCGCGTTGTCGAGTTGTCGTCCGACTATTTCCCGCTGCCTTCTTCCTTCTCCTCTTCCTCTTCTTCGCCCTCTTCCTCGCCGCCGCCCGGCTCGGGCTTCGCGCTGAAATCCGCCACGCCGGTCTTCGACTCGGCCTTCGCCTTGATGCTGATCGTCAGCTTCATCTTCTGGCCGCCGGGCAGGTCGCCGCTCGACTTCAGCTTCCCCTCGAGATCCATCCCCAGCGTGCGTCCCGCCGTCAGCCCGAACCAGACCGGACCTTCGAGAGAAAGCGATACCTTCATCTTCTGGCCGTTTTCCGTGCGGGTTCCCTTGGTCGTGAGCTTGACCTGGATCTTCGCGCATTTCTGCCCGTACTTCTCCTCGAGCGACTCCAGCGTGCACGCGAGCGAAGCCTCGGAAATCTCCTCGCCCTCGTCGCCGCCGAACGCGTTCTTGGCTTTCTCCGGGTCGGCTTCCCACGAGTCCCCGACATTGACGGCCTTTCCCGGGACCATCGCGGAGTCGATTTCGAGCCCCGTCTTCTCCTTCTTCAGCTCCTTCGCCTCCGCCTCGCCCGCGCCTTCAAACGTCGTCACGGGCTTGCCGTCCTTGACTTCCAGCGTCAGCAGCTTGCCGAGCAGGGTGCTGTCCTTGGACTGGTCGTGCCCCATGTCCGGAATCTGCTCGACGTTGTAGTTCTTCGAGTAGTACCGCTTCAGCTTCGTCGGCAGCCCGTCCTTCGCTTCCAGCACCTCTTCCGCAATGACGCTCGACTCGCCCATGATGCAGTCGAGTTCCTGCTCCTGCTCGCCCATCTTGACCGCGAGCTTTCCCTTGCCGCCGAATTCCCCGATTCGCGTGATCTTGTCGCCCTGCTTCACGCCGAGCTTGATCTCGACGGGGTCGGCGAGGACGGGAAGCGCGAGGGCTGCGGCGAGGGCGGTGATGCCGAAAAGACGCATGGTTCCTCCTGAGATGAGATTTCTAAGAGTGGCAGGCCCGCGGCATGCCGCGGGCTCCGGTGCGGTCAGTGTGCGGTTGCGGTCGGTGACCGGCCGCGTTGGTTTGTAGAAGGGGGGGGAATGTAAGCGAGGGGCGGGCGGTGAGCAATGTGAGAAAGGGATACGGGCGGGGGCCGCGCGCGTGAGGGGGTTACTTCCGGGGCCGGCGCTGCCGGACGAAGGTCACCCGTTCTTCTCCCTTTTCCGAATCGAAATTCCCCAGCCATTCCACGTCGAGCAGAATCCCGGCTTTCTTGTCGAAGAAGAGGTCGCCCCACATCTTGAGAGTCCGGCCGTCCTCGAGCGTCGCGTCGAGGCCGCTCCGGATGCGCCAGCAGTCGATTCCGTCACGGTTCACGTCGGGCTCGAGTTTCGAAAGGAGGCGTGCGCCTGTGGCGGGCGCCCGCGCAAGGAGAGAAGCGATCGCCACAGCCTCGGGGTAGGTCGCTTCCCATTCCGCAAAGTGGTGGACGGGGCGGTCGGGGAGCGCGCCGTAGAACGGGTCGGGCCAGGAAGTGGGGGCGGAAGTGAAGGGCTGGCCGTTGGGCTCGAGGCGGGCGCCATTGGAGTCGAGGAGGACGACGGCGGTAAGGGGCGTGGGGCGCGGCGGCCCGGACGCGTCCATCTCGAAAGAAACGTACGTGCGGCGGATGCCGGTCGGTTTGCCCGCCGCGACGTTCATGATTTCGTCGATATGGTCGGCGGACCAGCGGCGCGCTTCGTTCTTCCAGCCGTGCGTCAGCGTCTCGTTGACGGCAAATTTCATCCCCGGCTTTTCGCGCGCGCGGAGCGCGATGTCGCCCTTCTGCCGGAAGCTCTCGAGCACGAAGAAGGCGGTGACGAAGAGTCCGGTGGCGGCGAGCAGGAAGACGCCGATGGTGAGGATGCGGCGCATGGGTGAGGGTGAGAATACGAAGCTGCGGGGGGAACGGCAAAAACGACTTAATATCAAATACGTATTATGAAATATAGAATATGAAATGGCCGTCGGCCGGGAGGACTCTTCCAGGGTGAAGACAGGATGCTGGCTGCGCGACGCCGTAGTCCGGGTCTAAGTACTTCATTTTATATTGTATATTTCAAATTATATATTGGATATTAGGTCGTTTCTTGCCCGCCCCGCCTTCATTGACTCCCCCGGCACCCTGTGGTCCACTTCCCGCCCCATGGCTGAAGACCTCGTTGCCGACCTCAAGACGCTGATCGTCGCGCGCCTCAAGATGGAAATCGAGCCGGCGTCGATCGACGCCGCCGCGCCGCTCTTCGGCGAGGGGCTCGGGCTCGATTCGATCGACGCGCTCGAGCTCGTCGTCGGGATCGAGCGCCAGTACGGCATCCGCATTGCGGACGCCGAGATGGGGAAGAAGGCCTTTGGCAGCGTGAACGCGCTGGCGGCCTTCATCTCCGAGAAGCGCTCCGCGAAATAGGGCCGCGGGTAGAATGCCGCGCCGATGCGTATCGATGACCCCGCTTCCTGGATTCCGCACCGGCCGCCGATCCTGACGGTGGACGCGGTGGAGGTCGACGAGCCGGGCGTGAAGGGGCGCGGACTGCGGCGTTTTGCGGCGGGGGACCCCTGGCTGACGGGACATTTTCCGGGGAACCCGGTGGTTCCCGGCGTGGCGCTGATCGAGGGCGCCGCGCAGACCGCCGCGATCGTGCTTCTGGCGGCGAGAGGGAAGGGAGGCGGCGGATTTCTCGCCGACGTTTCGAAGTTCCGCTTCAAGGCTCCCGTCATCCCGCCGGCGGACGTCGTGTTCGAGATCGCCGTTGCGGGCGTCTTCGGCGCTCTCTGCAAAGTGTCGGTTCGCGTCCTGGCCGGCGGCGTGCCGGTCGCGGAGGGTGAACTCGTGCTTTCGGCGAGCCCGCAGTGAGTTTCGAGCGCTGGCAGGGGCGTTCGCCGCTCGAGGCGTTCCCCGTCTCGATCGGGCTGCTCGGCGCGTGCGCCATTCTCTTTGTCGCGACGGACCTCGCGTTCCCGGACGGGCGCGGCGAAGCGATCAAGATGTGGGGCATGAACATGCAGACCGGCTTTTCGCACGGCGAGGTCTGGCGGCCCGTCACCGCCATGTTCCTGCACGGCGGTTTTCTGCACATTCTCCTGAACATGTACGCGCTCTGGCAGCTCTGCCCGTCGCTCGAGCGCACCATCGGGTCCGCGCGGTTCGCCGCCATCTACTTCGGCGCAGGCATCGCCGGTTCCCTCGCGAGCATCGCCTTCGAGCCAGCAAGCCTCGGCGCCTCGGGCGCCATCTGCGGCATCATGGCCACCTTCCTCCGCTTCGAACGCGTCCGGCTCGGCTCCTTCCGCGCCGTCCTCCGCGACCCGGTCGGCAGCCAGTTCTTCGTCTGGCTCTTCATCAATATCGCATTTGGCTTCACGATCGCCCGCGTCTCCAACGCCGGTCACATCGGCGGCATCCTCGGCGGCTGGGCCGTCTCCGCCGCCGTCGTCCCCGCCCTCGCCGGTCGCGATCGCGGACGCCTGTCCAGCAAGCCGTCCCTCCTCAAGTCGATCCTCTTCTTCGCAGCTCTCGCCGCCCTCGGCGCCGCCGCGGCGCGCCCCGCCTGGAGCTCCGCCTGGCGAGTGCAGGCCGCGGCGGAAGCGGCGATCGCGGGGGACGAATCGCGGGCGTTCGAGCTCGTCGAAGCCGCCCGCAAGGCGCCCCTGGCGCGCGAACCTGAGTGGGTCTTCGAAGCGGGCATCTCGGCGCAGAAGGCGGAGAAGAACCGCGTCGCCGAAGCGCTTTACGAGCTGGCCGACGAGCGCGGGATGCGCCATCCTGCCCTCGGGAATAACCACGCGATGATGATCGAAAAGCGCGGCGACGAGCGCGCTCTTCTGGCCCACCTCCGCAAATGGCGCGAGCGCGGGGTCGAGCTGGAGGACTGGCAGGCCCAACTGCGGGAACTGGAAGCCCGGGAGGCGCGCGGTGAGCTCCAGCGCTGACATCGAACGGCAGATCCGGCGCTTCAGGCGCCTCACCTTTCTCGTCGGCTGGATGCCGCGGTGGCTGGCGCGGCTGTTTTCGAAGCTGCGGACTCGCTGGGTCATCACGTTCGGGACGTTCGGGAAAGTGCGCACGATTGTCGCGAAAAACCTGGAGCCCGTGATGCCTCCGGGGACGGATCTCGCGGCGGCCGCCGACCGGCTTCTCATGAACTACGGAATGTTCATGATGGACTACTTCCGCATCCCGCGCATGACGAAGGCGTGGATCCCGAAGATGTTCCATCAGCCGATGCGCGGGATCGGGAGGATCGACGAAGCGCTGAAGGCGGGCAAGGGCGTGATTCTCGCGACGGCGCACCTGGGCTGCTGGGAGCTGGGAGGTGTCTCGCTGCGTCTGCAGGGCATGCCTGTGACGGCCGTGAGCGTGACGGACCCCATGAACGAGGCGGTCAACCAGTGGCGCGACTCGGTCCGCCGCGCGAACGGGATCGAAATCGTCATCATCGCGGCCGGCCAGATGTCGCCGATCGACATGATGAACGCGCTGGAGAAAAACCGGGTGGTCTGCATGCTCACCGACCGCAATTTCGTCGAAACCGATCCGGTCGAGCTCGACTTCTTCGGCCGCCGCGCCCGCTTTCCCCGCGGCCCCGCGATCCTCTCCCTCATGACCGGCGCGCCGATCCTTCCGGCATTCGTGACGATGGGGCCAGGAGGGCGGTATTACGCCGACGTCGCGGAGCCGGTGCTGCTGCCGGAGAAGGGGACCAAGATGGAGAGGGTTGAAGCGGCGATGCAGGCGCTCGTGAAGGTGCTTGAATCGAAAATCCGGGAGAACCCCGAGCAGTGGTACATCTTCGATCCGTACTGGGAGAAGAGCGAGCCGATGAGCAATATTGCGAGGAAGCTGGCGGGGCTTGAAGGGGGAGTGAGTCCGCTGAAATGATGCGGAGCTTTAAGTCAAATATATAATTTATGATTACTAATTTAGAATTATAAATTCTAAATTGACGACTCGGAGCGCCCTCATGCCCTCCTCCAGGACGGTCCGTCCGTTCCAATTCAACCTTCGCTCTCCCAAGACGTTCGTTATAGTGGCACCCCCGCGCCGTTCCGGGGCCACTCTTTTTCGGGAGCCTTCCATGCGTTTTCTCCCCGCCGCCGCTGCTGCCCTCTTCCTCGCCGCCGTCTTCGCGGGGTGCTCTTCCGAATCCGAAAAGAAGCCCGCCGATTCCGGCGGCGGAGGGACGACAGCCACCACCGACAAGCCCGCGGACAAACCCGCGGACAAGCCGGATGAAAAGCCTGCGGCGAAGCCGAAGACCGTGCCGCTCGGCGAGGAAGAAGCCGCGCTTCGACAGATGCTCTCCGGCGATTTCGACAACGAAATGAAGGCGTACGAATCGCTCATGGCCGCAAACGCCGCTTCCCCCATGTGTGACTACTACTGGTCGCGCTACATGGAAGCCGCGGACTTTGCGGACGACGACGTGACGGAGGAAATCGTCCGGGCGACGGACCGGCTGCTGCCGAAAGGGCTTCATCCGCTGGCCGAGGCGCACGCGCGGAACTACCGGATGCTGGTGGCGAGGGGAAAAGGGAAGATCGCGGACGCGGAGAAGGAGGCGGTCGAGCTGGGCTTCGTGCGCGACTGGTTCCTCTGCGGGCCGTTCGACAACGAGTCGGAGACCGGCTTCAAGAACGTGTACGGGCCGGAGAAGGATTCCGGACTCGACAAGGAACACGAAGGGAAGCACGGGGCGAACCGCTGGTTCCGTTCGGCCGCGCGCGCCAGCTTCGGCGAAGTCGACATGGCGCAGCTCTTCCGGCTCGCGAGCGACGTCTGCGCGTACGCCGCGGCCTACGTGAAAAGCGATGCGACGAAACCCGTGGCGCTTCGCCTTGCGAGCGACGGCGCGACGAAAGTCTGGGTGAACGGAAAGCTCGCGCTGACTTCCGACTGCTACCGGCAGGCGGGATTCGACCAGGACGCGGCGGGGGCGGTGCTGGAGAAGGGCTGGAACGTGATTCTCGTGAAGGTCTGCCAGAAAGGCGGCGGCGAGGACACGAAGAATCTCGAAGACCTGTCGTGGGAATTCGGGCTTCGCCTGACGGAACCGGACGGGCGGAAGCTGGCCGGGTGGGAGAGCGAAGGGGACCTGGCGAGAGCGAAGGGGCTGAAGGTTTCGGAGCGGTCGGGCGTTGAGGCGCCGAAAGTCGAGACCGGATCCGAGGGCGTGCTGGTCGAAAATGTGAAGGCGAAGAGCGACGACGCGCTGTCGCGGGCGCGGCTCGCGTTCCTGAAGTTGCACCGCCACGAGCTGGACGAGAACGACCGCGGAGCGCGCGACCTGCTGCGCGAGGCGGTGAAGATCGCCGACGGCGAGCCGGTGTTCTGGCTCTGGCTCGGGTCGGCCGAGGAGGCGAAGAACCGCCGGCTGCCGGCGCTCCACAAGGCCATGGATCTCTCCCCGGGCTCCGCGCTCATCCTCTGCAAGGAGGGCGAACTGCACCAGGGGCAGATCGACGACAAGGCGAAGATGCGCTTCGAGGAAGCGCTCGCGGCGCGCAAGGGGATGGTCATGGCGCGGATGGACCTCGCGCAGCTCTACGCGCGGCGCGGCGGCGTGTGGGTGAACGAGGCGAAGAAGATCTACCAGGGGATCATCAAGGACTTCCCGAACCACGGGATCGCGAAGGCGGACCTGGCGCGGATGTCGAACGACGCGCCGGTGGAGCAGACGAAGTGGCTCGAGGAAAGGCTTGCGGGCTGGGGGCTCGACTTCGGAGTGCGCGGGCAGCTGATCGGCGTTTATCGCAGGACCGGGGAGTTCGCGAAGGCGATCGCGCTCTGCGACGGCAGGCTCGCGATGCAGCCCTTCGACGTGAATGCGCACATGCTGGCCGCGTCGATTCACGAGTCGAGAGGGGAATGGGACAAGGCGACGGCGCGGTACCGGGCCGCGCTCGCGATTTCACCGGAGAACATCAGCGCGATGATCGCGGCCGCGAACTGCGCGATTTCGGCGGAGAAGAACGACGAAGCCGTGAAATGGCTGGGCGACGCGCTCGCGGTCCGGCCGAACCAGCCCGACGTGACGAAGCGGCTCCGGTCGCTCAAGCCGAAGGAGAAAGAATTCTGGCGCGGGTACGAAGTCGAGCTGAAGCCCTACCTCGACGCGGCCAAGGCAGCCAGGAAACAGGGCGACGAGTCGGCGACCTACCTCTTCAAGCACGACGCCGTCTTCGTGAACGAGAACGGAACCTGCAATTACTTCACCCAGCAGGTCATCAAGCTGCACGACGACAAGGCCGCCAACGATTTCCGCTTCGCCTCCGCGATCGGCGGGCATTTCGACACGTTCAGCGGCGGGCGCGCGGAATTCAGGACGGCGAAGCTCATCCGCCCGGACGGGACCGAGGTCGAGGGCGAACGGCGCGAAGGGCAGTGGAGCTGCCGCTTCCCGAATCCCAACGCGGGCGACGTGATCGTGATGGAGTTCCAGATGGAGGAGAGCGGCGAGCCGCGCTACAAGGGGTACTTCGGGCTGCTCCTGCCGCTTCAGCCGGAATTCCAGCCGGTCGCGAACGCGAAGATCACGCTGGTGCACCCGGAGACGAAGCCGATTTACCACGAAGCGGTGCGGTTCAATTCGAAGCCTGAGATCACCCAGAAGGACAAGACGCTGATCACGACCTGGGAGATCGCCAACATCGGCTATATCCAGGACGAGCCCGCGATGCCCGCGTTCTACGAGACGGTCCCGTACCTGCACTTCTCGACCTTCAAGACCTGGCAGGACGTCGGCGAGTGGTTCAGCGGGCTGGTGAAGGACCGGTTCGAGGCGTCGGAGGAAATGAAGGTCGAGGTGAAGAAGGCGGTGGCGGGCGCGAAGACGAAAATGGAAAAGATCGAGGCGCTGTACCAGCTCATGGTGAGCCGGACGCGCTACGAGGCGCTCGGCCTCGAGAACCACGCGTACCTGCCCTTCAAGGCCAGCGAGACGTTCGAGCGCCACTACGGCGACTGCAAGGACACGGCGACGCTCTTCGTGACGATGATGCGCGAGGCCGGTGAAGAGGCGAACATGGTGCTCATCCGGACGAATTCCGGCGGCGCGATTGCGACGGGGCTGCCGTCGATGAAGGTATTCGACCACTGCATCGCGTGGGTGCCGGACGCGGGGAACGGCAAAGGAATGTTTGTCGACGGCACGGCGCGCTACTACTCGGTGAAGGACCTGCCGTCGATGGACCAGGGCGCGCTTGTTTTCATCGTGCGGCAGGACGACAAGGCCGCCGCGCAGATCAGCGACTGGCTCCCGCCGGAGATGAACGCCCGCCAGCGCGTGATCACGGTGACGATCAAGGAGGACGGAAGCGCGACGGTCGTAGAGAAGGGGACGGTGACGGGGATGGACGCCGGGCAGATGCGGAGCCGGTTCCAGGAAGGGGCGAAGCGCGAGAAGGAGTGGGAGAGCTGGTACAACAGGACGTTCGACTCGGTGAAGGTGAACAAGCTCTCGTTCAACGACCTGTCGAACTACAACCTGCCGGTCGAGTACACGGCGGAGTACAGCGTGCCGCACTTTGCGCGCAAGGAAGGCCGCGGCGTCGTGATCCGTCCGTCGCTGTTCCCCTCGAAGATGCTCGAGAACTACGGGCAGCTCTCGGAGCGGCAGCACGACCTGCTGCTCGAATTCCCGCGGACGCGGAGCGAGAAGGTGATCTTCGAATTGCCGGCCGGCTGGAAGGCGCGCAGCCTGCCCGCGGCGGTCGACCGCGACACGCCGCTCGGCGCGTTCCACCTGAAGGCGAGGGCGGACGGAAACCGGATCGAGGTCGAGAGCGGCATGACATTGAAGGCGCCGCGGATTCCGAAGGGGGACTACAAGGCGTGGAGAGATTTCGCAGGAGAAATCGACCGTGCGCAGGACGACGAAATCGTGATTGAGCCGGAGAAGTAGCAAAGGTCAGGGGAGTAGCTCAGAGAATCGCCCGCAAAGCCGGGCGTATCCGTTTTCATCCGTTGTTATCCGCGACCAAGGACGTTCGTATCGGGGTTGATCCGGTCTTTCATCCGGATCTTGAAGCTCTGACCCAACGAGCTGAATGAAAAGCAGGAAGAAAAGTCGATAGAAACGGCTTTGGTCGCGGATAACAACGGATGAAAACGGATAGGCCGGTCCTGAGTCAGCGAAGAGCCTCCAATCGATTCTGAAGCTCACCTGGAGCGACGGCCACAGCCACGAAAGCAACCGACCGGGAGTTCAAATGAAGCCGTTCGTCCAACCCTGCGGAGTTCTCATGAAAAGCCTTCGCCTTCTCACACTCCTTCTTTTCTCAGCCCTCTCCCTTCGCGCCGACGATTCCATCTTCTGGCTCGACAAGGAATCCGCCGAGGCCGCGACCGCAAAGCTGACGAGCATTCCCGAGTCCAGGCGCTCGTGCGCCGACCAGGTCAAGCTCGGCTGGGCGCTCCTCCTCTATCAGAACGACGCCGACCGCGCGCTCGTGGAATTCAAGCGGGCGGCCGAGCTCGACCCGAAGTCGGGTGACGCCTGGGAAGGCGTCCACACCTCTTCTCTCTCCCGCATGCAGAATGACATCGGCGCCGATGCGGTCAGAAACCTCGCCCTCGCCGAGCCCGATTCCGCCCGCGTCGAGGCGCTCTTCCGCGTCGGCCGCGTCCAGCAGAGCCTCTTCAACCAGTGGGCCGTGCCGAAGCGGATCGAATTCGCGAAGGACCTTCTGTCGAAGACGAAAAACGTCTTCACGCAGTTCGCGCTTCATCAGTGGCTCGAGAGCCTCTACGAGACGCAGGTTCGGACGGACCTGGCGCTGGAGGAGTGGAAGGCGCAGGGGCACATCGCAAAGTGGCACTCGATCGGTTTCTTCGGCCAGGGCGGCGCGGCGTGCTGGGACGACCCGCTTCCGCCGGAGAGCGAATTCAAGCCGGCGGCGGCGTACACGGTGGGGACGGGGAAGGCGGTGTGGGCCGCGGTGGAGCATGGGGTGGGGGATACCGACGGCACCACAGCGGTGCGGTCCTTCACGAACCGCGGATCTTGTTTCTTCATGCACGCGGCGCTGATGTGCCCGGACGAGCGTGACGGCTGGATCCGGATCGTGACGTCGATGAGCGTGAAGATCTGGCTGAACGGCGCGCTTGTCGGCGTGAACGACCTTGTGAGGTACGAGGGCTCGAACGAAAAGTGGTACGGGGTGACGCTGTCGAAGGGCGCGAATGTGCTGCTGGTGAAGTACGTGGCGCCGGGGTTCCAGTACGCGCACGAGCTGACGCTGCATCACGCCGACGGCAGGTCGATGACGGACGTCGAGAGCGCGATTCTCGACAAGGAAGCGGACAAGGCGCCGAACGGCCGCGAGGCGCGCGGCGGGCAACTTGCGGGGGATTGTTACTCGACCCTGGTCCCCAAAGCGAAGGATCTTGCGGCCTGCACGCTTCGCGAAGCGGTGCTCGTGACTCAGCTCCTGCAGGTCGCGGGGCTCTCGCAGGAAGCCGAGGACGTCTGCGTGCGCGCGTTCGACAAGGGCGTGCTCTCCGCCTACGTGCAGTTCTTCCGCGGCGCGTTCGTGGCGGATTACGAATTCCTGCCGCCGTCGCGCCGCGCGAACATCGCGCGCACGCACCAGGAGCGCGCGGTCGCGCTGGACCCGCGCTTCGTCCCTTCGCTGCTCTCGCTCTCGCGCGAGAAGGCCGAGAAGGAAACCGAGAAGGCGGTCGACATTCTCCAGCAGATCCTGTCCGCCAACCCGAACTGCCCCGAAGCGTGGACCGCGCTCGCGCAGATCCAGGCGAACCGCGGCTGGCGCGCCGAGCAGATCAAGGCGCTGCGAAGGGCCGCCGAGTGCGGCGCCGGCGACTACGGCAACGCCGCGGCCCTGGCGCGCGAGCACGCCGCCGAGCTGAACTACCCCGCCGCGTTCGAGGTCATCGCCGCGATCAAGAAGGCCAACGGGTTCGTGGCGTACTGGGAGGAGATCGAGCTGCTCGGGCAGGCCGGAAAGGTCGACGAGCAGATGGCCGCGCTCGAGGCGTACCGCAAGTGCTACCCCCGCAACGACGGCGTCGTCCAGCAGATTGCCGCGCTCCGCGAGCGCCAGGGGAAGCTCGACGAGGCGGAAGCGCTGATCAGGGAAGCCGTTGCGATGAACCCCCGCAACGGCTCCACCCTCCAGCGGCTCCTGCAGTTCTACGTCGACCACAACCTTCTCGAAAAGGCGCGTGCCCTCATGGCCGACGTCCTGAAGGCCCCCGCGCGCATCAACGCCTACGACGAGGCCTCCCGCCGGTACCTCGCCTTCCTCGCCGGCGACGGCGACGACTGGACGAAGCCGTGGGACATGGACGTGGCGAAGCTCGTGAAGGAAGCGCCGTCCCCGGACAAGTTCGGGAAGACGCTGCACACGGCGGTCCTGTTCGAGCAGCGCCTCGTGCGCATCATCGGCGCCGACTTCAAGTGGATGGAAGAAGACGAGCACCGCGTCATCATGATCCTCTCGAAAGAAGGCGGCGAGCAGTACGGCCAGCTTCCGCTCGGCCGCGGCGACTGGGAACACTTCCGCATCCGCGAGCTTCGCGTCTTCACCCCCGACGGCCGCATTCTCGAGGCCGACGACGCGCAGGACCGCGGCGGGATCCGCATGCCGGAGCTCGAGCGCGGCGCCGTGCTGGAGTTCCGCACGTCGACTTCGCGCGGTCCGATCGGCGTCGACCAGCCGGTCTTCGCCGTCGAAACGCCGGCGCCGTTCCGGCACTTCAATGAGCCCGTCCTCCTCAGCCGCTATGTCGTCGTGATGCCCAAGGGCGCGCCGGTGCGGCTGGTGGCGCCGCGAATGGAAGAGGCGAAGGTCACGGACACGGCGGAGACGACGACGCACGAATGGGAGTTCCGCGACCTTGCGGAGATCGAGGAAGAGCTGAGCATGGCGCCGGAGGACGAATGGCTCGCGACCGTGAAGTTCCTGTCCGGCAAGCCGACGATGGAGCCGACGATCGAGAACTTCCGTTCGCAGGCGATGGGGCTGCCGGTGACTCTGGACGTCGTTGCGAAGGCGGCGGAGCTGACGAAGGGATGCGCGGACCGCGAGGCGAAAGTGCGTGCGATCTTCAAGTACGTCGTGAGCGAGATCAAGGCGGGCCAGAACCGCATCCCGAGCCACACGCTGGCGGAGAAGGAAGGACAGGCCGACGACCTCTTCATGTCGCTCCTCCGCGCCGCCGAGATTCCCTTCGGGCTCGCGTTCGCGCGCGGGCCGAAACCGATGTGGAAGGAGTACGACCCCGACCTCGGCCAGCCGCCGTACGGCACGCCGATCTTCCTGGTGCACCTCGACAGGAAGGACGTCTGGCTCTGGCCGTCGCGCTGGAACAGCTGGGGCGCGCTTCCGAACAACGTCTACGGCGGCGACGCGATGGTCGTCGAGGGGCGCAACGTGTACTTCCGCGACATGCCCTCGGTGCCGCTCGAGGAAAAGGTGATCTCCGTCCGCCTCCACGCAAAGGTCGACGAGAACGCGATGGCCGACGTCGGAGGCGCGCTCGTCTTCTCGCAGGGGATCGCTGGCATGGTCCGCAACCAGCTCGAGCAGGTCGTCGACCCCGCGCAGCTCCGCACGATCGTCCAGCAGCGCGCCAACATGTTCTTCAAGGGCGTCACCGTCGCGAAAACCGAGGTCAACGAGTTCGATCTCGACCAGCCCGAGCTCGCCATCTCCTTCGAGGGAACCTGCAAGAGCTTCGCCCAGCGCAAGCCCGACTCCGACAGGATCACCTTCCGCGGCATCGCCCCGCCCCTCAACCTCTCCCAGCAGCTCGTCCGCGAAAGCGACCGCAAGCTCCCGATGCGCGCCTACTGGGCCCAGCAGGTCACGACCTGCGGCTGGATGACCATCGAGCTCCCCGACTACGCCGAGATCAAGGTCCCCGACAGCGTCGCGCTCGCGACCGAGTTCGGGACGTATAACCTGACGTACCGGCTGGACGGCCGGACTCTCAGCGTCGAGCGCAGGGCCGAGTTCAACCAGATGGACATCGATCCGTCGCGGTGGGGCGCGTTCGGCGATCTGTGCAAGGCGATCGACGATGCGGAGAAGAGGCAGGTGGTGTTGAGGGTGAAGGGGAAGTAAGCGAGTGCGGGGATGAGAGACACTTTCATCCTGTGCGTCAGCTACAAGGTCTACACGGTGGAGTATGAAGAAGTGACTCCACTGCTGACGCGGTGGAATCGTCGTGCTCATACGAAGTACAACCTTGCAAGTCACTTCATCACTTTCGAATCCGGCGATCCTGAACTCCTCAAATTTCGAGCGGAAGTCATCGCCAAGCTGCCTAAAGGCTTCTGGTGCGATACGCGGATCAGGCGCACCTATTCGAAGGAGGAGGCGAAGCAAATACCTGCGTGCGTGTTCGGGGTCGCCGGTGTCGGGATAGATGGCTCTTCAACGAAGGGAGACTTTTATCGCCGCCAGCGCTGTGCGTCCTGCGGATACACCAGTCGGAAGCAAGTGCACCCGCTTTCGCTGGATTTGAGCCGTGCCCGAGGAAAGGACTTCGTCACGACTTACATGGATTGGGAGGACATCGTTTCCGAACGCGCAAAGCGATTCCTGGAGAGGTATGCGCCAGGTTGCTGCGTTTTCGTTCGGGTAAAGGACGCAGGTGCGGGACGGGTTGGACCCTACTACTCGATGCAAGTGACGCCCGTGGTGCGCCTTGCCATTCCCCCGATGCGAGTGCGCCGAAAGCGGCGATGCCAGATGTGCGGAGAATCCGTCATTTATCCGAGGGGCGAGACGCTGCTCCAGAGACTTCCGCGTCGTCCGCTCTCACGTTCGGACGTCGCGTTTGGAGATGCAACGATGCCGCCGAGCCCTCACCTCGTGATGACAACCGAGCTGCACGAGAAGTTGAAATCATCCGGGCTACTCGGATGGCAATGGAATCCGGCGTGGGTTGCCAGCCAGATGACGAGAAACCAGATCAAAGAACACGTGCCGCCGTTCGACGTAACAGAGTTCGTGATTCCGCGCACCCCCTGCCCAAAGCGCGTCTGGCAGGATCTGTTGGATTAAGGGGCCGCGCAACCCACCTGCACGGCTGGACAGATCCAGACTCGCTTATCCGGCTTCGACAAATCTACCGACAGGGACTTTCACGACGCGCCCGCGGCGGCGATGCAAGAGCGACTCGGCCTGCCGAATCACGGAAGCGTGGTAGTACTTCGCCTTGCATCGGGTGCAGACGCCGATAGGGGCCTGCTCGAGTGCGACGAACCCTGTCTTGCCCACCCGGATCAGCTCGCGTGGCATCACGACGCACTCGACGCGACCGCCGCTGCAATACTCGCAGGGATGGTTGTACATTCCGTCAGGCTTTCGCGACTTCATACACGGTGATAATAACACAGGTCTTTTTCACGCGAACTCGCAGGACGACCCCTACCTGCCGCACCAAGTCCGTCGCCAATCCCCGAATCAGGTACTTCGGTCCCCGCGAATCGCCCTTCTGGACTTCGACGATGTCTCCCGTCAGGATCGCCGACTCGATGTCGATCCTGTCCAGTTCATCGTTTGCGGCCTCAGCCCAAGCATGTTCGGTGAATTCATAGCTGCCCTCGAGAACAAGTCGGCGGATCAGAACGAGGGTTTGACGTGGCATCGGCGGAAAGTAGAGATTGAGAAGGGCATCGTCAAGACGTCGACGGACGAAATTCCTCGCCTCGCACGCACCACGTCAGCTCACCTGCCGGCAGCCATTCCCAGCTGCATCCACTTCGCGCTGTGCGCTCCGCCCAGCCGCCCCTTGGCATCGACGCCGATGATCCCGCACTCGACGCCATGCTTGAGCGCGTATTTCGCGGTCGCGTCTAGCGCAGCCTGACAGGGCAATCGCTTCATCAGGTCCACCGCGTGCCTCCCGAGGCACAACCGCATCACGCCTTCTCCGTGACCGGTCATCGAGATCGCGCCGTATCTGTTCGCGCACGTTCCTGCGCCCGGGATCGGCGAATCGCCGACGCGCCCGGGGAGCTTCATCCAGATGCCGCCAGTGCTCGTGGCCACCGCAAACCGCCCCCTCGAATCAATCGCGCAGGCGCCAACGGTGTCGAACAGGCCGTAGGCTTTCTGCCACTTGGAGATCCGCTTCCAGAAGCGGAAATCGGGGCCGGTTTTGCCGCAGCGAAGTTCTTGCTTGAGCTGGTTCCAGACAGTGACGCGTTCGGGGGTGCGGGGGTCGTGGTCGGGGTGGCCCATGAGGCGGGCGAAGCGAGTGGCGCCGTGGCCGACGAGCAGATGGTGGTCGGTTTTTTCCATGACGGAGATGGTGGTCGGTTTTTTCCATGACGGCGCGGGCGACGGCGATGGGGTACTGGGTGCGGCGGAGACCCGCGACGGCGCCGATGCGGCCGTCGTCGGTCATGAGGCAGGCGTCGAGTTCGCAATCACCTTCCATGGTGAGGACGGCGCCGGTGGCGGCGTCGAAGATCGGGTGGTCCTCGAGAACGTTGACAGCGAGTTCCACCATGTCGACGGCGGAGCGGCCGCGCATGCCGGCGGAAGCGGCTCGGTCAAGGACGGACTGGCGTTCGCCGGTCGGGCCGGTGGGGCCGCGGCCGGCGCCGCCGTGGACGATGATTGATTTGGTCATTCGCGTCATCGAAGCGGCAGGCCCGGGGCGCGCCCCGGGCCCCCTTCCACCGAACGCGCCGTGGGCATCCAGGGGGCGTTTTTTGAAGAGCCGGGACGGCCTCCTTTGTCGACGCCGATCAGGCCGGCTTCGACGCCTTCGCGGCGCGCGAAGGCGGTCGCGCGGTCGAGGGCTTTCTGGCAGGGGAGGGTGCGCATCAGGTCGCAGGCGTATTTCGCGAGGCCCAGGCGGAGGATGCCTTCGCCGAAGCCTGTCGCCGAAACCGCGCCTTGTTCGCACGCGTAGGTGCCGCCGCCCAGGACCGGCGAGTCGCCGACGCGCCCCGGGAGCTTGAGCCAGATGCCGCCCGTCGACGTCGCGACCGCCAGGCGGCCCTTCGCGTCGCACGCGACCGCGCCGATCGTGGAGCGGTGCCCGCGCTCGTCGGGCGACAGGTATCGCTCGAGCCAGGACCTCGTCCGCTTCCAGTACCGGTCCTCCGCCGCTTCGCCGCCGGCACGCAGCTTTGCGATCAGCTCCTTCCAGCGCTTCTTCCTGGTCGCAGTGCGCGGGTCGTAGAGCGGAAAGCCGGCGTGGCGGGCGAATTTCGTCGCGCCTTCGCCGACGAGGAGGTGGTGGTCGGTCTTTTCCATGACGGCGCGCGCGACGGAAATCGGATGGCGGACGCCCGTGATGCCGCCGACGGCGCCGGCGTGGAGGTCGCTCGTCATCACGGCGGCGTCCATCTCGACATGGCCTTCGAGCGTCAGGACGCTGCCGGTGCCGGCATTGAAGAGCGGGTTGTCTTCGAGGAAGCGCGCCGCGCGCTCGACCATGTCGATCGCGGACTTGCCGCGCAGGCCTTCGGCGACGGCGCGCGCGAGGGCCTCGTCGCGGCCTTCCGGGATGGTGGAAGGCCGCCGGCCGCAGCCGCCGTGAACTAGAAGGGTTTTCCGGGGAGTGGGCATGGTGCGACGGGGGAGGGTAACTGCTGGAGAGTGCGGTGTCATCGAGCGGAAGGGTGGGGCGCGCGGGAACGGCACGGAGAATTCCAACCCCAACTCCAACTCCAATTCAAACCATGACCCGGTCAGGGGCAGTAGTACCTTTTGGGGTTGGAGTTGGAGTTGGGGTTGGAGTTGTCCTTCCGGCTTTGCGCGAAGTGCTTTGCAGGATGGGAGTTCCGTTCCTTTTGGTGACATGGCAAGGGCGAGGGCAAGGGCGAGGGAAACGGCAAAGAACTCTCCAATCGCCGCAGGCCCTGTGATAGGCTGGCCCCCCCACTTCAGGAGGTCTCATGGCCGACAATACCCATCTTGAAAACATCGCGCGCGCGATCGAAAAGGGAACGCGCGTCACGACGCTGGAAGAGCTGAAGGCGAAGGGGCAGAGTTCGTTCAAAGTCATCAACGCCGCCAAGATCATGGAGCTGATCAAGGATGCGGTGGACATGGCGGTCGACTCGATGTCGGGGTCGAAGCTGGCGGGCGAGAAGGAGAAGCTGCAGGCGCTGGCGAAGAAAGAATTCGACGAGCTGCTGAAGCGGTATCAGGACACGCAGAAGGGCAAAGGCGAGATCGAGAGTCAGGCCGCGAAGATGCAGGCGGAGATCGACGAGGTGGCGCGGCTGCTGGCCGGCGGCGGCGGCGACGCGGCGAAGATGGGGCTCGCGGGGATCTCGGGTCAGATCGCGCAGCTGGTGCAGAAGCTGCAGGCGTCGGAAAAGGCGCGCATCGACGGCGGCGTGTCGCAGCGGAAAGCGGAAGACGCGCTGGAGCAGATGAAGCTGAAGTACGCGGCGATGGAGCAGGAGAAGGCAGCCGCGATGGAGACCGGGCAGGGCGTGGCGCGCTCGGTGGACGCCGCGTACAGCAAGATCGACGCCACCCTGGGCCAGAAGGCGCGCGAGATGGGCCTGAATTTCGGTCCGGAGCCGCGGACGCCCGAGGAAAAGATGGAGCGCCTCGCGCAGATCGCGCAGGCCGCGGTGCAGGGGATGGAGAAGGAAAAGATCGAGAAGGCCGAACTGAAGCGTCAGCTGGCGCAGGCGCAGCAGGAGCTGGCCGCGACCTCGGGGAACAAGTCCACCGTCGAGCGCGAGCTCTCGCAGGCGAGGCAGACCCTCGCGCAGACGCAGGCGAAGCAGTCCGCCGCCGAAAAGGAGCTGGGAGAGCTGCAGGACTTCAAGAGGAAGCTCGAGGAAAAGGTCGACGAGCAGGGCTCGCAGTACGCCGAGGTGCACCAGATGATGGCGCGCATCGGCCAGCGCGCGGACGACCTGATCCGTGAAGTCGAAAGCGGCCGCCTCAAGCACCTCAAGCCTGAAGAGAAGAAGATCATCATCGACGCGATGACGGCGATCAACCAGGACCTGAAGAAACTGCAGGACGAGCGCGCGTTCCTCGAGAAGAAGCTGTTCTACATGAGCATGACGATCGACAGCCTCGAAGCGGAGCTGCTGGCCGCCAAGGGCCTGACGCCTGCGGTCAGCGGAAGCGCGCACCTGAAGGACGACGGGCTGGTGGTGACGTTCGACGAGGCGGGAGTCGCGGCGTTGTAAGGCGTTCCGGGGCAACATGGAAACCGCCCGGTCCCGCGAGGTCCGGGCGGTTTTTTTCGGCGAGGAAAAATGTCCGAGCACGCGGTGGTTCTCATGACCGCCCCCGACGCGGCCTGCGCTGAGCGGATCGCGCGCGCCCTCGTGGAAGAGCAGCTGGCCGCCTGCGTAAACGTGCTGCCGGAGATGAAGAGCATCTACCGGTGGGAAGGGAAGGTGGAGGAGTCGCGCGAAGTTCTCCTCGTGGCCAAGACGCGCTCCTCGCTCTTTCCGTCGCTCGAAGCCCGCGTCCGCGCCCTTCATCCCTATCAAGTCCCCGAAATCGTGAGTCTCCCTCTCACGGAGGGCTCCCGTCCGTATCTTTCCTGGGTGGACGATTCGGTCCTCCACGCATGACACACACCCTTCGAGCGATCTTCTTTCTCCTCCTCGCCCCGGCGCTCGCCGCCGCGGAAGCCGCTTCCGAGTCCGTCTTTTTCGACGAAGAAGCCGATGTCACTGCGCTGGTGGAAAAGGGGGACGCTGCGCTGAAGAAGGGGGACGCGGAGGGCGCGCTCGACGCGTGGCAGAAAGTGCTCGGCGAATTCCCCGGAGCCGTCCTTCCTGCCGGCGACGGCATCTGGCTTCCCGCGACGGTCGCCTGCTCGCGCCGGATCGCGGCGCTTCCCGCCGAGGCGATCGCAACCTACCGCGACCGGTACGAAACGCAGGCGGCGCAGAAAGCAGCGCTCGGGACGGTGGAGGGGCTGCGCGTTGCGGCGGAGCAGTTCTTCTGCACGGATTCGGGCGGCGCGGCGATGGAGCGGCTGGGGGCGATGCACGCGGACGCCGGCGCGATCGAGCTGGCGATGAGGTGCTGGGAGGAAGTCGCGGAGAGGCACCCCGCAAAGAAAGTACTGCCCGCGACGCTGGCGCGCCTGGGGTTGATCTACGTGAGGCTCGGGTTCGCCGACAAGGCCAGGGCGCTCCTCGAGAAACACGGAGGGCTCAAGGTCAAGCTGAAGGGGGTCGAGACCACGATCGCCGCGGCGCTGAAAGACGCGATGGCCGTGCCGGCGCCGCTTCCGCGCACAGCCGCGATCCTTCCCGACCTGACGTTTGCGCCGATTCCCGATTCGGCGCCGGAGCCGCGCAGCGTCAAGTGGCGCCTCGAGCTGGGCAAGCCCGTTGAGGATCGACGAAATCCCAACGTCTGGATCGCGCGAGGCGGAATGGGAGGCTCGCTCCAGACCTACCCTTCGAGCGCGGACGGGAAGCTCTTCGTCAATCTCGGTCGCAGCCTGATCGCGCTCGACAGCGAGACCGGCGCCTTTCGGTGGCAGGTGGGCGGCCCGCGCGGCGACGCCGTGGTGGGGCAGCCGTTCAAGCTCCCCGCCGATTTTTTCCAGCTCGTGACTCCCGAGTTCTGGGCGCACCGCTGGTACGCCGTGATTTCGGACGGCGTGCTCTACGCGAACCTCACGACGACCGGGAAGTGGAGCCAGCTCAAGGCCGTGCGTGTCGACAACAGCCGCGCGATCTGGTCCAACCCCGACGCCGGCGCGGTTCCCGACTTCGACCTTTCCGGGCCGCCGCTTCCGTGGCGCGACCACATTTATGTCGGCGGGGTGCCGCGGGAGGACGCGAAGCGAGGCGAGGTGTGGCTCTTTTCGTTCGACCGGCGGACGGGGATGCTGGAGTGGAAGACGTTCATTTCCGCGTACCAGGCTCAGGGAAACCCGTGGCGAGGCGTGGTGCCGCCGCCGGTCTTTGCGCCGGTCGTCGCGGCGAGCGGGAGCTACGTCTACGTCTGCACGAACAACGGCGCGCTGGCGTGCGTCGGCCACACGGGGAGCATCGTGTGGGCGACGAAGTACCCCAAGCCGGTGGGCGCCAACCCGTGGGGCTGGATGGAGAACACGGTCGAGGACACGTGGGACCTGAGCCCGATTTTCGCGGCCGGGCGCGAACTCATCTTCCTGCCGTCGGACGGCACGCACTGCTGCCGGCTGGACGCCATCACCGGGCGCGGGTACCTCGCTCCCGCGGACGCGACAAGGCGTATTCAGAATTGGCAGCAGGCGATGAAGGTCGTGAAGCGCGAGGATTGCCGGCATCTCGTCGCCATCGCGGGAGACGAAGGGACGTTTATCGGGAAGTCGTGCAAGCTGTACGACCTGCGCGCGATGCCGGGGAAGACGGGGATCCTGCGGGGCGCTTCGGCGGACATTCCGAGTTCGCTCCGTTACTGCGGCCGCGGGCTGGTGACGAAGGACTCGATCCTGGTGCCGGTCCGAGGGGCGACGCCGCGGCTTTTCGTTTACGATCGGGAATTCAAGACAAGGCGCGAAGTGGCCTGGCCGACGGCCGGCGCTCCAGGGACGCTCATGCTGGCCGGCAAGCTGCTCATTTCCGTTTCGCCACACGAAATTGTCGCGCTTTCGGACGAGCCGCCGAAGGACGGGGAAAAGAAGCCCGGGGAAGGCGAGGAGAAGCCCGGAGATGAGGGGCTGAAGCCGGGCGAGGGCGGCGACGAGAAACCCATGGATCCTGACGACCGCAAGTAACTCCAAATTTCGAGGTTCACAGAACATGCGCCGCTTCATCGCCATCACCGCCCTTCTCGCCATCGCCGCTTCGACTTCGCTCGCCGAGGGCCGCAACACGATCACGGTGCGCGGAAAGGGGTCGGTGCGAGTTCGTCCCGACAAGCTGGTTCTGGTGCTGGGCGCCGACGGGAAAGCCGAGAAAGCGTCGGATGCGGTGGACAAACTGGGGAAGAAGCGCGCCGAGATCGGAGAGGCGATCAAGCAGGCGCTGGAGGGCAAGCAGGGGCTCGACTACAAGGTGAAGGATTCGGGGATGACGTTCGGAGGCGCGGCGGACGAGATGGCGCAGATCCGGATGCTGCAGGGGCAGCAGCCCGACGCGGCGGGGGAGATGACAGTGACGACGGAGCTGGAGATCACCGTCGCGGGGATCGACAAGATGTCCGACACGGACCTGGCGGGGATCATCAGCGCGCTCATCGACAAGACGAAGGACGCGGGCGCCGAAATGAAGGCGCCGGGAAACCGGTACAACCCGTTCATGGGCGGCGGCTCCGCCAACCAGGGCGTCTTCTTCGGCTTTTCCGACTACGAGGCGCAGGTCGAGAAGGCGTGGGACGAGGCGGCGAAGAAGGCGAAGGAGCGCGCTGAGGCGATTGCCAAGCGGCTGGGGTTGAGCGTCGGCGACGCCGTGCGCGTGAAGGACACGACAGGGGAAGGTTCGGCGGCTGCGAAGGCCGTCAACCCTTACGCGGCGATGCTGGGGATGGGCGGCGACGAAGACGGGCCGAAGATCAAGTCGAGCGGGGAGATGGAGATGTCGGTGGAAATGGAAGTGGAGTTCGAGCTGAAGAAGAAGTAGGGGGCCGCGCTACAGCCTGGAAATCGTGGAGACGACCCATCGGTCGCCCTTCTTGCGAAGCGTCACGACCAGGGTTGCCTTCTGCTTGTTCCCCTCGGCATCGGTGTATTCGTATTCGTAGGAGGCGCGCGGGTTGTTTCCCCCCTCGTAGCCGTCTTTCTCGAGTTTGAGCGACTTGGTCTTGTTGGTATCAAAGTACTTCTTCAGCCGCGCGATCGCCTGGTCCCTGGAATACGAACCGCTGTCGTCGAGGCTGAGCGAAACCTTGCTGTCCTTTTCGAAGTGCACCCCGATCTTTTCATGGCCTCCGGATGACCAGGCCGATTGGACGGATTCAAACACCGCCTTCGCGCCGGGGTCGAGGTCGTCGGGGTCATCGGCGACGGCGGGAAGGGCGAGGGCGATCAGGAGGAACGGGATCAGGGTTTTCATGGCAGGCCTCAACTCCGGCAGGTTCGCGTGTGGCGCGTCCTGCGGCAGAGAACGGAATGCAAAACAAGTGCCTCGACTCGATTCTATAACACGTTGCGACTTAACGAGTTGCGGATCTGATCAATCTTGTCTCCGTCCTCTTCCGGGGACAATTGCCGGCCTGGCGGACAACCCCACCCCTATTTCAGGCCGTACTTCTCGATCTTCTTGTAGAAATTGCTCCTGGGCATGTCGAGCGCTTCCGCCGTCTTCGACACATTCCCGTCGTTCGCGCGAAGGCGGGATTCCAGGAAGAGCCGCTCGCTCATCTCCTTGAACTCCTCGTACGTGCGGCAACCAAGGAAGGGAGTCATCGGGTCCGTGTCGGCGACGGCTGCCGCCGCGGCCGCGGCCATGTGGCGCGTCCCGCCCATCGCCTTGGCGACGTCGGCGTCGGTGATCAGGTCTTTGTCGGCAAGAATCGCCATCCGCTCCACCACGTTTTTCAGCTCCCGCACGTTCCCCGGCCACGCGTGCCCCGCCAGCCGCGCTTCCGCGCTCCCGTCCAGCCGTCTCGCCGGCAGCCCGCTCGCCACGCAGAAATCGGCGAGGAATCCGCGCGCCAGCACCGCGACGTCGGCGCGCCGCTCGCGAAGCGGGGGCACTCGGACGGGGAAGACATTCAGGCGGTAGTACAGGTCTTCACGAAATTCGCCCTTCGCAATCATGACGGACAGGTCGCGGTTCGTGGCCGCGACAACGCGCGTGTCGATCGCGAGCGTCTTCTGCCCGCCGAGACGCCGCACCTGCCGCTCTTCCAGCACGCGCAGCACCTTTGCCTGCGCCTGAAGCGGCATGTCGCCGATTTCGTCCAGGAAGAGGGTCCCGCCCTTCGCCTGCTCGAATTTTCCGGGCATCGACTTGTTCGCGCCGGTGAAGGCGCCCGGTTCGTACCCGAAGAGTTCGCTCTCGATCAGCGTATCGGGGAGCGCGGCGCAATTCACGTCCACGAAAGGTCCTTCCGCGCGCGCCGACTGTTCGTGAATGAGCCGCGCGACCAGCTCTTTTCCAGAGCCGTTTTCGCCGAGGATGAGAACGCGCGCCTCGGTTGCGGCAACTTTCGCGATCATCGCGCGCACTTCCTTCATCCCGTCGCTCTCGCCCAGCATCCGCGTACGCGAAGCCACGCGCGTGCGCAGCACCCGGTTTTCAGTCGCGAGCCGTCCGTGCGTCGCCGCGTTGCGCACCGCGAGGAGCAGCCGGTCGCGGTCGAACGGCTTCTGGATGAAATCGAGGGCGCCGCGCCGGGTGGCGTCGAGAGCGTCGTCGATCGTCCCGTGACCGCTCATCATGATGACGGGGATGTCGATCCCGCGGTCCTTGATCGCGGTGAGAAGCTCTTTCCCGTCCATCCCCGGCATCTTGAGGTCCACCAGCGCCAGGTCGAACGTGTCCCCCGCGAGCTTTTCCAGCGCTTCCTTCCCGTTCGAAGCGCCCGCCGATTCGTGCTTCTCGCTCGACAGCGTCTGCGACACCGTCTTGCGGATGGACTCCTCGTCGTCGACGATCAGGATGCGGGGCATCCGGTTATTGTGCCGCGGTTCTTCCGGGGCGCAGCCGGAAAACTGCAACTTCCCTCACACGCGAGCGGCCTCAACGACCATCCTCGGCCCCCTCTCGGCAAAAATGCCCTCCCGCCAGTCGCCGAAGATCGCAAAGAGCTCGAATCCGGCCTCGCGCAGCTCCATTTCGAGCGTTCGCCGGTCGAGCGCCGCGAGGCGTCGCGTCAGTGCCGCGACCGGCTTCCCGGCGTGATACCACTCCCATTTCAATTCCACCGCGCCTCCCTCGCGCCGGATCGTCTCGAAGCGGGAAAAGCGCTTCCCGCCCAGATCGAATTCGCGCGCAAGGCGTCGCGGCGCGGAGGCCGCGGCGCGCGGGGAGTGATTTTCGAGGTCGAGAACCACGCAGCCGTCGGCGACGAGCGACTCGCGGGCGCAGGCAAGGCAGCGGGCGCGATCCTCGCGGGAAAGCAGGGCCTGGAGTCCGCCGTAAAGCGAGAAAACCGCGCCGAGGCCGCGCGCCGCGAAGCGCCGCAGGTCTCCCCGCATGAACGGGACGCCCGGCGCGTTGCGGCGCGCCCGGTCCAGCATCGCCGCGGACGGCTCGAGCCCGACGTACCAGACGGCCTGCCGCCGAAGCAGCGCCGCAAGCCGACCCGTGCCGCTTCCAAGCTCCAGCACTTTTCCGCGCGCGCGTGTCCCCCAGTACCGCAGGTCGTCGTCATGCAGCGCGCGCTCGGCATCGAGCAGCTCCACGGAAAGCTCGTCGACTTCCACGCTCACGCCCTGTGAAGCCGCAGGGAGTCCCAGGCGCGCACGGCCCAGTCGAGTTGTCCCTCGGCGTCGTAGGTGAACGACACGAGGGCGAGGCGGTGGCGCGTGGCGGTCAGCGTGGTCAGGGTCCACTGCGAGTGACCGCCTTCGACCTCCCGCGTCAGGTAGCCGCGCGCGTAGCGCCCCTCGCTGCGGACCTCCCATTCCTCTTCCGGCTTCCGACCGGGCGAATAGATCTCGTTCACGGTGCGATCCGGCTCGCGGAATTTCGATTCGTAGAGGGCGATCCAGACGATGCGGCCGCCGGCGGAGAGACAGACGTCGCCGTTTTCGACGCGGCGCTGGAATCCTGCGCCGACATCGATGGTGCACTGGCGGGTGATACGCTCGGCGGGCACGGTGAAATCGTATCGAGTTCCGGGCGGAAACGAAAGAGGGGCGCGGCGGGAAGGCGCTCAAAAGTCGATCTGCATCCTCACGATCAGCACATCTTCGTGATCGATCCTCTTCCCGCCGATCACCAGCGGGTTGTTCCTGCGGCCGTTGTACTCGATGTACGCGTACATCACGCTGATGCGGACGTGGGCGTTCGGGTACCAGTTGATGCACGCGGCCATCTCGTCGACGTGCTGTGCGGAAGCGAGCTTTGAGATGATTTCGTCGCGGGCCAGGTCGCCGGGAACATTGAAGCGGGAATAGCGCGCGAGCACTTCGAGGGCGCCGAAGGCGCCGCTGCCGCTGAAGATCGGCTTCTTCACGTTCGGGCGGTCCCAGTTCTTCTCCTCCATGGTGATGAACCACGATGCCGTCACGAACATCGCTTCGTGGTTGCTGTGTCCGGAGCTGTCGGGCTGGCCGGGGAAGCGGTACTTGTCGCGCGTCTTGATGTACTCGGCCTTCACGCCGAGCGGGCCCGCGAGCCAGGCAAGCTCAGCGCAGAACCGGAAGCGGTCTTCGTCGAACCGCACCTGCGCGGTGCGGGGGCCGCTCGCGACGAAGACCGTCTGCGAGGACGGCACGGAGTAGTTGTACGGGAGCACGCCCCTGGCGATCCCGCGCTTCCCCCAGTTGACCGAGCATCCGGCGTGGAGCCCTTTGATGAAGTCGATCCCGGTTTTCGCGAACGGGCGGAGCTGGAGGCGCGCGTACATGTCCTTGTCGCTGTTGTTCTCGGCGGCTTTCAGCGTGCCGTTGGCGATCATGAGGTTGTACTCGAGGATCTTTTCGAAGATCTCACCGTAGACCGTGGCGCCCAGCTCGTATCCAGGGACCAGCCGGTCCGAGGGGCCGCGTTCGGGCAAGTCGATGAAAAGCGTGCTTGTGGTCTGCTCGATCGAGAACGGCGCTTTGAACTGGCCCACCTTGATCTTGAGCAGGGTCCACCGTTCGAATGACAGGTAGCCGTCGTCCAGGAGGAACCCCGAATTGCCGCCTCCGTTGATCTCGACCCGGAACCCAAAGTCCTTCCAGAGCTTTCCCTTCAGGTCGAGCTTCACTTCACGCATCGAAAAGTTGTCGATCGAGATCCGTTCCGGGTTCGCGAAGTACTCGCGGTAGTGCACCAGAACGCGCCCGCCGATCTTGATCTCGAAGTTCCCGTCCTGGGTCTTCGCGTGCAGCCCATTCTTGAAGTAGACGCCGATCCTGTTCCCCTCTGCAGCCGTGGGGGCCTCTCCTCTGGGCTGGTCCTTCAGCGCCATCCTGTCCTCGAGCGCCTTTACCCTTTCCTCAACCGTCTCCGCGCCCGCGATACCGGCGAGAAGCACGAAATGCCACAGCATTCTGGCCGCATGACGCATGCGATCTCCTGGGATTGGGAACCGTTTTGATATCTCGATCTGCCGGACGGTAGGCGCGCCCGGTTCAGGCCGGACAAAGGGTTCTTTAAGAAGCGGTAAAGATCAGCCGGGGTGACCTTCTCCAAGCGCTCGCGCTCTTCTAGACTAGGCGCCATGCCAGCACCGTGGCAGGACCACCTCCGTACCCGCACCGTCACCTCCGCCGAAGCGGTTGCCTGCGTGAAGCGCGGCTCGCGCGTCTTCGTCGGTTCGGGTTGCGCGGAGCCGGTGCCGCTCGTCGAGGCGCTGGCGGCGCGGTCCGACGTCGAGGATGTCGAGGTGCTGCACATCATGACCGTCGGCCACGCGCCCTATGCGAAGGCGGAACAGACGCGGCGCTTCCGCGCGAACGCTTTCTTCATCGGCTCGAACGTCCGTGACGCGGTGGCGCAGGGGGCGGCGGACTTCACGCCGATGTTTCTCTCGGAGATTCCGGGGTTGTTCCGGTCGCGCCGTATCCCGCTGGATGTCGCGCTCGTCTGCACGTCGCCTCCCGACAGGCACGGATTCGTTTCGCTGGGAGTTTCGGTAGACGTGGTGAAATCGGCGGTGGAGAGCGCGGACGTCGTCGTTGCGGAACTGAACCCCACGATGCCGCGGACGCACGGCGCGAGCTTCGTGCACGTCGAGGACATCGACTTCTTCGTCACGGGAACCGCGCCCATTCTCGAGCGGCCGATGGAAGCGCCGGACAAGGTGTCGCTCGCGATCGGCGCGTTCTGCGCGAGCCTGATCGATCACGGCGCGACGCTTCAGCTCGGAATTGGCGGCATCCCGAACGCTGTCCTCGCGAATCTCGGCAACAAGATCGATCTCGGCTTGCACACGGAGATGCTGGCGGACGGCGTGATCCCGCTCATCGAGTCCGGCGTCATCAACGGGCGCCGCAAAACGCTCCACCCGCGCAAGGCCGTCACGTCCTTCTGCATGGGCTCGCGCCGCCTCTACGACTTCGTCGACGACAACCCGTTCTTCGAGTTCCTCCCCAACGAGTTCGTCAACGACCCGTTCGTCATCGCCAAGAACGACCGCATGGTCTCCATCAACTCCGCGCTCCAGATCGACCTCACCGGGCAGGTCTGCGCGGACTCCATCGGCACCCGCTTCTACTCCGGCATCGGCGGTCAGGTCGACTTCATTCGCGGCGCGGCGCGCTCGGCAGGTGGGCGGAGCATCATCGCGATCGAGTCGACGGCAAAGCAGGGCACGCTGTCGCGGATTGTTTCCGTGCTCGCCGAGGGAGCGGGCGTCGTCACGACGCGCGGCGATGTCCACACCGTCGTCACGGAATACGGAATTGCGGAATTGAAGGGGCGCACGGTCCGCGAACGCGCGCTGTCGCTGATCAGCATTGCGCACCCGGACTTCCGCGGCGAACTCCTGGCAGCGGCGAAGAAGCGACATGTGGTCGCGGTCGACCAGGTGCCGTGGCCTGAAAAGGGACGGCCGTACCCCGTCGAACTCGAGGCGCGCGAGAAATTCGGGGACGCTGAGGTGTTCTTCCGGCCGCTTCGCCCCGACGACGAGCGCCTCCTCCGCGCGTTTTTCTATTCGCACTCCCCGGAAACGGTCTACCAGCGCTACGGCGCGCCTCTCAAGTCTCTGACGCCGCAACAGATCCAGGACCAGTGCGCGCTCGACTACGACGCGGAAATGGCGATCGCGGGCTTCGTCCGGGACGGCGAGAGCGACCGCATCGTCGCGCTTGGCCGCTACGAACTCGAGCGCGCCACCGGCTTCGCAGACCTCACCTTCACCGTCGCAGAGGAATTCCAGAGCCGCGGCGTCGGCACCTGGCTCTTCAAGCGTCTTGCGCGCATTGCCCGCGAGCGCGGCATCCGCGGCTTCACCGGCGTCGTTCTCGCCGGAAACGTCCGCATGATGGGGATCTTCCACAAGAGCGGCGAGCCCGTCGAGTCGCGGCTTGAGGACGGAAAGTACCGCGTGGTCGTGAGATTCGACGGGGAAATCCAGAACCGGGAATAGCGCGCTGAAATCCGGCGTTCGGGGGGATACTCGCACCATGCTCCGGCAAACACTCCTTCTGCTCGCAGCCCTGACGGCCGCCCTTCCGGCGAACGCGCGCGGTCTGCGGTTCTCGTGCCTCCGGACCATGCGACAGGACCAGTCGGCCTGCTGCTGCACCGGCTCCACGACCGAGGCCTGCGGGGGTGGAATTCATGAAGCGCGCCCCGCCGCCGGCTGCGGCTCCTGAGAGGCCACCCCGGCGCCGGAGGGTCCGGCGATTTCCATGGGCGGGCCGTGCTGCCTGACGAGCCTTGCGGCCGCGGAACCCGCTGATCCTGTCCCGCCGGACATTGAATCCGATCCGTCCGCAAGCCTCGACGAGCTCTTTATTCCGCCTCCCGCTCTCTGCGCACTCCAGGCCCGCGCCTCCTTCGCCGATACCGGCCCTTCACCACTTCTCGAAGGCTTCCCCCTGCGCTGCTAGATTGCGTCTCCGTGGCGATGCCGTTCCCCGTCACCGCAACCAGGAGATCGCATTCATGCACCACGCATTCCCGGGATTCTGGCGCGCCCTCGCTGCCGCCGCATTCCTCTGCTCACTCGCCGGAAGCGCTTCCGCCCAGCTCGTCACGGAAAACGCCGGCACGGTTTCGCCCGAAACGCCGCTCGCCCGCCTCGTCATCAACGGCGCGCAGTGGCGGCATGTCGACGAGTTCTCCGCGGTCGGGGAGTTCCACTACGGCTTCCACCCGCGCTTCGAGGGCTCCATCTCCGTCCCGTTCATCGCACGGAGTTTTGAAATCCGCGACGACTGGGAGAACATCGCCGGATTCGGCGACGTCGGCATGAAAGGCAAGGTCGTGGTGCACAAGGAGGACGGCGTCATGACCTCCATGCGCACAGCCGTGATCGCGGGGATCGAATTCCCGACAGGGAAGTGGAACGACCGCATTGGTGACGAGAAGGAGCCTTACGCGCGCAAGCTGCAGCTGGGAAGCGGCACGTTCGATTTCACGCTGGGAGCCGCGTTCACCTACATCAAGGACCGGCATCGCTTCGCCATCGACGCGATCGGCCGGGCGGGCACTTCCCGCGGCGGGATCAGCCCGGGGCCGATCCTGCGGGTCGACGTGGCGTACTGGTTCCGGCTGTTCCCGGCAGTTTTTCAGCCGGGCGAGGCGGGGCTGGAACTCCGTCTGGTTGTCGATGCGTGGTACCTGCACAGGTATCACACGCGCGGCGCCGAATTCGACGACAGCGGCGACCAGGTCTGGATTGCGCCGGGGCTGCAGTTCTATGCGACGAAGTGGCTGCTGTTCGAAGGAAACGCGGCGTTCGATCTGATGGACACGATCGACGACGAGTACGGCCGGTCGCGCTGGAGCGCATTTGTCGCGGTCAAGATCCTGTTCTGAGCCGTTCAACCTCCTACAAAGGAACGAACCATGCGATACGCGCCCGTCCTGATCCTCGCCCTGGCTGGCTGCGCCGTCGCGCCGCCCGCGGGGCCCGCGCCGACCGAAGGCCTGCTCAAATTCACCGTCGACATTTCCGGTATGGAGTGAAGCCCCTGAACGAAGGGCGTCGAGGACGCCCTGGGACGCCTGGACGGCGTCGCGAGCATCATGATCGACTTGCAGGGTGGGAAGGCTCTGATCTTCCCGAGGCCCGGGGCGCGGATCGCGCCCTCGGCGATGTTTGACGCGCTGAAGGCGGCGGGTTTCCGCGGCGACGCCGTGACCGTCGAGGCTACCGGAGAGGTGAAGCGCGTCAGCGGGCGGCCGGAACTCTTCCTGCCCGGTTCCACCGAAGCCTGGCTCGCGCTTCCCGCGGACGCCCCCGCGGACGGTCCGGCCAGGATTCGCCTGCGGATTCTCCCCGGGGGGCAGTCCGAACTTCTCACCGGCTCGTAGTCCCGCCGGATCTGGACGCGTAGGCCTCTTTGGCGGCGCCAAGGAAGGGCTGAAGCGCGAGCAGTTTCAGCACGCCGCCCCGTGCGCGCACGGCGCCGGTGGCGGCGGCTTGCGCGACCGCGAGGCGGCCTGAGAGCAGTTCGTGGGCCGCGGCGACCGTGAGCGTCAGTTCCACTCCGGGTTCCGCATGTTCCCCGGTGGAGACGCTGAACGGTTCGACAGACAAGTCGAGGACGACGAACGCTACCGGCGCCAGCAGCCGGAATTGAAGCACGACGCCTGACTTCTTCGCGGCAGCGCAGGCGTCGGGGTTCGCCCGCATCCCCTCAAAGAGTGCGATGAATTCGACGCTCATTTCCGCGCCCGCCGGGGCCGCTGGCCGCGCGGCGAGTCCTCGACGAGGACGCCCTTCGCCTCGAGCTCCTTCCGGAGGCGGTCTGAGTCGTCCCAGTTCTTCGAAGCGCGGGCAGCGGCGCGGGCGTCGAGGAGCCTCTGCTCCTCGGGCGTGAAGACGTCCGGAAGCGCGCTGCCGATGTTGAACACCGTGTCCAGCTTGTCGAACGCGTCGCGCACGAATGCAGCCGCCTGGGGATTCGGGTCGAGGCGGTTGACTTCGCGGGCGAGCGTGAACAACGCCGCGGTTGCTTCGGAGACGTTCAGGTCGTCGTCCATCCCCCTCTCGAAGTCCTTGCGCGCCTTTTCGACGATCGGCTTGACAAGCTCCAGAGTCGCCGCTCCGTGCGCGTCCGAAAGCCGCCGCCGGAACTCGATCAGCTTGTCGACCGACCCCTGCGCGACCTGCATGCTCTCCCAGGAAAAGTTCATCTGCTGGCGGTAGTGCGACGTGGCGAGGCCCCAGCGAAGCGCGGGCGCCGTGACGCCGTGCTTGAAGACGTCCTCGACGGTGTAGAAGTTCCCCAGCGACTTCGACATTTTCTGGCCGTCGACGAGCAGGAAGCGCGCGTGCATCCACATTTTGCAGAACAACTTCCCGTTGGCGGCCTCGCTCTGCGCGATTTCGCATTCGTGGTGCGGAAAGATGTTGTCCTCGCCGCCGGTGTGGATGTCGAGCGTCTCTCCGAGGTATTTCATCGACATCGCGCTGCACTCGATGTGCCAGCCCGGGAAGCCCTTTCCCCATGGCGAGTCCCATTGCATGACGTGGTGCGGGTCGTGCTTCCAGAGCGCGAAGTCGCGCGGATCCTTCTTGTCCGGGTGCGGCTCGATCCGCGCGCCGGCCTCCAGGTCCTCGGTGATGTTGCCGCTGAGCTTTCCGTAATTCGGAAACGACGCCACGCTGTAGTACACGTTGTGCCCGACGACGTACGCGTGCCCCTTCTCGATCAGTTTCTCGATCATCGCGAGCATCTCGGGGATGTGATCGGTCGCCTTCGGGTGCGCGAGCGCGTCCGCGAAGCCGAGCTGCTTGCGCAGGTCGAGAAAGATCCCGCCGTAGTGCGCCGCAATCTGCCAGGGATCCCGCTTCTCCTTCTTCGCCTGCAGCTCCATCTTGTCCTCGCCCTCGTCCGCATCGTGCGTGATGTGCCCGACGTCGGTGATGTTCATCACCTGCTTCACGTCGAACCCGCGGTACTCGAGGTAGCGCCGCAGCACGTCCGCGAAGACGAACGCCCGGAAATTCCCGATGTGAGGGTACGAGTACACCGTCGGCCCGCAGTTGTACATGCGGACCACGCCCTTCTCCTGCGGCGCGAACTCTTCCTTCTTCTTCGTCAGCGTGTTGTAGAACTGGATCGCCACTTACTTCGCCCTCCGTTTCGTCGTGCCGCCCTTCGCAATCCGCTCCTCCACCACCACCAGCACCTGCGCCGCCACCGCCTCGCCCGCCCCGATCGCGCCAAGTCCTTCCATCGTTTTGGCCTTCACGGAGGTTCGGTCCGGAGAAATGTCGAGCAGGCTGGCCAGGGCCTCCGCCAGCTCGCGCTTCTTCTTCCCCAGCTTCGGCACTTCCAGGAACACCGTCGAGTCCACCTGGACGGGAAAGAGCTTTCGTTTCGCAAGAAGCGCCAGCGTCTCAATGACGAAGACGCTCCCCGCAGTGCCCTTCCACTTCGGGTCGGTGTCGGGGAAGTGGTCGCCGATGTCGCCGAGGGCCGCCGCGCCGAGGAGGGCGTCGACGAGCGCGTGGAGCAGGACATCCCCGTCGGAGTGGCCGGAGGGGCCGCGCGGGTGGTCGAACGTCACGCCGCCGAGAATGAAGGGGCGACCGGGGACCAGACGGTGGATGTCGAAGCCAAGGCCGAGGCGCATGGGCGCCCACGTTAGCGATGCAGGCCGCGAAGCGCTACTTGCCGTTCACCGTCACAGATCCTTCCGGCGCCTTTGCGGTGCCGGGCTTGCCGTTCGTTCCCGGATTGCCCGCGATCGCCACGATTCGCTCGGCCGGCTTTCCCGCGACCTCCACCGAGACGCCGTCCGGGTTACGGTCGTCGCCATTGGCGCCGATGAGGACGAGCAGTTTGCCGTCCTTGGACCAGCAGGCCACCGCGCCGCGTGCCGGCCGGTGCCCGGCGAGCGCAATGAGAACCGCCTTGCGCTTGTCCTCGTTGTCCCAGACGGCCTGAAGCGCGTCGGTGCTTTCTGCAACCGACTTGACGCTCTCGGCGTCCGGGAGGTCGTCTTCTCCGCCGGCCTCCGCCTTCTTGCCGTTGGCGCCGGTCGCGCCGGAAGCCGAGGCGCCGGCGGCGGAGACCGCGAACGAGCCACCGCGTCCGCCTCTTTCTCCCTCACCGTTCCCGCCGCTTTCCCCGGAGTAAGCGCCGTCCCTCCAGGCTGCCGAGCGCCCCGCCTTTCCCGTTTCGCCGCCGTCTCCTCCCCGGAGTCGCACCGGCAGTCCCTTCGGCGGCGCGGCGACCACCACGCTGACGCCGTCCTTTTCGCACGTGCCGCCCACGATCAGGACGGCGCTTTCGTCGGTGCTGGCGATCACGAGCGCGCCGCTCGCGCCGGCCCAGGTGCTCCCCCAGCGGTCGAGCGTGTCCTTCACCTCGCCCTCGCGGACCTTGCGCTCGTCGACGGGCGCCGTCTTGATGCGCTTCATGTGTTCCGCGACCTTGTCAACGACCTTCTGCCTCTTTTCGGCGTCATCATCCGCGCGGACGGAGAAGGCGAAGAGCGTGAAAGCGAGTGCGAAGCGGCGCATCGAGGCCTCTTGGAAGATGAAGAAAGCAGCTTAGAAACTCTCCTGCGTCGCTGCAAGGCGCAGACGGGCGCAGGAGGTCATTCCTCTCGACGCTCGACCTCGTCTATCGTGACGGCTCCCTGAGGGGCTATGGCGACGCCAGGCTTTCCGCCTTTCCCTGCGCTTCCCGCGATGGCCACCATCCTCTCGGCCACCTTTCCCGCGAGCTCGACGGAGGCTCCGTCCGGATTGCGGTCGTTTCCGCTGGCGCCGATGAGGACAAGGAGCTTTCCGTCGGTTGAAAACGCCGCGATGACGCCGCGCGTCGGCCGGTGCTTCGAAAGCTCTTCGATTTCGGTCTTGCGCTTTGCCTCGTTCTCCCACGCAGCATTCACCTTTTCCACGGCGTCCGCGACCGCCTTGACGTCGTCCTTAGGGACCAGGTCGTCCTGACCGCCCTCTTCGGCATCCGTTCCGTTCGCACCGGTCGAGCCCGAGACCCAATAGCCCGCTCCAGGCTGAGTGACGGTGACGTAGAAGGCGTCTTCGCGTTCGCCACGCGCACCGTTTTGGGGGCTATGGCACCATGTGGTGCCCGCACCGCTCTCAATCCAGAGCGCCGATCGGCCCGCGCGACCGCCAGTTCCGCCGTCCCCGCCCCGCAGAAGCACTTTGCGGCCCTTCGGGGGCGTCGCCACCGCCACAGTGAGGCCGTCTTTCGCGCCCTTTCCGCCCACCACGAGAATGACTTTGCCGTCCGAGCTGGCGATCGCAAGCGCCTCGCCCGCGGGAGCGTTTGCGGCGCTGAATTCGTCCGACATCGCCTGGATCTTGTCCGAGAACTTTTCAGGCTCGGCGCCGTCGAATTCCATCTTCGCGACCTTGGCGGCAATCTTGTCGGCGGACTCCTGGCGGAGATCCGGCTTGTCGTCGGCGCAGAGCGACAGCGAGAAAGCGGCAATCGCGAGGGCGAAGCGGCGCACGCCGAACTCCGGGAAACGGGGAAGTACAGACAGCTTAGAAGAGGGGGTGGGGGCGCTTCAAGGCGCAGATCCCGGTCCCGCTACGGCATAATCTCCAACGCACGATGAAACCAGAAGACCTCGAAGAAGCCGCGCGGCTCCTGCGCGAAGGAAAGGCCACGCCTGAGGACGTGGCGCGGACGCTGATGTCCAGATCGAAGGAGGCGTTCGAGAAGACTCGCGCGGCCGACGGCCCGGTGGCCGGCGAGCCGGTGCCCGGGGCGGCACAGCCGAAATCGTTCGGAAAGTACGAGATTCTCGGCGAGATCGCGCGTGGCGGGATGGGCGTCGTGTACCGGGCGCGCGAAGCGAAGTTGAACCGGGTCGTCGCGCTGAAAGTGCTGCTGGCCGGCGAGGGAGCTTCCGAAGAACAGATCGTGCGCTTCACCGGCGAAGCGCGCGCCGCGGCCGCGCTGCAGCATCCGGGGATCGTGCAGATCTTCGACGTCGGCGAGGAGCGCGGGGTCCATTACTTCGCGATGGAGTACGTCGAGGGGATCGCGCTCGACCGGCTGATCAAGCGCGACGGGCCGCTGCCTCCGATGCAGGCGCTGCGGGTGGTGCGCGAAGTGGCGCGGGCGCTTCAGTTTGCGCACGAGAAGGGGATCATTCACCGGGACGTCAAGCCCGGGAATATCCTGATGGCGGGGTTGACGGTGACATCCAGCGGGCTGGAGCGGTCGGCGGACGCCTCGGCGCCGCTCGAACGCGTGAAGCTCTCGGACTTCGGGCTGGCGAAGGACCTGTCGGTCGAGAGTTCCCTCACGGTTTCGGGGAACCTGCTCGGGACGCCGGGGTACATGTCGCCGGAGCAGGCGGCGGGGAAGACGTCCGAAATCGACGCGCGCAGTGACGTATTCTCGCTCGGCGCCGTGGCCTACCACGCGCTCACCGGCGACATGCCCTTCGGCGGCGCAACGATCGCCGACGTCCTCACGAATATCCGCACGACGGACGCGCGGCCGATGCGGACCCTCCGGGCCGGGCTTCACCGCGATGTCGAAATCATCGTGGGGAAGGCGCTCGCGCGCGAAAAGGAGCGGCGTTACCAGACGGCCCGCGAACTGGCCGACGACATCGACCGGTACCTGCGGGGCGAAGCGATCCGGGCGGCGCCGCCGTCGTACGTTTATCGGGCGACGCGATTCGCGCAGCGCCATCGCGCGGGCGTGCTCGCGGCGTGCGTCTGCCTGCTGGCCGTCGGAGCGGCCGGGGGCGGTTCGATCTGGAGGTCCATGGATGCGCGTCGCGACCGGCTCGGCAAGGCGCGCGGCCACGCTGCGGAAGCGCTGCGGCTCTCGAAAGAAGGCCGCTTCGACGAGTCGTACGTCGCGCTGGGGCTTTCCGAAGCGCTGGAAGCATCGCTCCCCGAAGCCTCGGCCGCGCGCGCGGAGATCCGCTTCTCCCACGCGACGGCGCAGGTGGATGCGCTCGCGGCGCAGGACAACTGGGAAGGGGCGAAGGCGGTGCTTTCGGCGTTCTCGGACGTGCGCGCGAACCCGGGGTTCGGGCCGCTCGCCCGGCGAGTAGCGGGGACCGCGATACTGAGCGTGGTATCGACCGACTCGGGAGTGGACGTCGACATGGGGCCGTGCGTGCCCGGTGTGGTGTGGGATGAAGAGGTATTTATTTCCAGGGATTGAAGTCGCGCGAACAGCGGGGCTGTGCGCGCGCGTCGGTGCTGCGCCGATTGTGCATCTCGACATTCCGTTCGGGGACCACATGGTCGTGCTCAGTTCGGGCGGGCGCGCGGTGCGGGTCATTTTCCTGCGTGTTGCACGCATGGCGGAAGTTCAGCTGGAGCATCGCTTGCGGAAGTACGAGGCGCCCGCGGAGTCGATGGCCGTGGTCGCGCTGGACCTCGCCGGCGTTCGCGCCGGGAACACGCTCGAATTCGGAACGGGGACCTGGTCGCTTCCGAAACTCGTCCTGCCGGGACTGCTGATCCGATCTGCGGAAGGCGCGACGGCGACCTTTGTGCCGCAGTCCGACCGTCGCTGGGCCGCCTTTCTCGCGGACGGAGCGCACGGTCTCCGCGTCCGCGATGTTGCGGTCGCAAGGGGAGAGTCGCAGCAGTGTTCGGGTTTCTGGATCAGGAATTCCCTGCGGCCGTCGATCTCGCGAGTCCTCATCACGAAGGCTCCCGGCCACGGAGTCCACCTGGGCGGCTGCGAAGACTGGCTCGCGCGCGACGTGGAAGTGAACGGTTCAAGCAACGTCGCCTTCGATGTTGCCGCGTCGCCTCGCGGGCTTGCCGTCGGCGTCTCCGGCCGCGACGCCGCCTGGACCGTTTTCAACATTGACGCCGCCGACTGCCGCGTTCTCCTCTGCCGGGCCGAACGAGGCGAACGCTGCGCCTTCCACGCCAACGCCGACCGCGTGCGCTTCGAAGCCTGCGAGGCCCGCGACACTCCCGAAACGGGCTTCGCAGTGGAGAACGCCGCGGGGATATCCGTAACGGACTGTCTCACCGTCGACTGCGGGACCTCCCAGAAAATCGGCACTTCATCCGGAATCGTCTCCGGCGAAGTGAAGGAAGCCGAAATCGGCCACAACACGATCGTGGGCGGGGCCGTATTCGGGCTGTACGTAAAGGGCGGAGGCGGGCGCTTCGAGGACAACATCGTCGTCGGAGTGCGCCCGGGGCTGGCCTACCGCTGGTTCTGCTGGGGCGGGTCGATCGAGCGCGCTCTCGCGTGGGACTGCGAGAACTTCGCGGGAATCGTTCAGAACAAATGCGCTTCGCTCGCGGAACTTCGCGAAGGCCAGAAGTCCGGCGTGATCGAGATGAAGTGGATTTTCACGAAGGCGCTGGAAGCGGACCCGCGCTTCGTGGCGCGGCAAGACGGCAATTACCGGCTGGGTGAAGGAAGCCCGGCGCGCGGGGCGGGAAGCGACGGAAGCGATATCGGCGTGCGCTGGTCGCGCGTCGAGGAGCTTCGTGCGCTGGGGGCAAAGGCAATTGTGCTGCGGGAAAACGCTTCCCGGTACGCGAAGCTGGCGCTCGAGAGCGCCGGGAAAACGCCTGCGGCGGCGGGTGCCTGGCTTGCGACGGCGAAAGCGCTCGCGCCGGATGCGCCCGGAATCCCGGAGGCGGAGAAGGCGCTTCCGAAGTAGCTTCTCAGAAGCCGACGTTCAGCTGCACGCCGCCGATGAACGCTCTTCTCGTCCGTGTGTAGAACGCATCCCTCGCCGCGAGCCAGGGCGAGTCGAGCAGAGCGCCGGCGAAGATCGAGAACGAAGCGTGCTCGGAGAATTCGAAGCGCGCGCGCAGGTCGATTTCGTGGCCGATCTTTCTTGCCGGGTCGGAGCGGCCCGGGCCGCCGGCGCGGGCGGGTTCGCGATGAAAGCGGAACCACGCGTAGAGAAGTTCGATGTGGAGATCGTCGGGGTTGAAGAGCTTCGCGGTCGCCGTGGCGCGGAGGCGCGGGGAAAAATAGTTGGAGTCGATGTCGAGGCCGTAGAGGGCGTCCTCGACGACGAGGGCCTCGTTGATGTTTTCGTAGGAGACGAAATCGCGGTTGGTGCTGTCGTCGGGGTCGCCGCGATCGCCGGACAGGAGCCAGACGGAGCCCTCGATGGCGGGCTTGAGCGGGAGGGGGAGCGGCAGCTTGACGCCGGCGCGGCCGGCGAACGCGCGCTGGTGCACGCCGTGAGCCGGCGTGTCGGCATAGTGTCCCCACTGTCCGTAGAGCTCCAGGTAGATGTCGAGGCCCACGGGCGCCATCGGCGAGAAATCGAGGCCGAGGCCGCCCGTCCAGATCTGCGAGCCGGCGCGGTCGTTGTCGATCCCGGAGAACATCACGTTGACGAGCGAAGGCCGGTCTTCCGTGATCGGAATCAGGAAATCCGCGTTCAACCCGTAGAACCGCTCGTCCGCGTGCCGCACGCCGCCTTCCAGCGTCGTGAACCAGAACGCGTCGACGAACAACAGCGACTTCTGCGCGACGTTCCACGTCAGCCGCGCTCCGCCGGCGTCCGCGCGGTCACGGAAAACTCCCGCGGTCGCCGGCGTCGTCCCGTCCGGCGCCCGCATGCCGTACAGGCTTCCCGTCGTGACCGATTCCGCGACCGGCGAAACGAGCGCGAATTCGCTTTCCTGCAGGTCCGCAAAAAACGAGTCCCCCGGCCCGCGCAGGGCGAGCGCGAAATCCTGCAGCCCGATCTTCACCGAGAGCTGGTTCCAGAAGAGGTTGTCGACGCGGATGTAGGCCTGCTCGACGAGCGCTTCGAAATCGTCCGCGCGCCCGGGAATGACGCGATTGGCGTCCGTCCCCCACGTGTCGCTGTCGAAGAGGTTGGAGCGCAGGCGCGCGTTTTCGATTTCAACCACCACTTCGGCGGATTTCGGCAGGCGCGCTTCCGCGCGGATCGTGAGCCTCGGCGCGAGAAAAGCCTCGGAGTCCGTGTTGTTGTCGCGGTCGAGGATGCGAGTGATCGCGTGGCTGCGGTAGGCGCCCGAGAGTTCCGCGTCGATGAAGAAGTCGATGCGGAGGCGATCTTCCGCTTCTTTCGCTGCTTCCGGAGATTGCGCGAAGGCGTCGGACGCAACGAGGGTCGCCAGCGCAATGAGCAGAGGATTGAAGTTGAAGTTCACTGTTTGAAGTTGCTTGTAGTTGAAACGTTGAAGTTGCTTTTTCCCGGCTAAAACGTCACGCCGACCTCGAAGGTCCACATCCACATCCTGGTATTGCCCGTCCGGAACCCCAGGTCGTCGACGCTGTTCTTGCGCGTGCCGAAATGATCCGCGTCCCACAGCAACCCGAATCCCGTCGCGAACGTGACCAGCTCCGACTGGTGCCAGCGCAGCTTCACGTCGACTTCGTGCCCGAGCGTCTTCCATGAATCCGCGCCGCCGATGCCGAAGTTCACCGTCTTCAGGCAGCGGTTGTACGCGTAGGTTGCGCCGACCTCGAAGTCCGCGGGGGAGAGCAGGCTCAGCCGCACGCCGCCGCCGACGCGGATCGAAGCGTAATTCGAATCGACGTCGAGCCCGAGCACGTCGTCCTCGAGAATCATCAGCTCGTTGTTCCCCTCCATGCTGATGAAGTCCCGGTTCTTGCGGCTCCGCGGCGACGTCCCGGTCCCGTCCGCGATCGCGTTCTGCCCGTCGTCGCCGCTCAGGATCCGGCCGCTCACCGAGAAGAACGGCGTCAGCGGCTTCGCATCCTTCGCCTCCATGCTGACCTCCGGCCGGTAATAAACCCCGAGGATCCCGGCCCAGCCCACCTGCCGCTCGACGTCCTCGTCCGCGCCGGAATCGAACTCGCCGAACTCGCCGAACTGGCCGTACCCCTCGAGGTGGAACGTGAAGTCCTTGAAGCGCACCCCTGTGCCGCCGCCGTAGGTGAGCACCCGGTGCCGGTTGCCGCCGTTGGTGAACATCGTCGCGATCAGCACGAGGTTCGACGGCTTGTCCTTGTCGAGAAAGTTCATGTCGAAGCGCGCGCCGTAGAGCAGCTGGTCGTCGTGCGCCGGCCCGCCCTCGAACGTCGTGAACAGGAACGACGACACTTCGACGTTCTCGTTCAGCGCGTAGCCGATCTTGAACCCGCCCGCGTCGTACTGCCGGTCCTTGAACAAACCGTCCGTCGAAAGCAGCCCGTTGAAACCCGCCGCCGCGTTCCCCTGCACCAGCTGCCCTTCCTGCACCGACGTCCAGAACGGCGACTCGCTCCTGCGCAAGTCCATGAAGAACGGGTTCCCCGTCCCGGCCGGGTCCACCTTGAAATCCTGGATCCCCGCGCGGAAGCTCAACCCCTCGATGAACACATCCTGGATGTTCACGTACGCCTGCCCGAACCGGACATCGAAGTCGAGATTGTCCTCTCCCCCCCACAGGCTCGCCACCGCCTGCGTCCCCTCGCCCATCCGGTTCATCTCGCGGTTCTCAAACTCCAGCACGACCGACACGCGCTTCTCCAGCAGCACGCGCAGCCCGATCCGCGCCGTCAGGTAGCCCCCCGTGTCGCTGTCCGACCGGTTCCCGCCGAGGAATTCCCGGTCGAGCGCCTCGTTCATCGCCGTTGAACGCCCGAACGACTTGATGAAGAGGTCCCCGTACACCTCGATGCCCTGCGCGGCCGGCGCCTTGATGTTGGTCGCGCTTTCGGCAGCCGCCGTCAGTGCGGTGGCGAGGAGAGCGGTGGCTACGAACGGGAAGCGCATGCAGGATCTCCTGAGAAAAAGTCCCCCGGCGAAGCGGGTCACTCTACCGCCGCCCCCGGCCTTTCAGTAGTTTCCAGTCGGCGGCCGTCGTCACCTTCACGTTGCGCGGATCCCCGTCGACGACCGCGACCGGCCGGCCGCATTTTTCGAGCAGCATCGCCTCGTCCGTCACGTCCCATTCTTCGCGCGCCGCCCTCGCGAACGCTTCGCGCAGCCAGTCCGCCCGCGCCCCCTGCGGCGTCTGCACCTGCCAGAGCCCGCCGCGCGGCACCGTGCCTGTCACCAGCCCGAGCGCGTCCACCCGCTTCAGCGTGTCCGTCACAGCCAGCCCCGGGATCGCCGCGCCGACTTTCAGCGTCGCTTCCATCACGCGCTTCACCAGCTCCTTCCCCGGAAACGGCCGCGCCGCGTCGTGCACCAGCACGTGCGTCGGCTCCTCCGCAGCGACCAGCGCCCGCTCCACCGAATCCTGCCGCCGCGCGCCTCCGTCCACGAACGTCGCGTCGATCCCGAGCTGCCGCTTCCATCGAAGTCCTTCCCCCGGCGGCACCGCGATCACGATGTCGGCGATCCCGCGGAACGCCGCGAGAGCGTGGACCAGGAGCGGCTTCCCATCGATCCGGAGAAGCGGCTTCTTCTTTCCGCCCATGCGGCTGCCGGAACCGGCGGCGGGGATTAGGAGGGACCAGCGGGGCATGGGGACGTCGTACCAGATTCGAGGGGCGGGCGGGAGGGAAAGGGGGGCGCCTCAGACCGAAGGGTTCGGTGCCCCCTGCTTCGGCTGCGGTTCGACTTCCAGGGAACCGAGCCACGTGTACTTCAGGAAGAGACAGAACGGGAACACGGCGAGCGCACGGCAGAAATCGCCCCACGCGCCTCCCTGGAGCAGTCTCGACCCGAAGGTGGAGGCGCAGAGCAGGAGGCTGCAGATGAGGAGGATCGTGCGCCCCCAGGATTCGCAGTACTCCGTGGCCCAGGACACGCCTGCGTAGAGCGCGGCGCCCGCGACTTGGACCGTCCGATGACCCGGTGACTTCATGCCGGGATTGTCCCACGACCGGGAACCGCGGCTCAAGCCGGGCTGCAGCCAATTCGCGGTTAGACTTCCCCGATGCTCGCTGCGGCGACCGTCACTTCCCACGACCGCGACAGCCTCCGCGACGCCCTCGTCACGATGGGGGAGAAGGCGTTTCGGGCTGACCAGATCCTGCGGCATGTGTACAAGCGGTGCGCGACGTCGTACGACGAGATGACGGATCTCGGGGCGGCGCTTCGGGAACGGTTGAAGGCCGAGATTCCGGTGATGTCGACGGCGGAGCCCGAGGAAAACAAGTCGAAGGACGGGACAGCGAAGCTGCTGGTGCCTTGCGCCGACGGGCAGCTGGTGGAATGCGTGCTGATCCCGGAGCCGCCCGGGAAGTCGCCGCCGGAACGGCGGACGGTGTGCGTCTCGACGCAGGCGGGGTGCCCGGTCGGGTGCGTCTTCTGCGCGAGCGGGCTCGCGGGCCTTGCGCGGAATCTCACGGCGGCCGAAATCGTCGAGCAGGCGATCCGCGTCGGGCGGCTCGTCCGCCAGCGCTACGACGAGATGGACCACCCGATCTCCAACGTCGTCTTCATGGGAATGGGCGAGCCCTTCTACAACCTCGACCGCGTCATCGCCGCCATCGAGCGCCTCAACGCCGACTGGGGCATGGGCATCGGCCTCAATCGCATCACCGTCTCCACCGTCGGCGTCGAGGGCGGAGTCATGAAACTCGCCGCACACCCCCTCGCTCCCAACCTCGCCCTCTCTCTCCACGCCCCCAACGACGAAATCCGCGCCCGCGTCGTCCCGTTCGCGAAGGCGCTTCCCGTCGCGGAAGTCCTCGCCGAGGGCGTGAAGTACCAGCAGAAAACCGGAAAGGACGTCACCTGCGAGTACGTGCTGCTCGGCGACATCAACTCAGGTCCGGAGCACGCCAGGGAGCTGGCGAAGCGGATTTCGGGGAAGGGGCTGAAGGTCAACCTGATTCCGTACAACGCGGTCGAGGGATTGTCGTACGAGGCCCCCGGGTCGAAAGCGGTGGCGGAGTTCTCTCGAATCCTTGAAGCGGCCGGCATTCCCGCCCCCGTGCGGCGGGCCCGCGGCGACCGGATCGCGGCGGCGTGCGGCCAGCTGAGACTGAAGAAGATTGCGGCGCCGTCACCCTGAGGTCCGTCAGGGAACGAGCTTCCTCGTCTCCGGCCGGCCGACGTGAAGGCGCTTCTTTGCCGCCGCCAGGTCGCGGTCGGCCGCCGCGATGAGCTCCGCAGGCGACTTCCCGTCCTCGCCGCTCAGCGCGACGCCCGCGCTGATGCTGTGCGATGTCCGCTCTCGCACGGTCTGCCGGGCGCGCTCCGCGACGGAGAGCGCGCCTTCGCGCGAACCGGGCGCGACCAGCAGAAACTCGTCGCCACCGTAGCGGCCGAGCGTGTCGCCTCGGCGAAGAGAGTCCCGGATCGCGGCGGCGACCTCCTTGAGCAGCTTGTCGCCGGCCAGGTGGCCCTGCGTATCGTTGACGATTTTGAAGTTGTCCATGTCGAACATGACGACGGCGACCGTTTCGGCGGAGCGCCCGGCCCGCGCGGCGGCCTTGTCGAGCTCCTCGAGGACGAAACGGCGGTTATGGACGCCCGTGAGGGGGTCGGTGAGCGCATCCAGTTCCAGCCGGGCGATGAGTTGGCGATTGTGCGTCTCGAGGTCGCGGCGGATGGTCCCCATGGCGCCGAATACGATGGCGAAAAGAGGCGGGTGGGTGAGGAAGACCAGTTGCCAGGGGTGCTGGGAGAGAATTGAAGCGATCGTGCGGTTCTCCCACCCGAGCAGGAGGCCGTCGAGCGCGAATGAGAAGACGGGAATCGGCAGACCCCAGAGTAGGCCGAACCATGCCTCGGGATTCGTGTGGAGGTTGTAGGTGTGGCCGCAGGCGAGAGCTCGAAAGAAATTGTAGATCAGGCGCATGCGCTCAGAGGGTGCAAACTCAGGACCGGGGGACAATGGAGGCGAGGAACTGCCAGGGAAGGGTACGAGGTAATGGGTAATCTCGCGCCATACTGCGGAATTTCACGCACACTCAGCGAGACTTCCCTAGGAGAACTGCGCGGCATTCCCCTTGCACTCTCGGACCGGGACTCCATCCCCCCAACCACGCCTCCTCTTCGCGGTGCCCCTCATGAACATCCTGGTCGTCGACGACGAAAAGCTCATCCGCTGGTCGCTCAAAGAACGCCTCTCCCGCGAGGGCCACGTCATTACCGAAGCCGAAGACGGCAAGGCCGCCCTCGAGGCCTTCAATCGCGAGACGCCCGACCTCGTTCTTCTCGACATGAAGCTCCCCGATACCGACGGCCTCAGCATCCTCCGCGCCATCCAGAAAGCATCGCAAGACGGTCCCGAGATTCCCGTCATCGTCATCACCGCGTATTCCACTGTCGACACCGCGGTCGAAGCCATGAAGCTCGGCGCTTTCGACTACGTCGCGAAGCCGTTCAACATGGACGAACTCGCGATCACCGTGAAGCGCGCGCTCGAGACCAGCTCCCTCAAGCGCGATGTCCGCGCCCACGTCAGCGAGCGCCGCTCGACGTTCGGCGTCCACAACCTCGTCGGGAAGTCGAAAGCCATGCGCGACGTCGTCGAGCTCGTCCGCCGCGTCTCCCAGAGCGGCGCTTCGACCGTCCTCGTCCGCGGAGAAAGCGGCACCGGCAAAGACGTCATCGCCAAGGCCATCCATTACGAGTCCGGCCGCAGCGAAAAACCTTTCATGAACATCACCTGCACCGCGCTGCAGGACACTCTCCTCGAAAGCGAGCTGTTCGGCCACGAGAGGGGGAGCTTCACGGACGCGAAGATGCAGAAGAAGGGCCTCTTCGAACTTGCCAACGGCGGCACGCTGTTCCTCGACGAGATCGGCGACATGTCGCCGACGCTCCAGTCCAAGGTCCTGCGCGCGCTCGAGGAAAAGGCCTTCCGGCGGATCGGCGGGACGGTGGACATCAAGGTCGACGTGCGCGTGATCGCTGCGACGAACAAGGATCTCGAGAAAGGGATCGCGGAGGGGCGCTTCCGCGAAGACCTCTATTACCGCCTGAACATCATCACGATCCTCGTGCCGCCGCTGCGGGCGAAGAAGGAGGACGTTCCTCTCCTGGTGGGTCATTTCCTGAAGCGATTCTCCGAGGAATTCAGGAAGGAGTCGCGGGAGCTGACGAAGGAAGCGATGGACAAGCTGATGTCGTACGACTGGCCCGGGAATGTTCGCGAACTGAAGAACGCGATCGAGCGGGCGGTGCTGCTGGGGCAGGGTGCGACGATCGGCGCGGACGACCTGGTGCTGGGGAGGCCGGGGCCGGCTACGACGGGGGAAGAGGGGGCTCGGCTGCTGAAGCTGCCGTCGAAGGGCATTGTGCTGGAGGAACTGGAGAAGGACCTGGTCATGCAGGCGCTGGAGCGGACGGCGGGGAACCAGACGCGGGCGGCGGACCTGCTGGGGATCACGCGCGACCAGATCCGGTACCGGATGGAGAAGTTCGGGCTGATGAAAGGGGAAGAGGCGCAGCGGTAGGCCTCGACAGCGATGGAGCCGACACCGGGGATCGACGCGTACTCGCCCGCTGAGATGGCGCGGCGCGTCGAGGAGACCGGGGTGCAGAAGGCAGAGCTCGGGCTTGGCTCCATGCTGGCGCTGGCGGTCCTGGCCGGCGTGTTCATCGCGCTCGGGGCGGCGTTCTCGACCGTCGCCGCGACCGACCCGAGGCTGGGGTACGGCCCCTCGCGCCTTCTCACCGGGCTCGCGTTCTCCCTCGGCCTGATCCTTGTCGTGGTCGCCGGCGCGGAGCTCTTCACGGGAAACAACCTGGTAGTGATGGCCTGGGCGAGCCGCCGCGTCTCGACGGCGCGCCTCCTGCGCAACTGGTTCTGGGTTTACTTCGGGAACTTTGGCGGAGCCGCGGCGACGGCGGTGGCCTTCTACTTCACGCGCCGCTGGGAGGACGCGGGCGGCCAGCTCGGCGCAACGGCGCTCGGGATCGCGAAGGCGAAATGTTCGCTTCCGTTCGGGACCGCGTTCGTGCTGGGCGTGCTCTGCAATGCGCTCGTGTGCCTCGCCGTGTGGCTCTGCTTCAGCGCGCGGTCGACGACGGACAAGGTGCTCGCGATCGTCTTCCCCATAACGGCGTTCGTGGCCCTCGGTCTCGAGCACAGCGTCGCGAACATGTACTTCATCCCGCTCGGCATGCTGCTCCGGTCAGAGCCCGTGGTTCTCGCGGCCGGCGGGTGGGGGCCGGAAGCGGTTTCGCGGGTGGGCTGGGAAGGACTTCTGGGAAATCTGCTTCCCGTGACGCTGGGAAATGTCGTCGGCGGCGGGCTCATGGTCGCGGCGGTCTACTGGTCTGTCTACCTGAGGGATTCCCGGAAGCCGGCGTAGCGTCGATGGCTTCAGACATCCCTCGTCGCCAGGTCCGAAGCGCTGACGATTCCGAGCAACTTTCCGTGTCCGTCCTCCACCACCAGCCGATGAACCTTGCTGGTCTTCATCGCCGTTCTGATCGCCTCGACCGTCGCTTCGGGCCTCACGGTCACGACGTGGTGCGTCATCAGCCCGGAAATCGGGGCGTTCGCGGCGTCGGGCCGGCTTCCCGGAGTGTCAAGCAGCGGATCGAGAAAGAACTTCGCGAGGTCGCGAAGGCTGAAGACGCCCTCGGGACGGCCCTTCGCGTCGAGGACGGGCACACCCGTCAGCCTCTTGTCGAGCAGCAGGCGGGCCGCTTCCAGAACGGTCGCTGTGCGGGGAAGCGTGCAGACGGGAGAACTCATGTAATCGCGGGCGGTCTTCATGGGAGGAACTCCTGTCGCAACGGCCGTGCCAGTCGGTTCGGCGGAAGGCGCGAGCCTCGCGGGGTCTATGTGGACTTCTTCCCAGCACGCTGTGATTCTGGCCGCAGAGTGGTCCGGGGAGCGGGAATACGCCGCGGATTTGGGTTGTTCGGGAAGGCGTCGCGCAAGAACCGCGCAAGAACCGGCTTGCTTTCCCAACGAAGGATGACATAAGGTGATCCCCGTGAAGCTCCGCCGCTGCTCGCCGTTCGTGGTCGCCGCCTTCCTGGCGGCCCATCTGTCGGCATGTGCGTGCACCTTTTCGTCCGTGCCGCGAGCCGCGGAGTCGAAGGCGAAGCCCGAGGGGCATGGATGCTGCACGAAGAAGTCTCCTGATGAGCCGCAGCCGTCGAAGCCCGTGAAGAGTTCGTGCTGCTGCGACGACCCTTCGCATTTTGCCGTCCAGGATGAGCCGACCGTCGGCGTCAAGTCCCCGGTGGTCGAGGTGCCCGTCGACCTGTTTCTGGACGCAGTCCGCACCGGGGCCGACCGTTACGTATCCGACGTTTCTCCACCCGGGAGGGCGCCGGACGTTCCGCTCTACACTCTTCACGCCTCGCTGCTGATCTAGCGCGCGCCGGACGGGACCGTCGTTTCCCCTCCCGCTTCCCGTGTTTTCAGGTGCGCCCATGCGGAAATTCCCGCTTGCCCTTGCCTTGCTCATGCCGCACTCCGTCGCGTTCGCGCACGATCCCGTGCGCGACCCGATCTGCGGCATGATGATCGACCCCGAGCACGCCGCGGCGAGCGCCGATTACCTCGGCAAGACCTACTACTTCTGCCAGATCGAAGAGCGGGCGCAATTCCTCGCCGATCCGGCGAAGTTCGTGTCGGCGAAGCGACTTCAACGCTGGGCGGCCGGCGGCCAGTTGATCGTCACGATCGACCCGGGCACGCCTGCGGCCGGCTCCGAGGTCCGGTTGCGGGTCGTTCTGGCGCCGAAGAAAGGCGACGGCGCCGACGAATCGGCCCCGGTAGAACTGCGCGACCCCCTCGTCTATTTCTTCGAGGTCGATCGCGAGCGTCCGGCCCGGAGGACGACCGTCCGCCTGCAGCCTCTCGGCGGCAACGCCTACGGGGCGCTCCGCCTGGCCGCACATCCCGGCGACACGCGCTTCATCATGGAAGCCACCACCTCGACGGGCGAGGCGGTGCGCCTTTCCGGTTCATTCACGACGGGGGAGAGCACGGCTCCGGCCATCGCCGACGAGCCCTTCACGATGGCGCGGCAGCACGAGGTCATGCGGCGCTTCGGGCGCCACTGGCAGGCCATCCAGCTCGAGCTTGAGAAAGAAAATCCCGACGCCGCGGTCATCCGCGCTTCCGCCAGTCGAATCGAAGACGAGCGGAAGCGGCTGCCGCTTTTCGAGCTGCACGTGAACGGCGACGACAAACCAGAGTTCGTGAAGTACGGAGAGGACCTGAAGGGGCGTCTTTCCGAGCTGGGGGAGCTGGCGGCGCGCAAAAACTTCGCGGCCGCGCGGGCGATGCAGTCGGCGCTGGAGACAGAGAGTTGCGTGAAGTGCCACCTGAAGTTCCGTTGGGACGTGGTGCGGGATCTGTCGAGGTTTCCGAGGGTGGAGGGCCGGAAGTGAAGAGGCGCCTCTGGGGGATAGTGCTTGTGACATCGGTTCTGATCACCGTCGGGATCGTCGTGTTGGCTTGGGGGTGGCGCCGGCCGGGAGCAGGACCGTCGCCAAAGGTGGCCGCTCGAGTCTGGTTGGAAAACCGGACGCGCACGGGCGTTCTGCCTGGCGACCCTGCAGCCGGGAAGGCGTTGTACGAAGTTCACTGCGCGTCGTGCCACGGCGCGGGGGGCGCGGGCGACGGCCCCGCCGCCGCGGCGCTCTGGCCCCGTCCGCGCGACCACACGGATGCTTCTTACATGAACGCGCGCACCGACGACGACCTCTTCCAGGCGATCCGTGGCGGCGGCCCGGAGGTCGGGCGGTCGAAACTCATGCCGCGGTGGGACGACCGGTTTGACGCGCTTCAGATATGGGCGCTGGTGGCGCACGTGCGCACGCTCGCGCCGGCGCCCCCGGCGGAGGCGGGAGTCCGCGTGCGGGACCTGGAAGCGATCTTGTCGGACGAGCGGCTGGTGCGGGCGGGGGGGGGAGTGCGGCGGGCGCCCGTGCACGCGTACGTGGACGCGCAGGGGCACGTGACGGGATATGCGACGTACCCGGTGGCGGAGATCGACGGCGTCCGCGCGGGATTGACCCTGACTTTTGACATGGAGGCGCGGCTGGTGGCGATGGAGTCGCACCGGCGGATCCGCGTCCGCGGAATCCCGGCGGACGCGGTCGATGGGTGGCTGGCCGGCCGGGCGGCGGACAGGCTTGCAGGCGCGCCGGACGTAGAGCACGTCCTGCGAACGACGATCGAGGCGGCGACGCCGCGGTTGCGAGAGGCCCTCGGACAGTTTGCGGACGACGAAGAAGCCGCGGAGGCGCTTCTCCGGAACCCGCCGGCGGATCGCGGCGCCTCCTTGTTCCTCGCCGCGTGCGCGAGTTGTCATGGGGCCACCGGCCGGGTGGTCGGCCCCCGCGTCGTCCAAGGCGCGTTCCGCCCGCGGAATTTCGCGGACGGCGAACGCATGAACGCGCTCTCGGACGAATACCTGCGCGAAGTGATTTCAAACGGCGGTCTGCACTGGAATCTGTCCGGATCGATGCCGGCCTTCCGGGAAGTATCGACGCAGGACGTGGACGCGCTCGTCGAGTACGTTCGGTCCCTCGCCGTCCCCCGGCCTGACAGACCCTGCCCGTGCAGCGTGCGCGAAGGGAAGTGCTCCATGGTGGACGTTGCGGGGCATTGCAAGTGCCGCGGAATTCACAAAACAGGGGAGAAGTGTCCTCATGAGAACTAGCCGCAAGGTTGCCTGCGCCGTTGTTCTCGGCCTCGCCGCGACCGCCCTGCTGGTCGCGCACGAAGGTCACAAGGGACTCGAAGCAAAGGGCGTCAGGGTGATGGGAGCGCTTTTGATCCTGGACGAGCGTACAGAGCGCGCTCTCGGGATCTCGACGGCGCTCGCCCGGGAAGGCTCCGTCGAGGATTCGCTTCCCGTCAGCGCTCGCATCGTGCCGGCTCCCGGGGCGCGATCGTTCGCCAGCGCGCGTCTGGCCGGAGTGGTGACGTCCGTGAAATGTGCGGTCGGCGATCGCGTGAGGGCCGGCGACGTGCTCGCCGTGGTCGATTCGATCGATCTGGAATCGCTGGCGCTGCAGTGGAATCAGGCGCAAGACGACCTTGCTACCGCCGAGGCGGATCTGAAGCGGGCCGAGGCGGCGTCTCCGGCGATCCTGCCCGAACAGGAAATCGAATCTTTGAGGGGGATCGCCGACGACCGCCGGATCTCCCTGGAGGCCGCGCTTCAGAAAATGCGGATCGCGGGGGTCGAGGACGAGGCGATCGGCGCGATGAGGGCGGGCGGCCCCGCGATCCGGCAGCTGAAAATTCTCGCGGCCGGCGACGGAGTCTGCGTGCACGTCGATGTCACGCAAGGGCAGATCGTGGTTCCGGAACTGCACCTGTTCGAAATTGTGGACGACGCGGAACTGTGGGTCGAGGGCTGGGTCCCGGAGTATTTCGCCGCGGACGCCCAGGCAGGCCGCGCCGCACGCGCTTCCTTCGAGGCTCTCCCCGGCCTGTCATTCACCGTTTCGCTCGCGCGCGTCGCCGCCCGCGTCGATGCGGCCACTCGAACTCTGTCCGTCGCGGCGAAGATCGGCAGGTCCGAAGGACTTCGGCCGGGGACGCCGGGCAGGCTCGACCTGATTCGCCGTTCGGCCAGCGGCGTTCTTGTGCCGCGCGGCGCCGTTGCGCGCCAGGGAATCGAGCGGTTCGCCTTCGTTTCGCTCGGAAGCGGCCGGTACCGGCGGCAGCCGGTAACTCCGGGAGCTCGCTCGGGAAGCGATGTCGAGATCCCCTCCGGCATCAAGGCGGGGGACGCGGTTGTCGTGAACGGCGCGCGCGAACTCGCCTCGCTCTTCGTGCAGGGTGTCTTTGAAATCCACGCCGACGCCCTTGTGGAACACGGCGTCCGGATCGCCGAGGCGGACTTGAGCACCGTGGAGCCGGTCATCCGGCTCTCTGCGACGATGCGCGCGCCGCCCGGCACTTCGGCATTCGTCGCGAGCCTCGCCCACGGCAAGGTCCGCCGCGTGTTCGTATTCGAAGGCGACCGGGTTGAAGCAGGAACGCCGCTGGCGGAGGTGGAGTCCGTCGAAGTCCGGGGAGACGAAGTGGAGCTGATCCGGGCGGCGACGCGGATCGCTCTTCTGGATAAGCGCGCGGGGTTTCTCCGCGAGCTGGAGAAAAAGGGAATCTCCGCTCGGAAGGAATTGCTGCGGCTGGAAGCGGAGTTGCGCGCGGAGAGACTCGCCGCGCTCGCTCTGAAGGCGAAGCTCACAGCCGTTGGCGTGCCGGCAGACGAGGTCGAGTTCGTGCAGCGCGAGGGAAAGCCGGGAGCCGCCGTGACGCTGCGCTCGGCGATTGCGGGCGTCATCGTGGCGTCCTCCGTTGCCCCGGGCCAGGTCGTCGAGGCTCGCGAAAGGCTGTTCGAAATCGCGAACACCGCCGTTCTGCGCGCCGAGGGCGTGCTTCCGGAGTCGCGGCTGGTCGAGGGCGTCCCTGCGCGAGGAGCAAAGGCGGTTCTCCGCCCCGCGGCATGGCCGGGACTTGGCTGGTCCACCGAAGTCTCCGGGATTGCACCCGGTCTCGGTGCGGGCAATGCGCTCTTCGTCTGGGCTGATGTCCTGAACCCGGGCGGCCAGTTACGCGAAGGAATGGTGGCGGAGCTGGTGGTCGAGACAGGTGCGGGCGGCGGGCAGGTGATCGCCGTGTCGGAGGAGGCCCTCTGGCCCTCCAGCGGGAGCTGGTACGTGTTCCTTCAGGAAGGAGAGACATTCCGGCGGCAGCGCGTTGTGCCGGGGCGGAGAGGCGCGCGCGATGTCGAGATCGTGCAAGGGCTCTATCCCGGGGACCGCGTGGCGGTCTCCGCGCTGGACGAACTGAATCTCGGGTTGAGCGCAGTCAAGTAAGAGGGAATTCCAGGTGCTGAACCGTCTCATCGCCTTCTCGCTCACGCATCGCGGGCTTGTCCTCGCGCTCGCGCTGGTGGCGTCGGTGTACGGCGCCTGGACGGCCGCGGGAATGAAGGTCGACGTGCTTCCCGACCTGGACCGGCCGACGGTCACGATCATGACGGAAGCGCCCGGACTGGCGCCCGAAGAAGTGGAGCGGCTCGTGACGTTTCCGATCGAGACGTCGGTGAACGGCGCGGCGGGCGTGAGGCGCGTGCGGTCGGCGAGCGGCGTGGGGCTGTCGATCGTCTGGGTCGAATTCGACTGGGGAACGGACATCTACCGGGATCGCCAGATTGTCGGCGAGAAACTGACCCAGATTGGCGACCGCTTGCCCGAGGGGGCGCATCCCGAGATGGCGCCGATCTCCTCCATCATGGGGGAAATCCTGATCGTCGGGATGTTCTCCGAAGACGGCACGACGCGGCCCATCGATATCCGTTCGCTCGCCGAATGGAGAGTCCGCCCGCGCCTGCTGTCCGTGCCCGGGATTTCACAGGTGACCGTCATGGGCGGCGGCCTTCGGCAGATCCAGGTCACTACCACCCCCGAACGACTCCGCCGCCACGACGTGACGCTCGAAGACCTCTCCGACGCCGTCGCCGACTCGAATTCCAGCGTCGCAGGCGGTTTCCTCGCCGAACCCGGGACCGAGTCGCTCATCCGCATCACAGGCCGCGCCGATTCGCTCGACGACGTCCGTGAAGCGGTCGTGGCGGATCGCCAGCCTGTGGCGGTCCTCGTCCGGGACGTCGCCGAAGTCGCGTGGGGCCCGGCGCCCGCGCGCGGCGACGGCGCCATCGACGCGAAACCCGCCGTCATCCTCTCGATCCAGAAACAGCCGGAGGCCGACACCGTCCGGCTCAGCAGGGACATCGACGCCGCGCTCGATGGACTCATGGGATCACTTCCCCCGGACGTCCGCGTGAACAACCGCCTCTTCCGCCAGGAGTCCTTCATCGACGCTGCGATCCGCAACGTCCTGGACGCGCTGAGGGACGGCACGATTCTCGTGGTCGTCATTCTCATCCTCTTCCTCTGGAACTTGCGCACATCGGTCGTCAACCTGACCGCGATCCCGCTTTCGCTCGTCCTGACGGTTCTCGTGTTCCATGCGTTCGGCCTGTCCATCAACACCATGACGCTCGGCGGCATCGCCGTCGCCGTCGGTGAACTCGTCGATGATTCCATCGTGGACGTCGAGAACATCTTTCGCAGGCTGCGCGAGAGCCGCGAAAAAACAAACCCGGAGCATCCCCTTCTCGTCGTCTTCCGCGCTTCCGCCGAAGTTCGCAACTCGATCGTCTATGCGACCCTCGTCATCGCCGCCGCGCTCGTCCCCCTCATGTCGCTCTCCGGGATCGAAGGACGCCTGTTCGCTCCTGTCGGCTACGCCTACCTGACCGCGCTGCTCGCGTCGCTCCTCGTCAGCCTGACCGTCACCCCGGCGCTGTCCTACATGCTTCTCGGAAAAGCCCGCGTCACCGAACGCCGCGGCGATCCCGCGCTTCTCCGCTTCCTGAAGGCCGCCGATCGCCGCGTCCTGGGCTTGTCACTCCGGTTTCCTCTGATCGTCCTCATTCCACCCGCGCTCGGCGTTGTTGCTGCGGGCTGGGCTTTCCTCCGGATGGGCGGCGAATTCCTTCCGCCCTTTAACGAGGGGACCTTTACCGTCAATGTCGTCACCGAGCCCGGGACGTCACTTGAGGAATCCAACCGGCTCGGAGCGGTTGCGGAGGCACTTCTCCACGAAGTTCCCGAAGTGGTTTCGACCGCGCGACGGACGGGACGGGCTGAGATGGACGAGCACGCTGAGGGAGTGAATTCTTCGGAAATTGAAGTCGTCCTGCAGTCCGGACGTGAGCGCGACGAGGTGATGGCGGACATTCGCGAGCGGCTGTCCTACATGACGGGCGCCGTCGTCAACCTCGGGCAGCCGATTTCGCACCGGATCGATCACCTGATGAGCGGCGTCAAGGCGCAGCTCGCGGTGAAGATTTTTGGACCCGACCTCGACGTCCTCCGCGATCGAGCCGCGCGCCTCTCGGACCGGATGGCGAAAGTCCCGGGAGTCGTGGACCTCCAGGTGGAGCCGCAGGTCAATATCCCCGAGCTCCGCGTCCGAATCCGGCGCGACATGCTCAAACTCTACGGCCTTGGCGCGCGGCACGTGGCGGAAGCGCTTGAGACGGCGCTGAAGGGGCGAACGGTGTCTCAGGTTTTGCAGGGCGACAGTTCGATCGACATGGTCGTCTGGTTTGACGAGGGAGCGCGCAACGACCCGCGCGTCATCGAACGGGCGCTGCTGACGACGCCCTCAGGCGCCCGTATTCCGCTTGCCGCGGTCGCCGACGTCGCGCGCTCGAGCGGTCCGAACACGATCAACCGGGAAGGGAGCCAGCGGCGCATCGCGGTGCAGTGCAACGCGGCCGGGCGGGACATTACCTCCGTCGTCGCGGACATCCGGGCGCTGGAGAAAGCGCTCGACCTCCCGGCGGGGTACCGGATCGAGTATGGAGGCCAGTTCGAAGCGCGGCGCGCCGCCGCCACGCGCATCGCCGTCCTCTCCGTTTTCGCGCTCCTCGCCATCTTCGTCCTTCTGACGCGCGCCCTCGGGTCCTGGCGCGCCGCGCTTCAGTGCCTCGTCAACCTCCCGCTCGCGTTCGTGGGCGGCGTTCTCGCCGTATGGTGGTTCGGCGACCGCACGCTGTCCGTCGCTTCGCTCATCGGCTTCATCACGCTCACCGGCATCGTCATGCGCAACGGGATCATGATGATCTCGCACTACATCCATCTCATGCGTCACGAAGGCGAGGTTTTCGGCACGGAGATGATCGTCCGCGGGTCGCTCGAGCGGCTTGCTCCTGTGCTGATGACCGCGCTCACCGCGGGTATAGGACTCGTTCCGCTCGCGCTCGGGAAGGGCGAAACCGGCAAGGAAATCCTCCATCCGCTCGCCATCGTCGTCATCGGCGGCCTGATTTCTTCCACACTCCTCGACCAGTTCGTGACTCCCGCGCTTTTCTACCTGCTCGGCCGCAAAGTCTTCGAAAAACGCCTCGCAACCCACGACGCGCCGGAAGAAGTGCCCCCGGGGCTTCTCCAGGCTGTGTCCCACACAGGAGAACTGAAATGAAGACGCTCATGACCGCCGCCATCGTCGCGGCCGGTCTTCTTCTCGGCGGCTGCGGGAAGTCCGAAGACGGCCACGCAGGACACAACCACGGGCCCAAGGATGCGGCGGCCGCGAAAGGGGAGAAAGGCCATGAGGGGCACTCCCACGGCGGAGAGCCGGTGAAGGTCTCATCGAACAGCTTCGAAGATTCCATCGGCCAGATGGAAGAACGCCTGAAGACGATCGACGGGTTGATCGCTTCCGGCAAGCTCGATGAGGTGCACCGGGAGGCCGAGGTCATCTGCACTCTCGCCAAGGGAATGCCTGAGCAGACGCAAGGCTGGCCCGCGGACAAGTCGGCGTCGGCAGCCGAGAGCGCCGCAAAGCTGGCGGGGATGTTCAGGGAGATCGACGAAGTGGCGGATGCCGGCAAGCCGGACGAGACGAAGGCGGCGACCGCAAAGATGCGCGATCTCGTCGCGAAGCTGAAGGCGCTGTCGCCGGGAACAAAGCACGATCACGACCACAAATGAGAGTCGCCCAAACCCGAGGGATTCGCCCTTCTGCTCGTCGTGAGTATTTCCAACGAACCCGTTCCGGACTTGGCGAAATCTGCCGGCGGAGCATTCCGCGCGGATCAGGACTTCGAAATGAGCTCCGGCACGCTGTGGTTCCGGCAGCACTCGGGAACTTCGTCGCGGATCGCTTCGACGGAGCGGCGCAGTTTCTCAAGGAAATCCCGGGTCGTGGCGATCTCGGTCAGACGCGGGTGGCCCTTCCAGGCCGCGGCGATCCGGTGGTCGATCGCGGCCGCCTGCACGGCGGATTCGGTGCGCAGGGGATTGGAGTGTCCGTAGCCTTCTCCGTCTCCCGGGACGCGCAGGTGGATGACTGCGGCGTACCGGCGCAGTTCGGATTCGCGCGTCGTGCCGAGATCGCGCCACAGATCGGCGTCGTCACCGGGCCAGTAGGCCAGGGCGTCGAGAACGCCGCGGTCGCACAGGACGACCGCAGCCGTTCCTTCCTCGAGATGAAGGCGCTCCAGCTCGATCTGGACGCGCGCAATCGCTCGTTGCGCGGCCTTTCGCGCGGGCAGGCCGTTGCGGCGAGGAAAGCCGCCCCCGAACAGGATGGACGCGGCTTCGGGAAGGACGGCGACGTGTTCGCAGAAGTTCTTGCGGATGACTTCGAGGACCGCGGTCTTGCCGGCGCCGGGGCCGCCGGTGAGGACGACGAGGCGAGTGGTGTGCGTCGCGTGGCAGCACCCGCACGCGGGGACACCGGAGGGAGTGGGGGCGGTGCTCATGAAGCGATACCTTCGCAAACGGAAGTCCTGAAGCCGGCAGGGAACGGTTGTTGCGAGATTCCACGGAGCTGGGGCGTGTCCAGGGTGGTGGCTTGATGGCAGAAGTTGAATTGACAGCGCGAATTCGCGCTAACTTGCGCGAATTCGCGCGGTTGCCGCGATAACGAGGAGTTCCATGAACAAGAACTTGGTGATCGCCGCTTCAGCACTGCTCGGCGCCTTGATCGTATTTCTCGCCGGTCGCGGCTGTGCGCCTGACGGGTCGGCGCCGGAAGAGAAACCGGTGGCGCAGGTCACGGGCCAGATCTGGACCTGCTCGATGCACCCGCAGATCCGTCTGCCGAACGCTGGAAAGTGCCCGATCTGCTCCATGCCGCTCATCCCGATCGAGGACGACAAGGGCGATAAGGGCGGCGCACCTTCCATGCAGCTCTCCGAGGCCGCCATCGCCATGGCCGGCATCGAGACCGCGCCGGTCTCACGCCGCCCGCTCTTCCACGAGATTCGCGCCATCGGCCGTGTCGAGCCGAACGAAACCGCGCTGACAACGATCACGACGCGCGTCGAGGGGTGGGTCGAGCGGCTCTTCGTCGATGCCACGGGCGTCCCGGTTGCGAAGGGCGATCACCTGCTCGAGCTGTACAGCCCCGAGTTGATTTCCGACCAGCGCGAGCTGCTGATCGCGCTGAGAACCAATGCATCCGCGGACGTCCTGAAGGCGGCGCGGTCCCGCCTGGAGCGCTGGGGAATGGGCGCCGAGGAAATAGAACAAGTTCTCAAATCGAAGGAGGTTCTGGAGTTCGTCACCATCCACGCTCCCGCGGCCGGTACGGTTCTCGAAAAGGCGGTCGTGAAGGGGACGCACGTCAATCGCGGCGACACGCTCTATCGTCTCGCGGACCTCGGGTCCGTCTGGGTCCACCTGGACATTTACGAGTACGAGATCGGCTGGGTCCAGCCCGGGCAGGAAGTAAAAGCGATCGCCGAGTCGCAGCCGGGAACGTCGTTCGCCGGGACGGTGACGTTCGTGAGCCCGGTCCTCAACGAGGAAACGCGGACGATCCGGGTCCGCGTCGCTCTTCCCAACCCCGACGGCCTGCTGAAGCCCGGCATGTTCGTGAGCGCCTCGCTGCGCGTGGGGCTGCTGAAGTCCGGGAAGCCGGCGCCGACGGCCCGGGCGGGGAAGTGGACTTGTCCGATGCACCCGGAGGTGATCGCGGAAGCGGCGGGGAGTTGCCCGAAATGCAGCATGCCGCTGGTGCGGTTTCCGGGAAGCGGCGCGACGGCTTCGGATGACGATCTTCGCGTGCTCGCCGTGCCGGCGACCGCGGTGCTCGACTCGGGGACCCGGAAGCTGGCCTACGTGCAGCGCGCGCCGGGGCGCTTCGAACAGCGCGAGGTCGTGGTCGGTTCGCGATCGGGGGAATGGTTTCCGGTGATGTCCGGGATCGCGGAGGGCGAACGGGTCGCGGTGCGTGGCGGATTCCTGATCGATTCGCAATTCCAGATCCGCGGGTTGCCGAGCCTTCTCAATCCCGGCGGCGGCGCGGCGCCCGTGCCGCACAAGCACGGCGCGGGGACGGAATCGCCGCCGGGCGGGGAGAAGCCGCCCGGGCACGAAGGCTCGGATCACGGGAAATAATCCATGGTCGATGCCCTCATTCGCTGGTGCCTGACCCACCGCTTCCTGGTCCTCATCGGGATGGCCGCGCTCGCGTGGGGCGGCTACGAAGCGATCAAACGCACGCCTGTGGACGCGATCCCGGACATCGGAGAAAAGCAGGTCATCGTCTTCGCCGACTGGCCGGGGCGCTCGCCGCAGGACGTAGACAACCAGGTCACTTTCGTTCTGACGACGAGCCTCACCGGCACTCCCGGCGTGAAGACCATCCGTTCGATGTCCGGATTCGGATTCTCGATGGTTTTCGTGATCTTCGACGATGCCACCGATTACTACTGGGCGCGCTCGCGCGTTCTCGAGCGCATGAACGTCGCGCAGCAGCGCCTTCCCCAAGGCGTCTCTCCCGTCCTGGGCCCGGATGCCACCGCGCTCGGACAGGTCTTCTGGTACACCCTCGAAGGCGAAGGGTTCGACCTCGCCGAACTGCGCTCGATCCAGGACTGGTACGTCCGGTACCAGCTCAACGCCGTTGAAGGCGTCTCCGAAGTCGCTTCCGTCGGCGGCTTCGTCAAGCAGTACCAGATCGACGTTCATCCGGACAAAATGCGCGCGCACGGCGTGAGCCTCCCCGAGATCTACGAAGCCGTCCGGAAGTCCAATGTCGACGTGGGCGCGAAGGTCCTCGAGAAGAACGGAATCGAGTTCTTCATCCGCGGCGTCGGGTTCGTCAAGTCCGTCGCCGATCTCGAGAACATCGTCATCCGCCAGCAGGGCGGCACGCCTGTCTGCGTCAGGAATGTCGCGACGGTCACGCTCGGCGCCGATTTTCGCCGGGGTTCCCTCGACAAGGGCGGCGTCGAAGCCGTCGGTGGCGTCGTCCTGATGCGCTACGGCGAAAATCCGCTCGCGGTCGTCGAGCGCGTGAAGGAGAAAGTCAAAACGCTCGAGGCCGGGCTCGACTCGAAGCGCCTCGCGGACGGACGCAGGTCGAAAGTCCGCATCGTCCCTTTCTACGACCGCACCGACATCGTCAACCAAACCATCGCGACTTTGAAGGAGACGCTCTTCGAGGAAATGGCCGTCGCCAGTCTCATCATCGTCATTTTTCTTCTTCACCTCCGAAGCGCCGCCGCCACGCTCGTCACATTTCCGCTCGCCATCGCGTTCTCCTTCGTCCTCATGTGGGCCGTCGGAGTCGATTCCAACATCATGTCGCTGGCGGGCCTGGCGATCGCCATCGGCGACGTCGGCGACATGGGGATCATCATGACCGAGAACATCTATCGCCGCATTGCGACGGCGCTGCCCGGCAGGAGCCACTTCGAAAACGTGTACGACGGCGCGCGCGAAGTCGGCGGCGCGATCGTCACCGCCGTCTCCAACACGCTGGTGTCGTTCATTCCGGTGTTCGCGCTCACGGGGCAGGAAGGAAAACTCTTCAAGCCCCTGGCCTACACCAAGACGTTCGCGATCGGCGGATCGGTCGTCCTCGCGCTCACCGTCGTGCCCCTCATGTGCTACTTCCTCTTCCAGCCCGTCGCCTGGACGCGCAGGCGCGTGGCGACGGTCGCGTGCGGCCTTGGCCTCGTGGTCGCGATCGGTGCCAGATGGGCGCTCGAATGGGGCGGATTTGCCGGCGGCCTCGTCGGCTGGCCGACCGCGATCGCCGCCGGCGTGATTGCGGGCCTCGCGGTCGTGCGCATGACCAAAGAACGCTTTCTCCCGCTCGAGGAGAACGTCGTTTCCCGCGGCATTGCCCGCCTGTACAGGCCCGCGCTTCGCACCGTCCTGGCACACAAGCTCGCGTTCCTGGCCCTGCCGACCGTGATCCTCTTCGCGGGCCTCACCGTCTGGCTCGGCGCCGGCGTCATGCTCGCCCCCCTCGGCTGGGTCGCCAACGTCGCCGCTTCCAGGCCACGCCTCGAGCCCGGCCAACTGCGCTGGCAGAAAGTGAAGGGTGCGGGGGGAGGCGCCCGGAACCGCGTGCTCTGGCGGCGGCAGACGGACGAGGAAAAGGCGGCGGAGTCCGGGAAGGGGCTTCAGGTGCTGCGCGAGGGGCGGATACTCGCCGGGATCGGGCGCGAGTTCATGCCGCCGCTCGACGAAGGGTCGATTCTGTACATGCCGTCGATGCTGCCTCAGGGCTCGCTCTCGCAGGCGGTGGAGGTGAACAGCCGGCAGGACCTGGCGATCGCTACGGTGCCGGAGGTGGAGTCGGTCGTCGGAAAACTCGGGCGCGCGGAATCGGCGCTCGACCCGGCGCCGATCGGGATGTTCGAGAGCGTCGTGATCCTGAAGCCGGAATCGGAGTGGCGGCGCGTTCCGGTGAAGCGCTGGTTCTCTTCGTGGCCCGGCTGGCTGAAGGCGCCGCTCGCATTCGTCGCCTCGGAGGATCGTTCGATCACAAAAGGTGAGATCCTGGAGGAAATCCAGCGGAAGTCCGCGATCCCCGGCGTGCTCCCGACGTTCCTGCAGCCGATCCAGACGCGGCTCATCATGCTGCAGACAGGCTTCCGCGCCATGATGGGCGTCAAGATCTACGGGTCCGACCTGCGGGAGATCGAGCAGATCGGACTGCAGATGGAGGGGATTCTGCGCCACGTCCCCGGCGCGACCGACGTCGTGGCCGACCGGATCGTTGGCAAGCCGTACATCGAGATTGAGATCGACCGCGAAAAGATTGCGCGCTACGGCGTGAACATCCGCGACGTGCAGGACGTCATCGAGGTGGCCATCGGCGGCGAGAATCTCACCCAGACCGTCGAGGGGCGCGAGCGCTATCCCGTCCGCGTCCGCTACCTCCGCGATTTCCGCGAGGACCTGCCCGACCTCGAGAGGATTCTCGTTCCGAGCTCCGCAGGCGCGCAGGTCCCGCTCGTCCAGCTCGCCGCCATCCGCACGGTCGTCGGCCCGCAGGAAATCAAGGGCGAACGAGGCCTGCTCACCGGGTATGTCACCATGAACACCCGCGACCGGGACGAAGTCTCGGTCGTCGAGGACGCCGAGGCGGCCCTGCAGGCCGCCCGGAAAGAAGGCCGCCTGACCCTGCCCGCAGGTTATTACTGGGAGTGGTCCGGCCAGTTCGAGAACCAGAAGCGTGCAACCGCCCGCATGAAGGTCGTCGTCCCCGCCTGCCTCGCCGTCATGTTCGTCATGCTCTCCGTCGGCTTCTCCCGCCCGTGGATCGGCCCCGTCATCTATTTCTCCATCTTCGTCTCCACCGCCGGTGGCTTCCTCCTCCTCGGCTGGTGGGGCGCCAACCTCTCCGTCGCCGTCTGGGTCGGGTTTCTCGTCCTCTTCGGCGTCGTCGATGACGACGGCGTCCTGATGGCCACTTATCTCGAGGGCATCTTCAAGGAGAAAACGTTCACCTCCCGGGAGGAGATCCGGCAGGCAGTGCTGGAAGCGGGCCTGAAGCGGATCCGCCCGAGCCTCATGACCATGGCCACCACGGTCATTGGCCTCGCGCCGATCTTCTGGGTGGACGGCCGCGGCTCGGACGTTCTGCGCCCGATGGCGATCCCCTCGATTGGCGGCATGGCGATCCAGCTCATCACGATGTTCATCGTTCCCTGCGTTTTCTGCTGGGTGGAGGAAGTGAGATGGAGCCGGGCACAAGCGCGTGGCACGCCCTGATCGCGGCGGACGCGGCGAAGCGCCTGTCCGTCGTGGTTGAAAAGGGGTTGGAGCCAGCCGAGGCGGCGCGACGCCTCGCAGAACACGGCCCGAACCGTCTCCCCGAGGCGCCGGGCCGGTCCGCGCTGGGAATGTTCGCGGAGCAGTTCAGAAGCCTGCTTGTGGCCATTCTCATCGCCGCAGCGATCCTCGCCGGCGCGATGGGGGAGGTCACCGACGCGGTCGCGATTCTCTCGATCGTCCTGCTCAACGCCATCGTCGGCTTCGTGCAGGAGAGCAACGCCGCGAATGCGCTCGCGGCGCTTCGAAAAATGTCCTCCCCGACCGCGCGCGTGAAGCGCGGCGGGAAGACGGAAGTCATTCCAGCGGCGGACCTCGTGCCGGGCGACGTGGTGGTGCTGGAAGCGGGGGACCGCATTCCTGCGGACCTGCGCATGCTGAGCGCGAGCGGCCTGCAAGCCGCCGAGGCCGCGCTGACGGGGGAATCCGAGCCGGTGGACAAGAATGCGGACGCTGTGTCGCCGCCGGACGCGCCCGTCGGCGACCGTCACGGCATGGCGTGGACGGCCACGAACGTGACGGCAGGAATCGGCGAGGGGCTCGTCGTCGCGACGGGCGCGTCGACCGAGTTCGGGAAAATCGCGGGTTTCGTCGCCGCGGCCGAGGACGAGGAAACGCCGCTTCAGGCTCGCCTGCGCGTCTTCGGCCGCATGCTCGTGTACGGCTGCCTCGCCCTGGTGGCGCTCGTGTTCATTCTGGGCGTCGCTCGAGGCATCAAGCCGCTCGAAATGGCGCTCGCTTCGGTCTCGCTGGCGGTCGCGGCCGTCCCGGAGGGCCTCCCCGCCGTCGTCACGATCGCGCTCGCGCTCGGCGTCTGGCGTCTCGCCCGGCGTCGCGCGCTCATCCGCCGGCTCGCTTCCGTCGAAACGCTCGGCGCGACGACCGTTATCTGCACCGACAAGACCGGCACACTGACCGTCGGGCAGATGACGGTGCGCGTCGTGGCAACGCTCGACGGCGAAATCGCGGTGACAGGGGAAGGCTACGCTTCGCAGGGCCGGTTCGAGCGCGCGGGCGCTCCCGTGACCCTTGCGAGGGGAGAACCGGCGTACGAAGTCCTCTACTCAGGGACCGCCGGCTCCACCGCGCGCCTCGTTGAGCGTGACGGCGCGACCGAGGTTGCCGGCGACCCGACCGAGGGCGCCATTCTCGTCGCGGCGCGGAAGGCCGGCATTCGCGTCGAAGAGCCGGTCCTGGAGACGAGGCCGTTCGACGCCGTGCGCAAGCGCATGTCCATCGTGAGGCAGGCCGCCGCAGGCCCGCGGTCGTACGTCAAGGGCGCGCCCGAGTCCGTCATTCCCCTGTGCTCGCTCCCGCCGGAAGACGCTTCCCGGATTACCGCCCTCAACGACGCCCTCGCTCTTCGCGGCCTGCGCGTCCTCGCGATCGCGCGCAAAGACTCCGCGCAGGAACCCGAAGCGGGGCTGACATTCCTCGGCCTCATCGGCATGCAGGATCCTCCACGCGCGGAGGCGCTCCGCGCGATTGAGGACTGCGGCAAGGCGGGAATTCGCGTCGTCATGATCACGGGGGACCACCCGCGAACGGCCTTCGCCATCGCGCGAGACCTGGGAATCGCGAAGTCCGAAGCGGAAGTTCTCGCCGGCCCGGCGATCGAAGCGATGGACGACGCGGCGCTGGCCGGGCGCGTCGAGGCCATCTCCGTCTTCGCCCGCGTCAGCCCCGAGCACAAGCTTCGCATCGTCCGCGCCTGGAAGTCGCGCGGCGCGGTCGTCGCCATGACCGGCGACGGCGTCAACGACGCGCCCGCGCTCAAGACCGCGGACATCGGCATCGCGATGGGGAAGTCCGGGACCGACGTCGCGAAGGAAGCCTCCGCGATGGTGATCACGGACGACAACTTCGCGACGATCGTCGCCGCCATCGAAGAAGGGCGCGCGATCTTCGAGAACATCCGCAAGACGCTGCTCTACCTTCTCTCCGGCAACTTCGGCGAAATCCTCGTCATGGCCGTTGCCGTCCTGCTCGGCTGGCCGCTTCCCCTGGTGCCGATTCAGCTCCTCTGGATCAACCTTGTGACCGACGGTTTCCCGGCGCTTGCGCTGGCGACCGATCCTGCCGAGAAGGACCTCCTGCGACAGCCGCCGCGAAAGCCCGGCTCGGAAATCGCGGACCCGGGATTCCTCGGGTCCATGGTATTCACCGGAATCCTCGAAGCGTCCGTCACGCTCGCCGCCTTCGCCTGGGGGTACTTCAAGGAAGGCTCTCTCGAAAAGGCGCGGACGTACGCGTTCTCCGCGCTCGTCATCTCCGAGGTCCTGCGGTCGTTTGCGGCCCGCAGCCGCACGCGCATCCTCTGGGAGATCGGTGCCCTTTCAAACCTGCGCCTCGCGTTCGTCGGCGCCACGATCATCGCCCTGCAGATCTACAGTCACCATGCCGGGTTCCTGGGGCGATTCCTGCACACGGGATTGCTCTCCTGGCGCGAGTGCCTCACGCTCGTGGCGTTCGCGTTCATTCCCGTGAGCGTGCTGGAGCTCTGGAAGATCGCGCGTCGCCTGTTCGGCTTCTGATCCAGGCCGGCTGTGAAATTCCCCGGATTCCGCGGAAAAACGCACCATTCCAGTGTCTGATCCTGGAACCTCCGGAGGTGACGTAGGCACTGCACTTGCTTCAGGTCGCGCCCTCCGAGCCGCCAAGGGTCGGATCGGAGTCCCTGCTTCTTCGTCGCCTTCTAAGGAAGACCATCGTGAATTACCGCGAAACCGTGCGTATCGGCCGTACGTTGGGCGCGCGTCTTGCCGGATTCCGCGCGCTTCATCCGCTGATCCTGGCGCTTCCGCCCGGAGGCGTGCCGATCGCGCGCGTCCTTGCGCACTGCCTTTCGGGCGATCTCGACTTCGTCCAGGCTGAAGCGGTGGTCGCCGACAGCTACCGTGGCGCGGTCGCGGAAACCGGCGAGGTCGTCCTGAGCTCTGGGGGCGACGGCGGCGAGCGCTCGGAAGAGTTGTTCGCGGGGCGCATCGTTGCGGAAATGTCGCGAATGGTAGAGCGCCGCTTCCGCCACATCCCGGAAGCCAGCTTCCCGGATGTCACCGGTCGCGTGGTGATCGTCGTTGCGGACGGCCTGGCCTCGGGAGCGCGGATGCGGGCCGCGCTGACGAGCCTCCGGGATCGCGGGGCGACGAGACTCGTGGCGGCCGCCGCCGCGGGAACCGATCGTTCGGTCGAGGCGGTACGGCCGCTGGCCGACGAAACGATCTGCCTTTCGATTCACCCCAGCATCGCGGGGGTCGGGCGCGCGCTCAGGGGATGGCGGCATGTGCCCGAAGACGAGGCCTTTCGAATGCTCAGGAAGGAATTCCGAACGCAGGAAAGTGCGCTGGCGTACGCGGACTCCTCCGGACGCTGAGGCCGGATGTAGAATTCCACCGGGGGCTTTCGGGAGGCTGGCCATGCACCGCGTACTGATCCTGGCCGCGTTTTCAGGTGTGCTGACTTCCTTTGCGCGCGCCGACGTCGTGTTGCTCCGGAACGGCGGACGGCTCGAGGGCGCCACTTCGGAAGAGGGCGACCGTCTCGTGATCCGGATGGAGACGGGCACGGCGCGCATTCCCCGCGGCTCCGTCCTCCGGGTCGTCAAACGGGTGGCCCCCGCCGACGACTATGCGGCGCGCGCGGCGGCGGTGACGAAGGGGGATGCGAAGGGACACTGGGAACTTGCGCGGTGGTGCGCCGAAGCCGGCCTCCGGCACGGCGAGCGGGTCGAGCTGGAAGCGACCCTGGCGGCGGATCCGCAGCACGCTGAAGCGCGGAAGAAGCTGGGCTATGAGAAGGTGGAAGGGCAATGGCTCTGCGGGGCGGCGTTTTTTGCGGCCCGCGGGATGGTGAAGGTAGACGGCGCGTGGGCGACGCAGGCGAAGGCGGCGGAGGTTGAACGGCGCCGGCTCGCGCAGCGCGAAGCGGCGCTGGCCGCGGCGGCTGAAGCCGAGGCGCGAGAATCGGCCCACGTGCGGGCAGCGTCGTTTGCGGCCTCGGTTCCGCGCGGCTATCGGCCAACGCGGCGTTATCGGGACGATCGCCGCGGTTTTCGCAGAAACGCGAGAGCGACCTACGGATATCGCCTGCGGCGCCGTCACGCGCCCGGGTACCTCCTCGGCATCGGCGGCTACGGCTTCGAGTTCGGTCCGTTCGGATTCAGCCTTCCGTACGCTTCCGGCGCGGGCTGGGGGCTCGGCGGCCGGGGTTGGGGATTCCGCGGAGGAATCGCCTGCCCGCGCTGACATGAGCTTCGCGATCGACCCCGTCTGCGGCATGCCCGCGCCTGCAACTTCCAAGTTCCAGGCGACGCACGAGGGGCGCTCGTATTCGTTCTGCTCCGAGTTCTGCAGGGGGGCCTTCCTCGAGAGTCCGGCCCAGTACGAGGGCCCGTCACCCGCGGAACGCCGGAAGAACGGCCAGTCCCTTCGGCTCATCGCCTACTTCTCCATGGAAGTCGGCGTGGACGAGCGCATGCCCACCTACGCCGGCGGGCTCGGCGTCCTCGCGGGCGACACGCTGAAGGCCTTCGCCGACCTCGAAGTCCCGGTGATCGGCGTGACGCTGATCCATCGAAGAGGCTACTTCCGCCAATCGCTGGACGAGCAGGGGCGCCAGCGGGAAGTGCCGGTCGCCTGGGATCCCGCCGCGCTTCTCAGACTCCTGCCGGCGCGCGTTCAGATCCGCCTCGAAGGCCGGCCCGTCGTCGTGCAGGCGTGGCAGTTCGACGTCGCCGGGGCCTCCGGATTCTCCGTGCCCCTCCTCTTCCTCGACACGGACCTTCCCGACAACACTGCCGGAGACCGCGACCTGACGTCCTCCCTCTACGGCGGTGACGAGCGGACCCGCCTGGCGCAGGAAGCCATCCTCGGAATCGGCGGCCTCCGAATGCTGCGCGCCCTCGGACACGACAGCCTGACCCGTTTCCACATGAACGAAGGTCACTCCGCTCTCCTGGCCGTCGAGCTCCTGCGCGAAGGCAAGACGCCCGAGCTCGATTTCGCCGCCGTCCGCGACCGCTGCGTTTTCACCACTCATACTCCGGTGTCCTCGGGACACGACCAGTTCGAGCACGGGCTCGTGAAGAACCTGCTCGGCGACGTGCTCCCGCCGACCGTGTTCCAGATGCTGGGCGGACGCGACCGGCTCAACATGACGCTGCTCGCGCTCAACCTGAGTCAGTACGTGAACGGCGTCGCGAAAAAGCACAGCGTCGTCTCGCAGGAGATGTTCCCCGGCTACCCGATCCACTCCATCACGAACGGCGTCCACTCCCGGACGTGGACCTCCCCGCACTTCGCGTCGCTCTTCGACCGCCATATCCCCGGCTGGGCCGCCGACCCCTTCTCGCTGCGCCACGCCATGGCGATACCGGACGAGGAAATCTGGGAAGCGCACGTTGCGGCGAAAAAGGACCTGCTGGAAGAGGTCAACCGGCAGACCGGCGGGGGCTTCGACGCCGGCGCGCTGACGCTCGGTTTCGCGCGCCGGGCGACCGCGTACAAGCGGGCGGATCTCGTTTTCGCCGATCCCGCGAGGCTCATCGACATCGTCGAGCGGACCGGCCCGCTTCAGATCGTCTTCGCCGGCAAGGCGCATCCCCGCGACGAAGCGGGGAAGGAGCTCATCCGAAGCGTCTTCCGCCACGCCAGGGAGTTGCGCGGCCGCGTGAAAATCGCGTGGCTCGAGGACTACGATATTCGAATCGCCCGGCTCCTGACGGCCGGGGCCGACCTGTGGCTGAACACCCCTCTGGCGCCGCTCGAAGCCTCAGGGACCTCCGGCATGAAGGCCGCCCACAACGGCGTCCCGAGCCTGAGCGTCCTCGACGGCTGGTGGATCGAAGGATGCATCGAGGGGGTGACCGGCTGGGCGATCGGCGGTACCGCGAGCCCCACGGAGGCGGACGCGGAGAGCCTCTATCGCAAGTTGAAGGAGGTCGTCGCCCCGATGTTCTACAACCACCGGTGGCACTGGATCGACGTCATGCGCCACGCCATCGCGATCAACGCGTCTCACTTCAACGCCCACCGCATGGTCCAGCAGTACGCGGCGCTCGCTTACGCCTGAGACGGACGCGCGGCCGGGCGAGCTGTTACGCGCGATCCTTTCGAGCCTACGCCTCACTTGTCAGGACTCGCCCGAGCGGACGGTTCGGGAGCCAGGCGCGCGAAAAGTCGGAACCGGGAACAGGCTTGCCGAAGAGGTACCCCTGGCCCAGATCGCAGCCGGCATCGCGGATCCACGCCAGTTGCTCGGGCGTTTCGATTCCTTCGGCGAGAACCTGGATGCCGAGGCTGTGGCCGAGCTCAGCGATCGTCTTCACCAGGTGATCCGACCCCATCCGCCGCCAGGGCCGCTTCACGAATTGCTGGTCAACTTTGAGAATGTCGATGGGGAACTGCTCGAGGTACCCGAACGACGCGTGCCCCGCGCCAAAGTCGTCCACGGCCAGCCGCACGCCCAGCTCGCGAAGCTTGTGGAAAATCGGCAACACACGGCCCGGGTCCGCAAGGACGTGCTCCGTCAGCTCAATCACGAGACCGCCCGGATCAACCCCGGACTCCTTGAGCAGCAACTGGAGCATCAGCGAAAGCCCCTTCGCCTGGATCGTTCTGGGCGATAGGTTCACGGATATCCACCCCGGCCATCCCGACTTCCGCCACGCCGCGAGCTGTTGCACCGCGCTTGAAATCACCCACTGGTCCAGCACCGCCGCCAGCGCGCTCCCCTCGACAGCTGCCAGAAACTTCGACGGAGGGACCATTCCCCGGGTCGGGTGCCGCCAGCGGCAGAGCGCCTCCGCGCCGATGACCTTCTGCGAATCGAGGCGAGTGACGGGTTGGAAGTGGACTTCGAGCTGTCCTTTCTCGAGAGCTTCGCGCAGATCGGACTCGAGGACGAAATGCTCCTGCGCTTCGGAGTCGAGCGACTCATTGTAGAAGCGGACACCGCCGCCTTCCGCCTTGGCGCGGTACATCGCCGTGTCGGCGTGGCGAAGCAGGTCCTCGAGGTCGGAGTGGTCGCGCGGGAATACGGCGATCCCGATGCTGGCCGAGAGCTGGACGGCGTGCCCCTGAACATGAAGCGGGAGCTCGATCGCCTCCATCAGGCGCAGCCCGAGGCCGGCGACCACCTCTTTATCAACGTGCGCGAACAGAATCGCGAATTCGTCGCCGCCCATCCGCGCCAGCACGTCCGCCTCCCGAACCTCGTCCTGGAGTCGTGCCGCGACCTGGATCAGGGCTTCGTCTCCCGCGGCGTGGCCGAGGCTGTCGTTGATGTGCTTGAAGCGGTCGAGGTCGATGAGGAGCAGGGCGGACGTCCAGCCTTCGCGCCGCGCGAGGCCGAGCGCGCGGCGGCTGCGGTAGGCGAACATCCTCCGATTGGCAATTCCGGTCAACTCGTCGAAGTGCGCCTCGCGCTCCAGTTGCGCCGTCAGCCGGCGTCGCTCCGTGACGTCCGTCCCGACCGCCTGGTATTCCAGCGCCCCGCCTGCGTCATGCGGGATCGCCTGCACGCTCCACTGCAGCCAGAACTCGCTTCCGTCGGACAGCGTGATCGAGTTCTCGATCGTCACCGGAAGGCCGCCGGCCTGGAGGTCATTGAGCGCGCTTCGCATCGCGCCGGAAGCGCCGTCGCTGAGCACGTTCCACAACGACCGGCCGTCCTTCTCCGAATCAAAGCCGGTTCGGCGACGAAAGGCTTCGTTGGCGAACGTGAGCCGTCCGTCCGCATGGAAGCGGCAGATCAGCTCGGTCTGGCTCTGGAGAATCGTCCGGTACCTCGCTTCGGCATCGCGCAGATCATGGCGAGCGCGATCCTGGATGAGGGCGGCGCCGAGGGTGTGGGAGGCGGCCATGACAACCTGGAGTTCGGAGCGGGACCAGTCGCGCTCGCGGATGTCCTCGAACAGAAACATGCCCCACCATTCGGTCCCGGCGTGGATGGCGACCGCGAGAACGGACTGAACTCCCTCGGCGAGCAGGGGATCGCGCTCTTCGGGGGGCAGGTCGGAGACGGGGCCGAAGATCGCGCCGCCCTGCCGGAGGGCCCCGTCCCATCTTGGGAAGGAGCGGGGGCCCGGGATAGGCATCTCCGGGTCCGCGCGCCACTCAAAGCAGGGCGCCTGCGCTGTCGAGGAGCCCTCGGTTCCGTAGACGGCTCCCCGGCAGACGCCCAGGGCGGAACCGAACTCGGCCACGACGTCCCCGAGCGATCGATCCCACCGCTCCGCGGTCAGGAACGACTCGGCGGCGAATGCGAGCGCCCGCACCAGGCGGTCTGCCAGGTCGTGCGCGCGGAATTCGTGTGAAACCGGGCCGATCGACACTGCGATTCCCTCACCTTGCGAGAAGGGGTGCCGCGTGCGAGTCCGTCGCGTCCTGGACCCCGCAAGTTCCCTCGGCGCTCGTCACAGGACGCAAACAACGGACCCCGCACACAACCCGTCTCCGGCCGGCCGGCGTTCCGTCGCGCCGGCCGCCCATCGAGTCCTTGCGCAAGCGAGGGTACGAAGGTCGCAGGTCCGGGAAACACCCCACCTGTTCGCGAGATTCCCCAGCAGCAGACAGGAGCCGGCCCACCTGCGGCTGGGGAACCACTGGCACGGACGTTGCAACCCTGTTCCCGGGACACGACGACCAGGGTGAGGGAGTGTGATTCGAAAACTGCTCGGAACGCAGCGCAGGGAGATTCTCCATCAAGTTGTTCAGCCACAACGTCTTGTCGGCAGCCATTGCAAAGCCGGCATCGCCACACCAATGACGCCCGGGCAGTCCGGGCGCACTTTCAACAGAAGGAGGAAGCCATGAATCTCGCCAAATGGGAGCCATTCAAGGAGCTGGAATCCGTCAGCGACCGACTGAGCCGCCTTTTCAGCCGGACACGCACGAATGGCGATGAGGCCGTGCAACTCGCCGACTGGAGCCCGACGACAGACGTGACGGAGACGAACGAGGAGTACCTGATCAAGGCGGAGTTGCCCGAGGTGAAAAGGGAGGACGTGAAGATCTCCATCGAGGAGGGAGTGCTCACGTTCCAGGGAGAGCGCAAACAGGAAAAGGAAGAGAAGGGCAAGAAGTTCCACCGCATCGAACGCTCGTACGGCTCGTTCCTCCGCAGCTTCACGCTGCCGACGGAAGTCGACGCGTCCAAGATTCGCGCTGAGTTCAAGGACGGCCTGCTCAACCTCCACCTCCCGAAGTCGGAGAAGGCGAAAACCAAGGTGATCGACGTAAAGGTGTCGTAGTTACCCGCTCGCGCATGGAGCGCACGGGGAAGTCCTGCGCACAACTGAAATGAGGAATAGCCATGAGAGTCAGCGACATCGCCGCACTCAATGTCCGCTCGTGCCGGCCCGACACCAATCTCGCTTCCATCGCTTCCATCATGTGGGAGCAGGACTGCGGAGTCGTGCCCGTGGTCGATGAGCACAAGAAAGTTGTCGGGGTCGTGACGGACCGGGACATCGCCATGGCGGCGGCGACGCGGCCGGCTCATGTCGCGAACATTTCCGCCAAGGAGCTGATGTCAGGCAAGGCGTACACGTGCAGGCTCACCGACGACCCGAAGGTCGCCCTCCGCACGATGGCGCAAAACGGCGTGCGTCGGCTGCCGGTTGTGGACGAGAAGGGGACGCTCGCCGGGATCCTGTCGATGACGGACGTGGTGCTCGCTTCACGCGATCCCAAGTCCGTCCGGCCGGGGGATCTCACCTGGGCGGAGGTCATCCCGATGATCGACGCGATCGTCCGTCCGAGGAAGCAGCAAGATACACCCGCGGCGGGGAGGAAACAGGCCCTCGTGGCCAGCAAGTAGTTGAAGCCTGAAGATTCGAGAAGGGGAGGCGTGCCGGCCTTGCCGGCCGCCTTCACCTTGAGCACGGCCGCTCGGATAGGCGCCGCACACCGCGACGCCACCTCATGAACGAAGCGTTTCTGAAGGCCGGATATTAGACCCTGCTCCTTGATCTGCTGACCGGGGCTGAACTGGTTCATCGAACATCTGGCGAAAGCCGGGGCTCGCTGAGCTGTCCGGAATTGGCACGACTTCTGCTTGGTCAGGTGTCCTCCTTGATCGTCGCGGAGGAAGTGCCGCCGAGGCCCTCGGAGGACGATCCCGAGGCTTCACTCGAGGGAAGAAGAGGGGCTGCCATGGCAGAGACCAGCCGCCAGAATCGCGCCGCGACGCTCATTGCCGTATGGCCCGGCATGGGCCAGGTGGCCATTACCGCAGGGTATTACCTCATGTCGCGCCTTCAGATGGAGGAGACGGACCCGGTCCCCGCGGGCGACCTGTTCGACGTCGAGCATGTCGATGTGAGAGATGGCCTGGTGCGGAAAGCCGACGCCCCTCAAGGCCGACTTTTCCTCTGGAAGAATCCGAAGGACGGTGGCGACGTTGCCGTGTTCATCGGTGAATCGCAGCCTCCCCAGGGGCGCAATGTCGCCTTTTGCGGGCGGTTGCTTGATGCCGCGGTGAAACTCGGCGTGCGCAAGGTCTACACCTTCGCTTCGATGGCTACCGAAATGCTCCCGTCCAGTCCTTCGCGCGTTGTCGGCGTGGCGACCGATACGGAGGGGCTTTCAAACCTGAAGAGCAAGGACGTTTCGGTTCTTGGCTCGGGACGCATTTCCGGACTGAACGGCGTATTCCTCGCCGCAGCCGCCGAGCGCGGACTCCACGGCATCGGGCTGCTGGGTGAAATCCCGGCCATGGCGGCTCAGATTCCGTATCCCAAGGCTTCCCGCACCGTTCTCGAGACATTCTCTGCGCTCACGGGAATCGAACTCGACCTGGCGGAGCTGGTAAGGCATGAGAAGAAAGTCGACCGCCAGCTTTCCGGATTCGTCTCCAGGATCCAGGGGGCGATGGAGAAGAAGGACCAGGAAGACCAGTCGCAGGAACCCGAGATCGAAAATGAACCCGAGCCGGGCATCTCCGATACGGACCGCGCCTGCATCGACGATCTCTTCAACCAGGCTCGCAAAGACCACGCGAAGTCCTTCGAGCTGAAGCAGGAACTCGATCGGCTGGGAGTGTTCAAGGACTACGAAGACCGCTTTCTTGATCTGTTCCGCAAGGCGGGGTAGCGCGGAATCAGCCCCGAGTCGTCCTCCCGGTTGCACGGTACTCGACATACCGGGGCTCCCACATTTCCTCGTCGATCCTCCCCCGCAGCTCTTCCCGGCTCGCGGGAGGAGCGGACCCCGAAGCGATGGCGTTCTCCGCAACGGCGAGCGCGATCCTGGTCGAGATGCCGCGGATATCCGCGAGTGGAGGAAAGAGCGCTCCTTTGCCCGCTATCGCCGCGAGTTCGCGGGCCGCGGCGAGGAAGTCGCCGTCGGTGACGCGGCCGGCACGCGCCGCCAGGACGCCAAGCCCGACGCCCGGGAATATGTAGAGGTTGTTGCACTGAGGCGTTCCGGGGAAGGGACTTCCGGTTGCGACGATGGCGCGGCCGCCAGACCATTCACGTGCCTGCTCCGGCGTGCATTCCGCCTTCGCCGTCGGGTTCGAGAGCGGAAACACGATGGGACGCGGCCCGTCCATCGCCTGGACAATGTCCTTCGTGAACAGCCCGGGTCGCGTGCTCGTCCCGATGAGAATCGTCGGTCGCACGCGCCTGGCGATCTCCGGCAGCCCGCCGCCGGGCTCGGGCCTCGCGAAGGCCCGCTGGGCTTCCGACAAGTCCCGCCGGTCCGTCGTCAGGAGGCCCTTGGAATCCAGTATCCAGACCGACGCCCTCTTCAGCATCCTCGCTATCCCGAGTCCCGCGCTTCCCGCCCCGGCAACCACTACGCGTTGCGCGTCGAAATCTCCGCCCGAGATCCGAAGGGCCGCAAGAACGCCCGCCAGCGTGACCGCGCCTGTTCCCTGAATGTCGTCGTTGAAGCAGAGCGTCCGTTCGCGCCAGGATTCCAGCAGCCGCGCGGCGTTCGCCTTCGCGAAATCTTCGAACTGCACAAGGACGCCGGGCCAGCGCCGTCGCGCCTCGACCATGAACGCCTCGATGAGGGCGTCGTACTGCGGACCCCGTACGCGACGTCGCCGGGTTCCCAGGTACAGCGGGTCCGCGAGCAACGCTTCGTTGTCCGTCCCGGTATCGAAGCAGACGGGAAGGGTCCGTTCCGGCCGAATTCCGGCCGCCGCGGTATAGAGATTGAGTTTCCCGACGGAGATTCCCATTCCGCCCGCACCGAGGTCTCCCAGGCCGAGAATCCGCTCGCCGTCCGTGACGACGATGACGGCGACGTCAGGCCGCGGCCAGTTCGCGAGGACCGCTTCCATCCGCGGCGAGTCCTCCGGCGTCAGGTAGAGGCCGCGAGCCCGGCGGTAGATGTGCCCGAACTGGAGGCACGCCTGTCCGACGGTCGGCGTGTAGACGACGGGCAGCATCTCGGTCAGGTTGTCCAGCAGGACGCGGTAGAAAAGCGTCTCGTTGCGGTCGAGCAGCGCGATCAGGTGGATGTACCGCTCGAGGTCGCTCGATTTCTTCCGGTAGTTCTCCATCACGCGCCGCGCCTGCTCCTCCATCAGGCACCGATACGGCGGCAGCAGGCCGCGCAACCCGAGAGCCTCGCGCTCTTCTTCGGTGAACGCCGTTCCCTTGTTGAGGAGCGGCGAATCGCAGAGCGCCCGCCCCCGCAGCGGCGTTTCGATCCACTCGGCGCCTCCGTCGCGGCATCGGCGGAAGTCAAGCCATGCGTCGCAAGGCGAGGCGCCGGGAGAACGCCGTTGCCGCGCGTTCATCGTGGTTGCTCCTGTTTCCCCATGCACGGGCTCGTGTTCTGTGGAACGCGACCACCCCTGATACCCGGCGAAGCTTACTTCAGCCACCTTTCGAACCACTCCACGGCCAGGCGCGCCACCTCTTCCAGCGTCCCCGGCTCCTCGAACAGGTGCGTCGCTCCCGGCACCACGATGAGCTTGCGGTGGCAATGCATCGCGTGAAGCGCTTCCTCGTTCAGATCCCGAACGTCGACGTCGTTGCCGCCGACGATGAACAGAGTCGGGGCACGGACGCCTGGCAGGGCGGGGCCGGCAAGGTCGGGGCGGCCGCCGCGGGACACGATCGCACGAACGGAACTGTCCGCGGCGGAAGCGGCGACGAGCGCGGCGGCCGCGCCGGTGCTGGCGCCGAAGTACCCGAGGTGCAGAGCCTGCGTGGCGCGCTGCGAGCGCGTCCAGGAGGTGACTTCGGCGAGGCGGCGGCCGAGGAGGGGGATATCGAAATGCGTCTCAGGGCGAGCGTCTTCCTCGAGCAGAAGGAGATCCACCAGCAGCGTGCCCATCCCCGCCCGCTGCAGCTCTCCGGCGACGAACGTGTTCCGCGGGCTCAGCCGGCTGCTTCCGCTTCCGTGCGCGAATATCACAAGTCCAGAGGCGTCGGCGGGAAGCGAAAGGACGCCCTCGACGTGTCCGCGACCAGCCGGGATTCTGACATTGGCCCCGGATGCTCCGCGCTTTCGGGGGTCGGCTGCGTGTGCGGCGCCCATGAGAGGATCTCCTTGGTTACCTGCGCGACGCGGCCGCCGCCGGACGGCGGGCCTTGCGGAGACCTTTCGCGGGAGTCCCACGCTTGCCTGCGGATTTCGCCTCCTTCGAGAGCGCCCGAAGGACGTCCATGGAGCTCAGCACGCCCACGGGGGCGCCGGTTTCGCGGACGAATACCCGGTGGATGTGATTCTTCGCCATGAGCGCCGCGACCTCCCCGAGCGGGGCCTCGGGACGCACGGCGATGACGGACGTGGCCATGATCTCGCCCACGGGAGTTTCTGCGAGGGGCTTCTCGTCCGTCTGCTGGATCGCGACTTCCCAAAGATCCCCGTTTTCGTCGAATTCCGGGTAGACGTACTGATAAAAGCCGCCCGGCGCCCCCGCGGGGCGGTCGAGGCCCGCGAGGAAGGAGACGATGTCGAAGAGCGAGACGACGCCAACCGGCTCGCCGCCGCGGCCGGTCACGAGCGCGCCGCTGATGGCGTTGCTGCTCAGCAGGTCGGCGGCTTCCCGCACGGGAGTTTCGAAATTGACCGAAATCACGGGCGAGTTCATGACATCCCGCGCGCGGAGTCTCTTGAAGTCCTTCATGACGGATCTCCCGGAAGGGGTCGGAACGTCGAATCGCGATAGAAGGTAATCCAGAACGCAAACCCAAGGCCGCGCCGACAGCGCCCCGGACGTTAGTGGGTCCTGCGGCTGTGACCCCGCGAACGGGGGAAATTCCACGGCAGCAGCGGGAATAACCGCGCGGATCGCTCTGAGCCATCGAGGGGAATGAGGATTTTCCGGAACATTCCTGCAGCGCCGCTCCTATTCGATTGCGCGCTCCGGATGCTCCTTCTTCTCCGCCACATCCGTCAGCGTCGCCTGCGTCAGGAGCAGCACGCCCGCGACGGAGACCGCGTTCTCAAGGCCGATCCGGATGACTTTCGTCGCGTCGATGATCCCCGCTTCGACCAGGTCGACCCAGGTGTTGGTCGAAGCGTCGAAGCCGTCGTTTCCCTTGCCGTTGCGCATGCGATCGGCGACGACGCCGGGGTCTGCACCGGAGTTTTCCGCGATCTGCCGGACGGGCTCCTCCAGCGCGCGCTTCAGGATCCGAAGGCCGGTCAGCGCGTCCCCCTCGGCTCCCTTTTCCAGCTTTTCCACGGCGCCGATCATCCGGAGGAGCGCCAGCCCGCCTCCGGCAACGATCCCTTCGGCGATGGCGGCTTTCGTCGAGCTCACCGCGTCCTCAAACGCCTCCTTGCGGTTCTTCATCTCCGCTTCGCTCGGGGCGCCGACGCGGATCACCGCCACACCGCCCGAGAGCTTGGCCAGCCGCTCGCGCAGTTTCTCCTTGTCGTAGTCGCTCGTGGACTTCTCGATCTGCCGCCGGATCTGCGCTTCGCGGTCGTGGATGTCCTTCTTCGACCCGCCGCCGCCCACGATCGTCGTCGTCTCGCCGCCGAGGATCACGCGGGAAGCGCTTCCCAGCATTTCGGGCTTGGCCTGTTCGAGTTTGACGCCGAGTTCCTCGGAGATGACTTTGCCTCCCGTGAGGATGGCGATGTCCTCGAGCATTTCCTTCCGGCGGTCGCCGTAGCCGGGCGCCTTGGAGGCGGCGATGGAGAGGACGCCGCGCAGCTTGTTGACGACCAGCGTGGCGAGCGCGTCCCCCTCGACGTCTTCGGCGATGATCAGGATCGGGCTGCCCTGCTTGGCCGTGGCTTCGAGGATCGGAACGAGGTCCGCCGCGACGCCGATCTTGCGGTCCGTGATCAGGATGCGCGGCTCCTCGAGGATCGCCTCCATCTTCTCGCGGTCCGTGACGAAGTACGGCGACACGAACCCGCGGTCGAACTGCATCCCCTCCACGACCTCGACGGAAGTCTCGGTCGTCTTTGACTCCTCGACCGTAACCACACCTTCGCCTCCGACCCGCTCGATCGCGTCCGCCACCAGCCTCCCGATCACCTCGTCGTTGTGCGCCGAAACCGTCGCGACCTGCTCTTTCTCTTTCCGGCTCTTCACCGGCCGCGACAGCGACTTCAACGCCTCGATCGCCGCTTTCGTCCCTCGCTCGAGGCCGCGCTTCAGATCCACGGCGCTCGCCCCGGCCGCGACGTTGCGCAGCCCTTCCGCATAAATCCGGTGCGCGATGATCGTCGAGGTGCTCGTGCCGTCGCCTACCGCATCCCCCGTACGTTCCGCCGCCTGCCGCAGCATCTGCGCCCCGAGATTCTCCTCCGCGTCCTCCAGGTCGAACTCCTTGGCGATCGTCACGCCGTCGTTGCAGACCAGCGGCGTCCCCCAGGATTTCTGGATCAGCACGCACTTCGATTTGGGCCCCAGCGTGACACGGATCGCGTCGGCGAGCTTGGAAGCGCCGCGGAGGATTTTCTCCTGGGCGGCGGCCTGGAAGAGGGCTTTCTTGTGGGGCATGGAACGGGTCTCCGGTGAAGCAGTGCGGAGACGGGGAAGCAAAGCCCGTTCCGCGACGGCCGGCCTCGCATCGGGGCGGGCGCGCAGCTTCCGGTGCGGCTTTCCATTCAGATCTGCGAATTCTGACGCAATTCGGATTCCCGCGGGTGGTCCGGGCCGTCAGCCCCGAAGCGCCAGTTCGTCCAGCGACCGGTCCTGGTGCATCCGCCGGATCGCTTCGGCGAGCAGCACCTCCACGCCGACCTTCCGGACGGACAGCCCGATGGCCGGAAGCGGCACGCTGTCGGTCACCACGAATTCCCGGATCGGCGCTTCGCGCAGAACCTCTGTCGCCGGGCCGGCGAAGAGGCCGTGCGAGGCCGCGGCCGCGACGATCGGCGCCGCG
>WSZJ01000180.1 GCA_009773755.1 Planctomycetota bacterium | reverse complement strand
GCCAGACGAGGAGCAGCTCGAGCGCGAGGATCGCGCGCGCGGCGGTCGCGGCCGCCCCGGGATCGCCGGCCGCGGCGCGCGAGAGGAATCGGTCGTGGATCGCGAAGAAATTGTCGAGCTCCAGGTCGAGCCGGTCGAATAACTCGGCGGCCGCCGGGCCCGCCGCCGACCAGCGGCGAACCTGCGCAAGGAAATGGCGGGCGTGGCGGTCCTCGAGAGCTCGCCAGGCGGGTTCTCCCGACGACTCCTTGAAATGGCGTTCGCCAAAATCCCGGATAGCGCGAAACATTGAAAAGCGGGTGCCGAAGGGCGTGTCGTGCGTGCGGAGGAGACTGCGGTCGCGGAGGGCCTGCACGGCGTCGATGGCGAGCGGCGCATCCTGCTCGGCGGAGAGGTCGATCACCTCTTCCGCGGACTCAAGGAAGAATCCTCCGCGGAACGCACAGACCTGGTGGAAGGCGCTTCGCTGCCAGTCCGACAGCAATCCGTACGACCACTCGAGGGCTCCGGCGAGGGACTGGCGGCGCCGCGGTCCCCCGGTCGGGGAGCTGTCGCGGAGGTGGAACTGGCTCTCGAGTTCGCGGAGCATTTCCTCCGCCGGCAAGTCGGCGAGGCGCGCCGCGGCGAGCTCGATGGCGAGCGGGATCCCCTCGAGATCGGCGCAGATCCTGCCGATCGCGTTGGCATTCGCATCGGTCAGCGCGAATCCCGGACGGGCGCGGGCGGCGCGGTCGAGAAAGAGAAGCGCGGCGTCGAACGACGCAAGCTCGCCTGCGACCGACGGCGACCGGGCGACCCCGGGGCTCGAGAGCGGCCCGAGCGCGACTTCCCGTTCGCCCGACAGGCCCAGAAGTGTGATCGACGTCACGAGGAAGCGGACGTTTCGCGCGCGCTTCGCCCACACTCCGATCGTGGCCGCCGCGTGGTCCACGAGCGCCTCGAACCCGTCGAGCACGAGCAGAAGCGGCTTGCGGAATTCGAGCGCGCCCGCGATGGCGCCTGCGGGATTCTCGCCGGCCGGGAGGGGAATGCCGAGGGCGTGCGCGACGGCGCGCGACACATCGGCTGCCGTCCGCGCTTCGAGCAGATCCGCCAGCCAGCAGCCGCCCTCGAATTTCGAAAGCAGCGAGAGCGACAACTCGCGGGCGAGTCGCGATTTGCCGATGCCGCCCGGCCCGGTCAGCGTCACGAGGCGGCCAGCCGGCGAGGGAACGAGGGTGGAGAGCTCTTCGAATTCCCTGACCCGGCCGACAAACCTGTCCGGCTCGGGCGCGATGTTGGTCGGGCGGCTCGAGAGCGTGCGGGGTGGCGGGAACTCGCGAGACCGGAGCTCCGCAGGGAGCACTTGAAAGACCCGCTCCGGCCTGTCGTGCGCGGCGAGCCGCTGCTCCCCCAGGTCCGTGAGGACGGCGCCCTCGAGCGCGCTGCCGGCGGCGTCGCGCGCCTGTGCCGTCAGGAGGATCTGCCCGCCGTGCGCCGCCCCCGCGACGAGGCGTGCCCGCGGCGCTACTGAAGAGGCGTCACCCGTCGCTTCACCCGCATGCACGCCGATCCGGACGAGCAATTCGCCCGCTGCGACGGGCCAGGCGTGGGCATGAAGTTCGAGTTGTGCGGTGAGCGCAAACGTCACCGCCTCCTGCGCCGACGAAAACCCGAACGTGAACGAGTCTCCCTCCGTCGCGAGCTCCCGCCCCGCCTTCGCCGCCTCCCGCAGAATCCGGTTGTGTTCCGACAGAAGCGGCGCGAACCCAGGGCCAAGCCGCTCCCAGAGTCGGGTTGACCCCTGGATATCTGTGTGCGCGACGGCGGCAACCGGGCTCATGCGCCTGAAACCGTCGCCGGGGAGACCCAAGCGGTCAAGCACAACGAACCCCGGGAGTCGTCTCTTTTCGTTTTTTGTTTTTTGTTTTTCGTTTTTCCTTTCGTTGCATTTGCCTTCTCACCCCCGTCGATTACCCTTCCCTCATGCCCACCAACCTGACCGACAAACTCCGGACCCTCGCCGCAAACCTCTTCTGGACCTGGCACCCCGAGATCATCGGCGTCTTCCGGGACCTCGACCCTGAACTCTGGCGTCAGGTCAATTTCTCTCCCGTCGCTTTCCTCCGCGCGCTCCCTGCCGACGAGATCGACCGGCGGTCCCTCATCCTCAATCTCGAGAGCCGCATCAACTTTGCCTACCATCGCCAGGTGGAGTACCTCCGCGCCGAGCACACCTGGGCGCGTTACCACGCCGGTCCCCTCAACGTCCGTCCCGTCGCGTACTTCTCCGCCGAATTCGGCATCCACGAGTCGCTCCCCATTTACTCGGGCGGCCTCGGCGTCCTCTCCGGCGACCACCTCAAGAGCGCAAGCGACCTCGGCGTCCCTCTCGTGGGAGTCGGCCTGCTCTACCACCAGGGATACTTCCGGCAGACCCTCACGGCCGACGGGTGGCAGCAGGAAGAGTACGGATTCATGCCGATCGACGACCTGCCGCTTCAGCCCGCGCTCGACGAAAAGGGGCGCGTCGTCGAAGTTTCCATCGACCTCCCGACGGGGCGGCTGGGCGCGCGCGTCTGGCGCGCCGAGATCGGCCGCGCGACGCTCCTGCTTCTGGACTCGGACGTCTCCAGCAACTCCGCGCAGGACCGCGAACTTACGGCGCGCCTTTACGGCGGCGACCGGCGAATCCGCATCCGTCAGGAACTGATTCTCGGCTTCGGCGGCCTGCGCGCCCTTCGCGCCTGCGGCTTCGACCCCGGCTGCTACCACCTCAACGAAGGACATTCCGCATTCGTGACGCTCGAGCGCGTCCGCGAACGCGTCGAGAACGACGGCTACTCCTTCGACGACGCGTGCCGCGACGTCGCGCTCCACACGGTCTTCACCACCCACACCCCCGTCGAGGCCGGCCACGACCGCTTCGCCCCCGACCTTTTCGACGAGCACCTCGGCTGGCTCCGCGACCGCCTGGGCGTCTCGCGCGAACAGCTCCTCGGCCTCGGCCGCGTCAACCCCGGCGACCCGGGCGAACCGTTCTGCATGACCGTCGCCGCCCTCCGGCTTTCCCGAAGCGCCAACGCCGTCTCGGCCCTTCATGGTCACGTCTCCCGCCGCATGTGGAACCGTCTCTGGCCGAACCGCGACGAGCGGCTCGTCCCGATCGGCCACGTGACCAACGGCGTTCACATTGCGAGCTGGCTCTCGCCGTCGATGGCAAAGGTCTACGAGCGCCACGTCGGCGACCGCTGGATCCACCGGCTCTGCCACCGCGACGCGTGGGAGGGGATCGCGAAGACACGCGACCTCGAGTTGTGGGAAGCGCACCTTTACGAGAAGCACAAGCTCGTGGAATTCGTGCGCCAGCGGCTGGCGGCGCAGGAGGCGCGCCGGGCGCCGCACGATCCGAGCGCTCCGGCCAAGGCCGCCCGCCTCCTCTCGCGCAACGCTCTCACCATCGGCTTCGCCCGCCGCTATGCCACCTACAAACGCGCCACCCTGCTCTTCCGCGACCTCGACCGCCTCGCCCGCCTCCTCGGCGACAAGGCCCGCCCCGTCCAGATCATCTACGCCGGCAAGGCCCACCCGCAGGACGACGGCGGGAAGCGGCTGATCCAGCACATCGTGCAGCTCTCGCGCGATCCGCGCTTCCACGGCAAGGTCGTCTTCGTCGAGGACTACGATCTCGGCGTCGGGCGGCATCTCGTGCAGGGAGTGGACGTGTGGCTGAACAATCCCGTGAAGCCTCTGGAGGCCTGCGGGACGAGCGGCATGAAAGTGACGCTGAACGGCGGCCTGAATCTCTCGATCCTCGACGGCTGGTGGGCCGAGGCGTACGACGGCGCCAACGGATTCGCGATCGGCGCCGGTGACGTGCACGCGAAGGCGGAGGTGCAGGAAGAGCGCGACGCGAATTCCCTCTACGAGGTGCTGGAGAAGACGATTGTCCCCATGTACTTCAAGCGCAACGTGGAGGACGTCGCGGTGGACTGGGTCGCGCGGATGAAAAATGCGATCACGTCCATGGCCTGGCGCTTCAACAGCGATCGCATGGTGATGGACTACATGCTGCAGTGCTATTTGCCGGCGTGCGGGGGGCTGTCGACACAGATGAAGTGACGGGAGCTTTTGGATCGCTCTTGAATTCGGGTAGGCAATCCGAGGCGGTGTGGCCGTTCTTTACCCGTACCATCAGGGTCCTCGCACTTTCGCGGTCTCACTGATGTGCCAGGTTGCAAGATCGCGAGTTACCCTTCGGTTACCCTGCGACGCGTTGGCGCGAGATTATTTCGGATTTGTTGGCGGGAATTGACGGCTTGGGACTCATATTATCGGGCGCATCGATTTGGGTCTCGGCGAGGAGGGGTCGGTGACACGCGAAGAGGTGAGGATTCTGCATGAGACCAACGGCGACTACTTGTACGCCGATGCGCTCAAGTTGATCCGAGACGATGCTGCGGCCCGTGACATTGTCCAGGACGTCTTCAAGGCGCTTCTGGCGAATCCAAGCCTGAACCCCAAGGATCCAAAAGCCTACGTCTCAACGGCTGTGAGAAACGGAGTGCTTCACTGGAAAGCGCGCGCATCGCGCGAGTGCGAATTGCTCCCCGAAAACGAGCCCGTTTGGGTCGCGCCCCCGGAATTTGAGGCCTTGCACGCATCCGTTGAGGCCGCACTTCCCAAGCTGACGTTTGAGCACCAAGAGATCATCCAGCTGAGTTTCTACCAGAAGCTGAACAAGTCCCAGATTGCTGAGCGCCTCGGCCTGCCGCTTTCGACGGTCGAGTCTCGATTGCGGCATGCGCTAGAGAAACTCGAGCCGATGCTCGCAAGTAGTGTAAAGGAGGATCGATCATGACTTTCGAACAGGATCTTGCTGCGATGTTCAACAGCCTGAAGCCGATCAGAAAACTCCCGCCCCTTCCAGGGCTTGTGAACATCGCAACTCCAACGGCGATGCCCGGTCAACCCTCTCCCGACTTTGCGGTCCCGGATTCCGGCCTCCAAGCGCCGATCGGAATACACCAGCTACCTGCGGTCGCGCAGGCTCAGAACTTTCCCCTTTTCTTCGGACCGGCTCATGTTAACGCGCTCTCACCGGAGGTCCAGGTCGTCCGTGAGTCGTCTTGGATTCATCCGGCGAACGGGCTGCCGCCCGACGTCGTGGTCTTGACCGGTACTGACTTGCCGCGACTTCCCGGGACGGTACCGCCGATCGGGGAAACTGTGAGTATGACGGGAAGCGCGTGGCCCGGACCTCCCGGACTGGGAATTGCCGTCCTGGGAGGAGAGCCGGAGAAGAAAGTCAGATTCCCCTGGCCATGCGGCCGGGACATGACGAAATCGGAATTCGACCTTCGACGGACTGGCGCCGCTGGGATCATCGCTGCCCAAGTACCCCTTCTAGACGATCATGGACCCTGGGCGAGCAGCGAAGCTTGCAGGCAGATTATCGAGACCATCCGGGTGAATCCAAAGGACGCTACCACTGCGCTGAAGGATGCCAGCGATCGATTGCCGAAGGGGTCCGGCCTAAGGAAAAAGATTGACAAGCTATTGAATTGCGGCAGAACTCTCGTGGATTTTCTGCCGTTTATCAATGGTATGAGTACAGAGTTCAACGAGCTCGGAGTGATTACCGAACCCGGGCAGCAGACTGACGTCTGCGAGGCCGCGAAGGCCAATCTCTTTATTCAGAATCGCAAGAATCCTGCAAAAATGGGCGCAATTCTAGCCGCGATTGCCAATGACATCGACCCAACCACGAGTCAGTCAGAATCCTTCAAGATCGAACTTGGAGCAATTGCAGCCGATCTCGTCACACTTGCCGGCGCGCCTTTTCTGTTTGGAAAGGATGAGTTTTCGGATCGTCTTTCGTCCAGGATCTTGAATCTCTACGGAAGCCTTATTAACGCCAGTTTCTGCGAATGCCCTGCGCCCGGGGCTGATCCCGCTCACTAGATCAGGGGGCAGGCGATATGGGGCGATCACCGCGTGACGATTCCAGGCTCAATCTGTGGCGAGTTTGCGTGACTCTGGTCCTCGCGTCGCTGGCGATTTCTGGACTCTGCGTTGGATTCTGTGATAACCGCCAATCGCTGAAAACGATGAGTCCATTCGTCCCAGCAAGTCCGTCCCACGACACAGCGGCCGGACCGATTTGCAAGGAATTTGGTCTTGATCTGAATAGCCAACTTGGCTTGATTTCGGGTGAAGCTATTTCGGACATCGCATTTCTTGCGGACGGCGCTCACCTGTGGGCTGCGATTGTTGTAGGCGCGGAACGTGGCGGACGTGAAACGATGACTTCGTCACGATTGGTCTTGAAGTGTTGGAACATTGAATTTGGAAACGAAGAGAGTAGTCTACTCGCGATTCGCGGGTCCCGGATTGAGGAACCCCGACTCTTAAGAAGAGGAGCTGCGATCCTGTTAGCAGCCGTGGTCGACTCAGAATTGAAAGTTTTCGATGGCGCTACCGGGTTTCACAGCTCCACTCTGATCGGACCGAAAGGTAAGGAGTGGGAAAGCCCATTCCTTCTCTTCTGGCTGCAGGCCGTTCGAAGTAGCGACGACACCGCGTGGGTTGGCGCGTTGCGCATTGGAGGAAGCAAGGGTGATCACTTTTGCTTCTGGCGCCTGACCGATGCTCCTTCGGCCGCTACGGAGCTCGTCCCCGACGTAATTTGTTCATGCCCGGCCGATGGGTTCTATGCAAGTCTCTCGGACCTGATTGTGGACCAAGATGGGACGACGTATGCCGTGATTGCATCGAAGTCCGTCAGCGCGGCTCACCGCACTTGTTATCTGATGGGGCCGATTACTAAGGACTCAGTCGCCGCGGACTACACAGAAATCGATTCGGAGTACCCCGCGGTCAACGGGCGGTCAATTCCAAAGACTCCGCATGGACGCGTTTACGCAAGGTCTGGATTGCCCGTAGCTGTCGTCAAGGGAGACTTTGTGTACTTTCTGTGGCAATCTAAATGGCGTCGAAAGAACGCTTCGCTTGTGACCAGGGTGATTCGGCTGCGAGACAAGTCCGGAACTCCTACGCGAGTACTTGACCCGGGCACCACCGCAAGAATTCGTGAGCACGCAATCTGGGTCGAGGAAAGTGGCGAGGTTCTCGCAATTTGGTCCGCTGGCGACAGCACTTCCGAGGCAAAGCTACACGTCGCTACGCTTAAACCGGACGGCACGAGCAACATGCGCAACGAAGAGCTGATCGGGCCCGCTCAAAATTCATCCGCCAATTGGACAGGGGGTTTTCCACACCTGTCGCGCGGAGAGGGTTCAGGCCTTTACTGGTGGATCATTGAGTCAGATGCGAGGCTCATGTTGCGCGGCGCTGATGGACGTCTCAAGGTAACTCACCCTCTCCTGCCAAGAACAAGATGAGACACGGGCTCAGGCAAAGGGCATACATTCCGCTTTCGTCGTTTCGAGTCTGGATGCCCATCGGCGAGCACAACTCCATGCGTCCTGACGGACGGAACTGCGTCCGACTTCATGGAAACAGCAAGTTACGAATGAGTTCGATCACATGCAGAATGGAAATCCACGCTACCTACGCCGCGGAATTTCACCGATGTCCTGCCGATGCGAATCCCCTAGAATGCGTCGTACTCCTCGCTGAAGCTACAACTCAGAATCTTCAAACGGAATGGCCGACCCACTCAACCTCGTAGGCAAGACGTTTGCCGGGTACGCCGTCGAAAAAAAAATCGGCGCGGGCGGCATGGGCGTGGTTTTCCGCGCGTTCGACGACCGGCTGCGGCGCGTGGTGGCGCTGAAGATCCTTCCGCCGATGCTGGCGAAAGAAGAAGAGACCCGGCTGCGTTTCCTGCGCGAGGGGCGGACGGCGGCGAAGATCGACCACGGGAACGCCGTCAGGCTGCTGGCGGCGGGCGAGGAGAGCGGGCTCGCATACCTCGTGATGGAGTTCGTGGACGGGGGATCGCTTCAGCAGCGCATCGACCGCTACAAGCGGCTTCCGCCCGCGGAGGTGATCGCGGTCGGCCGTCAGGTGGCCCTCGCGCTCGGCGCGGGACACCGGCTGGGGATCATGCACCGCGACGTGAAGCCGGCGAATGTGCTCTTCACGCGCGACGGCGAAGCGAAGCTGGCGGACTACGGATTGGCCAAGGAGGAGAAAGGCGAGCAGAGCCTGTCGATGACGGGGATGGTGATGGGGACGCCGCACTACATGGCGCCGGAGGTCTGCGAGGGGAAGAAGGCGGACGCGCGGAGCGACCTGTATGCGCTGGGCGTGATGATGTACTACATGGCGAGCGGGAAGTACCCGTTCGACGCGGACGCGGTGATGCAGCTTCTGATGGCGCACGTGCAGGACATCGCGCCGCCGATCGCAAACGCGCCGCCGGCGATGGCGGACGTCATCGACCGGCTGATGGCGAAGGACCCGGCGAAGCGGTTTCAGACGGCCGAAGAGCTGGTCAA
>WSZJ01000179.1:17080-18538 GCA_009773755.1 Planctomycetota bacterium | reverse complement strand
CGACGCGGCCGCGACGGTCGCGGAGGGGCGCGCCGAAATGGCAAGGCGTCGGCGGGAAGACGCGCAGCGGCGCGGCGCGAAGGACGAGCGGGGCGTGTTCGAGCGCCTCGAGGGAATCGAACTCTCGAAGCTCGCCGCCGATGCCCGCCGGTTTCTCGAAGGGACGCGCGACGCGTATCGCGAAAATTTCGACTGGCTGCTCAAGCGCCACGACGCGAGCCTCCAGACCGCAGAAGCCCACGACATCGACTGGGCCCGCTTCGAATTCCGCAAGACCGTCCCCGCCCCGCGCGACCGGATGGCGAAAATGCTCGAGGGAGCGTTGAAGTGGATGGGGCTTGACGCCGCAGCAGGCGGTCGGCTGCATCGCGGCGCAGCGGCGACGCCGCCGTGCGTGGTCGCGCGGCGGAAGGTCCCGGGTGATGTGCATTTCCTGCTGCATCTCGAAGACGGAGTTCCGGCCTGGGCCGCCGCGCTCGGGGATTGGGGACGAGCCCTCGCCGCCGCATGGACTCCCGCCACGCTTCCGATGGAAGACCGCGTTCTCGGCGACCCCGCCGTGTCGCTCACCTGGGGGGAGCTGCTCGCGCTGGCGCCGCTGGAGCGCGACTGGATCGCCCGCGCCCTCGACTTCGCGAAATCCAGGGACGCCGCGCGCGAACTGCAGACCCTTCAACTGGCGGCCACCCGCCGCCTCGCAGGATTGCTCGAAGCCGAGATCGACCTCGCCTCAGGCTCCACCCCACAGGAGGCCGCCGAGCTCATCACCGACGCCACCCTCGCTCGCTTCCACCCCGGCCTCATCCTCGAGGAAACGTCTCCCTGGTTCGCCACCGCGCACCGCCTGCGCGCCGCCGCCGCCGCCGCCTCGTTCGCAAATCTCCTCGAGTCGCGCTTCGAATCCTGGCACCGCGACGTCGAGACCGGGAAATTCCTCGTTCAGGCGTGGAGCCTCGGGAGACAATGCCGGCTCGCGGAGCTGCTTGAGAAACTCGGCGCGGAAGCGGACACTTTCGGCGCGATGTCGAAACGCTTCTTGGAACGGCTAGCGTAAAGAGGAACACCATGGCGATCTTGAAGGTGGCGATGCTGGGGAATCCGGTGCTGCGGAAGAAAGCGGCGGCGGTGAAGGACGTGGCGGCGGCGGAGGTGCAGCGGCTGCTCGACGACATGATCGAGACCATGAAGGAGTACCAGGGGATCGGTCTCGCGGGGCCACAGGTGCACGCGAGCCAGCGGGTCTGCATCATCGAAGCGGTGAAAGGCGCGCCGTGGAAAGAGGCAACGCCGCTGGTGAACCCGGTGATCGAGCCTCTTTCGCAGCAGAAGGAAGACGACTGGGAAGGGTGCCTGTCGATCGGAAACATGCGCGGGCAGGTGCCGAGGTTTCGGCACATCGGCGTGAAGGCGCTGGACCGCAGAGGAAAGTCGCTGGAGTTTGAGGCGACGGAGTTTCTC
>WSZJ01000179.1:0-17057 GCA_009773755.1 Planctomycetota bacterium | reverse complement strand
GTGATCCAGCACGAAGCGGATCACCTGGACGGCGTGCTGTTCGTCGACCGGATGAAGGAATTGCTGACGCTGACGCACATGGATGAGTGGCAACGATATTGGTTGAAGAAGAGTTGATGGTACGCGGGCGGGCGGGCGGGCGGGCAGGAGAGTTCTATGGGGTTGCAGCTGTCGCCGAGGCGGGATGAGCCAGCTTGTGGCGCCGCAGCAGTGCCCATGTCGAGAGGACGACTCCTCCCAGAGCGCCGAAGGCGTACGACGCGAGATGCGCCCACGCGTCGGCGGAAAACCGGGCCATGCGGATCTCGGGAATTCCTTCGTAGATCCACCAATCCGTCTGCTCCCGGCCGATGCCGACGTGATAGCCGATGAAACCTGCCGATGTCGCGAGAACTGCCATCGCGCCGAGCAGGATCAGGATTGGCTTCATGAGATCGCGCGGCGGAATTCTCGGCCACGGCCCCGCTTCACAGCACGTAGCCAGAACGACGCCCAGCAGGGCGCCGACCCACCAGGTCGCGGCCGCGCCAAAGGCGAACCCAAGGACGGTCGGTGAATCCGAGTTCACCAGCGGCGGGTGCGCGATCGTGAAGTACTCGACGCAGACTCGGGCTGTGATCTGGTCGTGGATGATCCCGTAAACGACTGCGGCGGCGCTGCACAGCAGCACGATGCCGTACCAGCTCAGGCGCGAAGAGCCGAATCGCACGCTCATTCGTCCTCCTCGCGCAGTTCGGCTCGATCGGCCCCCTGCGAGACGTCGTCTTCGAGTCTATTTCGCCACCTGGTAAATCGCCGGCCGGTACCTCGGCTTCGGAATTGACTTTCCGACCCGCTTTGCCGCAGACAACCACGCGTCTCGTGCCCGCACTACTTCGGCCAGCGCTTCCTGAGGAGTCGAGCCGAACGCGGAGCAGTAACGGAGATCGGGGATGTCCGCGACGAATCCACGGTCTTCTGCGCTGAAGAAGATGTTGATGTGGTAGCTGGGAGTTTTCATGGAGTCTTCAGCAGCGACACAAGATCGGCGAAGGCGACATTCTTGACCGATCCCCCCGCAAGGCGTTGTAGCAGCTTGCGCGGCTTCACCGCACCCCCGCACCGAGATGCTGCTTGAGCACTTTGACGTGCGTGCGGATCAGCTCCGCATCGTCGGCTTCAGGGCGCCCGGCGAGGTACGTCTCGAGGTCCGAGAGCGCGCGAACAAACGCTCCGCCGTGGAGCGACAGCACGCCGCGGTCGCGGATCTCCTCGAGGTCGTCGGGTGAGAGGGCTGACAGTTTTTCCGCGGCGCGCAGGCAGCGCGGGACGTCCTCGCGGTTCAGGTAGATTTCCTTCAGGTTGCGAAGCATGCGCTGAAGAGTCTGCTTTCGGGACACGGTCGCGAGGAATTCCGGCGACCACTTCCCTTTGCCGCCCGTCTGCTCCCGGTACATCTGCTCGCAGTCTTTCGCGGTCAGGACGCGGCCGCCGCCGAACGCGTCGATGAAGAAATCGCCGTCGCCCGGGATGCCGGCGAGGAAATGGCCGGGGAAGCCGACACCCGCGAGCGGGATGGCGCAGCGGCGGGCGACTTCGAGGAGAATGAGCGTGAGGGAGATCGGGATGCCGACCTTCCGCTCGAGCACGTGGCTGACGAAGGAATTCCGCGGGTCGAAGTAGGCCTTTTCGTTCGCGCGGAATCCTTCTTCCTGGAAGAGGTACACGGAGAGCGCCTCGGCTTGCTTGCGAACGGGGGCGGATTCGAGGCGAGGGGCGCGTGCGGCGAGGTCGGCGAATCGCGCGGCGACGTCGGACAGGCGAATGGCGGGGTTGTCTTCCTGCGCGATCATGACGGAGGCGAGGACGAGGTCGAGCTGCTCGTCGGGGAGGCGGCCGAGGGCGGTGAAGGAAGCTTGCGTTAGGATTCGCGTGTTCACGGCGCGAATGATAGCGAGATTTCTGTCACAATTCCGCTTCGGGTGCAATCGCGTTTACGGCCGGGGGAAAATTTTACTTGAGGGATTCCGCCATGATGCTCCGGGCACTGCTGCTGTCGATGACGGTCACCGGCCTCGCGGCCGCGGACGGGTGCTTTTTCCCGACGAAGCCCGAAAAGGCGCGCACGGAACCTGTCGGCGAGCCGGAGCAGCTCGCCGTCATCACGTTCGACGGGACCCGGCAGACAATGGCGCTTCGCGTCGCTTACGACGGGCCGGTCGAGTCGTTCGCGTGGGTCCTCCCGGCGCCGGCGCGGCCTGAAATCGAAGTCGAGCCCGGCGACCCGTTCGGCGAGTGCGCGCAGACGGTGTACGACGCGATGAAGGTTCGCTACGACTGGTTCCTGAAGAACCGCCCGGAGCTGGCCGACGTGATCCCCGGCACCACCGAAGGCCCGGCCGCCGCCTCGCTCACCGGCCTTCTGCGACCCGTGCGCATCCTCGAGACGAAGCAGGCGGGCGACTACCAGGTCACCGTCCTCGACGCTTCCGACGCCGGCGCCCTCAAGAAGTGGCTCGACGAAAGCGGCTACGGAATGCCGGACGGCGCGGAAAAAGTGCTGGAGTTCTATGTGAAGAAAAAGTGGTTCTTCGCGGCGATCAAAGTGCGGACCGAAGCGAAACCGCAGGACCTGAAGCCGATCCGCATATCGTTCGATGCCGCCCGCCCGGTTTTTCCGCTTCGAATCAGCTCGCTGAACGCCGGGGCAACGCGCGTCCGGATCTGGCTGTGGCACCTTCCCTTCCCCGAGAAGGACCGGGAATCCGGCGCGGGCGCGCCGTGGACCTGGCTGGCGCACCGGGGCCCCAGAATCCGCTTCTCGAAGGAATTGAAGGACCGGACGGAGTGGGAATTCGAGAACCTGGACGCGGAGGTCGTCGCCGATTTCGGTCCTGTGGCCGGCTGCAAGGCGGTGAAGGCCGGCGCGCCGGATTTTTTCAAAGCCGCAGAGAAGGAGGGCGCCGCTCTTGCAACCTACGAGGGGTTTTACCTGCCGGTGATGATGCTGGACGACGTGGAGTTCCTGCATACCGCGTATGGAAATTCCGAAGAGGACTTCGAAGCGCCGGCGGTCATGTTCCCGATTCTCCCCAGCGGTCGCGTCTGTCTCAGGGAGATCGCGGATGCCGCGCGTTCGGTGGACGCGGGCCGCCAGCGGGCAGCCGTCTGCAGCACGCAAGGCCTCTTCCTGCGTTCGCTCGACCATGCGGCACGGGAAGCGCTTCTCGCATGCGCCCGCATCCACGCGTGGGACGAGGACCCGCTCGTGAGGGACAGGGCGCGCGAGTTGCTTCGGGAGCAGTGGCCGGGCTCGGCGCTTGACCGTGTCGAGTTCGAGGCGCGGAAGATGAAGGTGGATCTTGCCGCGGGCGCGGGGATCGTTCCGGGAAAGACGCCAGCGGCTGTGCTCGAGAAATCCGCCGAGGATCCCCGGAAGGACTTTTTCGAGATGCTCGGGAAGATCAAGCCCGGTGCCGGCGGCACAGGTCCCTGGCTGGAAGAAGAAGGATTCGAGCTCGACTACCTCCTCGTGGACCTCGCTTCCCTGCTCGCCCTCAACGCGCTCGCGGGACCCGGTGGCGCCCGAGTGCTGACCTCGGAGGAGGCTGCGAAAGCGGCGCCTGCCGTGCTGGGGGCGATTGAGAATCGCCGCGCGCTTCTGCTCAAGAACCGGCGTGAGAAGAACCATCTCGACCCGGACGACTTTGTCGGCCTGCTGAACGCCTGTGATACGGTCATGGCGCTCGGCGTCGAGCCGCACGCCACAAAGGCGCTTGAGGTCCGCGAAGCGTGGGCGGGGCAGGCGCCTGAAATCCGCCTCCCTTGGTACGGCGCTCTGGAGGCCATCATGAACTGGCTGAAGATCGAGGACGATCCGCGCGTCCCGGCCGCCGCGAAGGAAACGCTACGCGAGTGGACGATGGCGGAACTCGACCGGCAAATGGAGAAGTCGGAGCTGGCCCTGCGCGCCGCCGACAAGCACGCCGGTGAGTTCGATTTCGGCGCCATCATCTGGTGGATGGAGCGGACCGCCGACGAGGCTCTCAAGAACCGCGGAACGGAGACGCTTCGCGCCATGGCCGCCCGATCGCCGCTCCTTGCTCGCGAACTGAAGATCTTCGAGGCTCGTCGCTAACCCGGGCCGCTACTGAATCCGGTTCAGCTGCTCCTTCAGCCCTTCCCAGGTCGTTCCCGCGAGGGTGTCCAGCACAACATCGGCCTGCAATCTGTCGCGCGCGACGCTGTGCGTCACGGCGACGACGCGCATCCCGGCGGCGCGGGCCGAGGCAATGCCCCCTGGGGAATCCTCGATCGCGACGCAGCCGGTCGCGGTCACTCCCAGCCGCCGGGCGGCCTCAAGGAAGGGCTCGGGGTCCGGCTTTCCCTTTGAGACATCGTCGATCGAGACGACCGCCCGGAAGGTCGCCTTGAGGCCCCGCAGCTCAAGGTGTCTGCGGATCTCCGCTGCGCGAGCTCCGCTGGCGATGCCCACGGGGACGGACCGGGAAGCGTCGCGAGCCAGGGATTCGGCGCCTTCGTAGTACCTGAAGCTTGAGGACGGAAGCGCGGCGTAGCGCGCCGCCTTTTGGTCGCACAGGGCGCGGACGCCAGGCTCATTCAGCGCGCGGCCGGCGTCGGCGAAGATTTGCCTGAAGACGCTGGCGTCGTCGAACACGAAGTAGCGCTGGAAGTAATCCTCTCGAGTCAGAGGCAGGCCCTGGTCGCGGAGGACGGACTGGAAGAGTTCGCAGTGAACGGGTTCGTCATCGACGAGGACTCCGTTGAAGTCGAAAATGAGGGCGGAGGGGGGCATGGGCGGGATTATGGGGTGTGATGGGAGGATTGAAAAGCCTGCGCGATCGGCAAAAATCGGAACATTATTTTGGAAATATTCGCGGGGTCCGGTGGACAAGTTGTGGAGAAGTTGGGGATCGAAACCCGCAACTCCAGTGGTTCTAAGGCTTTACCTAACAATGTTAGCCACCACCAAATATGGTGTCAATTTCCGATTGACATACAAATCCTTGTGGATTACCCTTTTGTGTTAAGGGGGCGGCATACGCCGCCGATATTGGGGTTGTTGAAGCACGCTCCACAACCTGTTGTGGAGCGAAGGGGGGTTCGTTCTAGGGGTCGTGCTGCAGGGGTTTTCCACTTCGTCCGGCCCACGCCGGGCCGGCGGTCTCCTCAGCCTTCTCACGCAATAACCGCCCAGTCGCCTCACAACTCCTTTACACTTCATGCTTTATAAAATCGAAAGTTCGGAGGTTTACCAGATGATTCAGGCGAGCCAGGCTACGGCCCAAGCGCCAGCCTCGACCCAGCCCCAACCGAAACGCTACGGCGGTCTGCACATCGAACGCCATTTCTCCAAACCCGATGTCCACCCCTTCGATGAACTCGAATGGGACCTCCGAACCGCCTCGATTACCAACGACAAAGGCGACATCATCTTCGAACAGAAGAATGTCGAAGTCCCCAAGTTCTGGTCCGCGCTCGCGACCAGCGTCGTCGTTTCCAAGTACTTCCGCGGCGCCGTGGACGGCCCCGACCGTGAGAACTCGGTCAAGCAGCTCGTCGAGCGCGTCGCCCGGACCATCACCAACTGGGGCGAGCGCGACGGCTATTTCGCGAGCCCTGAGGACGCGCTGGCGTTCTACGCGGAGCTGACGCACCTCCTCGTCAACCAGAAAGCCGCGTTCAACAGCCCCGTCTGGTTCAACGTCGGCATCGAAAAACACCCCCAGTGCTCCGCCTGCTTCATCAACCAGATCGAGGACTCGATGGAGTCGATCCTCACCCTGGCGCGGACCGAGGGAATGCTGTTCAAGTACGGAAGCGGCACCGGCACGAACCTGTCGCCGCTTCGCAGCGCGAAAGAGCGCCTCTCGACGGGCGGAAAGCCCTCCGGCCCGGTTTCGTTCATGCGCGGCTTCGACGCCTTCGCGAACGTCATCAAGAGCGGCGGGAAGACGCGCCGCGCGGCCAAGATGGTCATCCTCGACGTCGACCACCCCGACGTCCTGGAGTTCATCCACTGCAAGGGCTCCGAGGAGCGAAAGGCGCACGCGCTGATCGACGCGGGGTATGACGGAAGCGTGAACGGCGAGGCGTACAGCTCGGTGTTCTTCCAGAATTCGAACAACTCCGTTCGCGTGTCGGACGAGTTCATGCGCGCGGTGCTGGACGACAAGGAGTGGGCGACGAAGGCGCGGGTGGACGGCCGGGTGGTCGCGAAGTACCGGGCGCGGGACGTGTTCCGGGCGATCTCGGAGGAAACGTGGTTCTGCGGCGACCCGGGGATGCAGTTCGACACGACGATCAACGACTGGCACACCTGCTCGAACACGGACAAGATCTACGCTTCGAACCCCTGCTCCGAGTACATGTTCCTCGACAACACGGCGTGCAACCTGTCGAGCCTGAATCTGATGAAGTACCGCCAGCCGGACGGCGAGCTGGACATCAAGTCGCTCAGCCACGCGTGCTCGATGATGACGCTGGCCAAGGAAATCATCGTCGGCGGGTCGAAGTACCCGACGGACCGGATCTCGACGATGTCGCACAAGTTCCGCACGCTCGGGCTGGGATTCGCGAATCTCGGCGCCGTCCTGATGGCGCGCGGACTCGCGTATGACAGCCAGGAAGGCAGAGATTACGCCGCGGGCATCACGGCGCTCATGTGCGGCACGGCGTACAAGATGTCCGCCGTCATCGCCGAGAAGCTCGGGCCGTTCGAGGAGTACATGAAGAACCGCCAGCCGATGCTGCGCGTCATCGAGAAGCACCGCGCGAACATCTCGAACATCGACCCCAAAAACGTTCCCAGCGCCCTTCTGGAGGCCTCGCGCCGCGCCTGGAACCAGGCGCTGGACCTCGGCCGCGAGCACGGCTACCGCAACGCCCAGGTCACCGTCATCGCCCCCACCGGCACGATCGGTTTCATGATGGACTGCGACACAACCGGCGTGGAACCGGACCTGGCGCTTGTGAAATACAAGAAGCTCGTCGGCGGCGGAATGCTCAAGATCGTCAACCAGACCGTGCCGGAAGCGCTCGAGCGCCTCGGCTACGCGCGCGCCCAGATCGCCGACATCGTCAAGTACATCGACGAAAAGGAGACGATTGAAGGCGCGCCGCACCTGCGCCCCGAGCACCTCTCCGTCTTTGACTGCGCGTTCAAGGCCGCCAACGGCAGCCGCTTCATTCACTACATGGGACACATCCGGATGATGTCCGCCGTGCAGCCCTTCGTGTCCGGCGCGATCTCAAAGACGGTCAACCTGCCGGAGCACGCGACGATCGACGAGATTCAGACCGCCTACATGGAATCCTGGAAGCTCGGCATCAAGGCGGTCGCGATCTACCGGGAGAATTCGAAGCGCATCCAGCCGCTCGGGACGTCGAGGTCCGAGCATGCGGAGAAGAAAAGGGCGGCGGAACCGGCGAAGCCGCTTCGGCGCCGCCTTGAGGACGAGCGAAAAGCAATCACGCACAAGTTCTCGATCGCGGGGCACGACGGTTACGTCACGGTCGGACTTTTCGAGGACGGCACGCCGGGCGAGATCTTCGTCACGATGGCCAAGGAAGGCTCGACGATTTCGGGACTCATGGATTCGTTCGCGACGTCGATCTCGATCGCGCTTCAGTATCAGGTGCCGCTCGAGGTGCTCGTGACGAAGTTCAGCCACAGCCGCTACGAGCCCCAGGGGATCACGAGCAACCCGGCCATCCGGTTTGCGAAGTCGATCACGGACTACATTTTCCGCTGGCTCTCCCTGAAATTCCTCAAGCCCGAGTTCCAGGCCGCGATCGGCAAGGACACGGACACGTCGATCATCGAAAAGGCAGCCGCGGCCGCTGTCGCCGCGCCGAAACCGGCGCCGGTGCAAGTGCTATCCGTGGAGAAGATAAGTTCGATCGAAAGGCGTGAAAAACAGGTCTTCATCAATCAAGCCGACGCGCCGCCGTGCCCCGAGTGCGGCACGATCATGACGAGGTATGCGGCGTGCTACCGGTGCGATAACTGCGGCGGGACGAGCGGATGTAGTTAGCACGGCATGGTGTTTGGCACAGAACTTCTACCCGCCCTCGGCACTTGACGAGGGCGGGTTCATTTTAGGTTGACTTCAGATTGATTCCATTCCTGCACATTCACACACGGGGTAGTGGAGTGAAATGGAAGTGCCTCCTATGAATAGTGGGTAGATTTATAGCTCCCGTATCTAAAACTTTAACTTGAATGGAAGGATCTTATCTTAACACGCGATCGATCGCGACCGAATAGTTTCGCGCTTTCATAGCTATGCCTGATTCAGGATTGTTTACAGTTGACATTTGTATAGATCCAGACGAAGGTGATACGCAGGTGCCGCGTCTGAAGGGACCGCGTGAAAAGGAGACGTACCGTGGAAACAAGCAAGGTTCGGATGCGATCGAAGGACGAGGAGATCGAGGTGTCCGGGACAGAGGAGTTCGTTACGAAGGTCATCGGGGAGTGGCGAGGGCGGGTGTCGACACATGGGGAGTCGGTGGCGGAAAGCGACGCCCAGCCGACGTCGGTCCCCGCCGGTGAATCTGACCAAGCTTCTCAGGCGGGCGTTGAGAAGCTCCGGAAGATCGTTCGCGAGGACGGTGACGCACTCCTGCTGGAAGCGCGGCCGACCGGTGAGATGGCCTACGCGGAAGGGTTCGCGCTGCTCCTGCTCGCGCATCTCCGTTTCAAGAACGAGACCTCTGTGCTGGCCACCCGCGTGAAAGACAGTCTCAGCAGGTCCGGCATGGGTGACGCGCGCTTGGACCGTGCGCTTCGTCCCGTGGAGACATGATGTCAATCGGCGCCGGCAAAGGCAGCGCGTACAGGCTCACGCTCAAGGGCGCTCAGTGGGCTGAAAACCTGGCGGCGGAACTGGCGAAGCAGGTCGCATAACTCAGCGACCAGACGCATCGAGAGGAGGTGATGCCAACGTTGAGATAGGAACCGATCGCTTCGCATCGATTGACGACAAGCTCCAGTCGATGTGAAAAAGGGGGGCCCCGCTCAGCGAAGCTGAGACAGGGCCCTGGACGAAAGGAGCCGGAGAAGGGTGTTGCCCCTTCTCCGGCTTTGTCACTCTAATGCAAAACCGGCTGAAGTAGAAGAAACGCCGGACCTGCCACGTGAAGAAACGCGTTTCGCAAACCACTCTTCACATGAGCCCGCTCTCGATCCGGCCGGACAGGCTCAAGCGGCGGCGAAAGATCTGCATGGGATTGCCCGAGTCCGCCGAAGAAGTAGCGTAGGGGGATCCGACGTGGCGGGTGCGTGACAGGATCTTCTGCAAGCACAAGGGGAGCTACAAGAACGGCCGCCCTTCCGTGTGGGTCAAAGCAGCCGAAGGCGCGCACGCGGTGTGCGTGGACGGCTAGCCCGGCGTCTTTTTCGTATCGCGGCATGTTGGCAACCAGCGATGGATATGCGACTACCTTGAGGGCCGCCGGATCGACTGGGGCCGGCTTGAGGACCTAATCAAAGAAAGCTACGGGCTCATCGCGCGGAAACTGCGGTGATCGCCCAGAAAAATAGCGCCCTCCTGCGGAGGCGCTTTGCAATTCCGGCTCACGGCCGGCGGTGCTTCAGACCCCTCAGGATCCGTTGTAACCGACGGTCACTTTGCCGCCGTCTTCCACGATCACCGGCACGCGGCGTGCGCCGGCCGAGGCTTTGAGCATCGCTTCAAGTTGCGCGGCGTCTTTCTTCACGTCGAAGTAGCTGACCTTTCCCTTCTTGCCGAAATCCTCACGGGCGGCGGTGGTGTAGGGTCAGCCTTCTTTGCCGTAGACGATGGTGGGCATGACATGCCTCCTGTTGGAATCGCTGCAGATACTAGCACGAGGATATTGTCATGTCTCGCGGCCGATGCGTGACTAACTGCTTCGCACCACCCTGCCCGCTGCCTACACTCCAACGCATGCCCGCCACGGCCCCCGCCATCATCCACCCGGACACGCTCCGCAAGTCAGACCGTGTCCCACCCGGGCAGAAACTCGTCAGCGGCTGGCCCGTTCTCACGGCAGGACAGACTCCCTTCATCACGAAAAAACAGTTTTTCTTCACCGTCGACGGCCTCGTCGAGCAGCCGCTCGAGTACTCCTGGGAACAGTTCCTCGCCCTCCCTTCCGTCACGCTGAAATGCGACCTCCACTGCGTCACGACCTGGTCGCGTCTCGACATGACGTTCCGCGGAGTGCTGCACACGGAGATCCTGAAGCGCTGCCGGCCGAAACCCGAGGCGAAGTTCGCGCTGACTCTCGGCGAGCCCGGGTACTCCACGAACGTCCCGATGGCCGACTTCGCGCGCCCCGACACGATGTTCGCGTACGAGCACGACGGCGCGCCGCTGCCGGTGCCGCACGGCGGGCCGCTTCGCGACCTCATTCCGCACCTGTATTTGTGGAAGAGTTCGAAGTGGGCGACCGGGATCGAGTTCCTGGCCGAGGACAAGCCGGGATTCTGGGAGGAGCGCGGGTACCACATGCGTGGGGATCCGTGGAAAGAAGAGCGGTATCGTGACGATCCCGTTTTTCGGAAGGGGTTCTGATCGATCATGAAGCGTTCGATCCTCGGACCCGCGCTGCTGTTTGCGCTCGTGCTCGCCGTCGGCGACGCGGCGGTGGTGTGGTATTTCGAGGAGCTGGCGGAGTCGCGGAGGTCCACCGAGGCGGAGCGGGTACGGGGGCTGATGACGGGGACGATTCTGCGGCACCTGGAGGCGGTGCGGCACCTTGGAAGCGCGGTGAAAGGCGGGGAGGTCGCGGAGCAGGAGCGCGCCGAGTCGATCGCGCAGCTTTTTCCGGCCCTCGCAGGAGTGGCTCGCTTCGGGGCGGACGGGAAGGCTGCGTTCGCGGCAAACGTGCGGGGGCTCGATTCGGGGGCGGCGCGGCTGACGGCGACGACTCCCGCCGCAAAGGCGGCGCTGGCGGGCGCGGCCGCGGTCGACGATCCTTCCTACATCGCCGGCCAGGAAGGCACCGTCGCGATCTGGACTCCAGCTGACAAGGGCGCGGTCGCCGGGATCTTCCGGCTCGACCGCCTCATCAGCGACGCCGTCAACGCGTCGGCGGGTGAGGATTCGCCGTTCGTACTCGCGGACTCTCGCGGACGCAAGCCCGTGTCGCGCGAACCGGTCGGCGACGCAGGACTGCGCGTCGACCTGTCACTCCCGGGCCTAACCTGGACTCTTCATGTCCGCCAGGACACGCAGGAGATCTCGAAATCACGCGCACTCGTCGCCTCCATCGTCGTCATGTCGCTTCTTCTCTGGGGTGGCTACGTCGTCGCCCGCCGCCGCGGAGTTGTGGATCGCGAGAGACTGGAAGCGCGCGCCGGCAAAATCGACCGGATGGCGAAGGAGGTCGAGGCGCTGGCCGGCGTGGAGCGGCGCGAGCGCGGAAAACTGTTCACCATTCTCGACAGCCTCGACGAGAGCGTCATCCTCGCGGGGCCGGCGGGCGAGACGTTGATGGTCAACGCCGCCGGGGAAACGCTTCTGGGCCCCGAGCCGAAATTTGTCAAGCCGGACGGATCGGACATCGATCCATCGGGCCTGCCCGTCGCGCAGGCGATTTCCAGAAAGGCCAAAGTCTCTTCCGACGACCTTTGCGCGCAACGCGAAGGCCTTGTCATTCCGCTTTCGATCACGGCCGCCCCGATGTTCGACCAGGACAAGCAGGTCATCGGCGCCGTCGCCGTGCACCGCGACGTTTCGAAGCAGCGCGAGTGGGAAGACACGATGAGGGCGCGCGACTTCGCGCTCACGATCAAGAACAAGCTGGCGGCGGAAATGGCGGAGGCGAAGGACGACGAGGAAGTGCTGCGGCGCCTCAACTACCATCTCGAAGCCGTGCTGCAGCCGCTGAGCATGAATGTCTTCCTGAAGCGGCCGGGAAGCGAGCGGCTGCGCGCCGAGAGGACCACGGGGCTGAAACCCGAGCCGGGATTCGAGGCGCCGGTGATCGCGAACCCCGGGATCTGCCCCGTGCTGGAGACCGGGGAACCGATGGACCCGCGGACGTGCGACGAGCGCGTGCAGCCGTGCCTCGGGCGGATTTCACCCGGTGGATTCCTCTGCGCGCCGATTTCCGTCGGCGGCAAGGTGGAAGGGACGATTCACCTCGAGCTCCAGTCGCCGAACCCGGACCCGGCGCGCGTGGAGCTAGCGCTCGACCTCATCCGGTCCGCCTCAGCAGCCGTGCAGGCAAAGCGTTACCTCGCGCTCGTCTCGCAGGCCGCGATCCGCGACCCGCTCACAGGCCTCTACAACCGGCGGCACTTCGACACGACCGCGCGCGTCATGGTCGCCCAGGCCAAGCGCTTCCACCATCCCCTCGGCGTCCTGATGATCGACATAGACCACTTCAAGAAATTCAACGACACGTACGGCCACGACGCCGGCGACATCGTGCTCCGCGAATTCGCGAAGTCGCTTCAGGCAACCGCGCGAGGAAGCGACGTCATGGTCCGTTACGGCGGGGAGGAATTCGCGGTGCTGCTCGCGGAGACGGGTCTGGGGCAGGCGCGAATCGCGGCGGAGCGTGTCATGGAGGCAACGCGCCGGATCGTGCTGCCGATCAAGGGGCTGGAATACGGGCAGGTCACGGTCTCGATCGGCGTGTCCGCTTTCCCCGAGCACGGCGACACCCCCGAATCGCTGGTGAAGGCCGCCGATACGGCGCTTTACGCGGCAAAGGCCGCGGGCCGCAACTGCGCGCGCTCGCAGGGCGACTCGAAGGCGCCGACGGTGGCGGAAGCGCCGCCCGGGGCGGCGAAAGCGTGACGCCCGTCCAGGCGTACTCGACGGCGGTGCTCGCCCTCATTGCGGCGGGCCTTGCGTTCCGGCGGCGGCGGCAAATCCACATCCCCATCATGCTGCTCGCGTTCGCGCTGGACCTGGGAAGCGTCATCTACCTTCAGCTGCAACGGCACGCGATCCAGAAGGCGGCGTCGGAGCCGACGGCGATCCTGATGGTGCACATCGCGTTCGCGATCGCCTCGATCGGGCTTTACACGGCGATGACCGTGACCGGGACGCGGCTGGCACGGAGAGGTGCAGGGCGACCGGTACACAGGAGACTTGCCGCGATCTTTCTGTTCTGCCGGGTGGGGACCTGGGCCACCAGCTTCTTCGTGGGATGAACCGTCGCTGACCGGGGGCAGCCTATTCCTCCTCAACGACATCCACTTCGCCCACCGCCTCGTTCCCCTCGGAGATCATCAGCCTCAGTTTCTTCACGACAAGAGTCGCGTAACCGCCGCGGCCGAGTTCGAATTCGACGACTGCCTTCTTCTGTCCCGCGAACTTCTCGTCGTCCTCGATCGCGCCCGCCTTCATTTTCCCGGGGATCAGCAGAAGCGCCCTCTCCTCCCCCTTCATGTACGGCAGGTTGTGTCCCGCGGGCTTGAAGTTCCCCTGCTCGAGCTTCTCGGCGCGCAGGATTTCGTCGTATGCGGCGGCGATTCCGCCGTCGTCGAATCTCGTGCGGTAGGCGAGAAGCGGAACTGTCATGCGGCGCCACTTTGAGGAGAGATCCGCCGGCACGAACCGGTGAAACCAGAGATATCCGCCGAGATATCGCGCCGGCATGAGCACGTCCGACGGCAGAGCATGTTTCAGGAATCGCGAGACCGCCTCGTTCCAGAGCCACGACTGGTACGCATGCATGTACATCGCGAGCATCGGCCGCTCGATCAGTTTAAGAGCCCCCGAAAAATCTCCGCGCCGCCGCGCCAGGTACCCGAAGACGTGCGCCTCCGTCCGGGTCCCCGAACGCTCCAGGCACATCTCCCACTGCCCCCAGTGCCGCTTGAACGACTGCATCCGCTTCTGCCGCGACTCCGTATCGAACTGCGACGGCTTTGCGAGCGCGAGTTTCAGCGCCTCTTCCCAGTTGCGCAGCAGAACTTTCTTGCCGACAAATCCTTCGCCGTGGCGCGACGAGCCGAAGCGCTGCGAATCGAAGTAGTTCGGGACGCCGTCGGCCGCGACAGCGTCAGCCGCTCCCGCCAGCCGCGGAGCTTCCGCGGGGTCGAGGTCGCGCAGCAGGATTCGGAAGCGGTTTCCGCGCGATTCCGGAGGGCCTGCGGCCTTCTTGAGAAAGCGCAGCGCCAGCCCCTTCTCCTCGATCGACTTCGCGGGGCCGCCCTCGATCCAGAGGTGCTGCCGGGTGACCGCATGGCGGTCCTTGAGCCCCGCGTGGCGCACGACTTTGCGCGGGAGGTCGAACGCGCGGGCCACGGCGGCGAGCGCGTCGAGCGTCGTCATGCCGGACTTTTCGAGCGTGTAGATGGCAATCGAGCCGCTTCCGCCCGGGATGTCCGCCAGCTCCTCGACGACGAAATCCTCCGGCAGGAGCTTGATTTTCATGGGGCGCCCGTTATCGCAGGAATCGGCGGGCCGAGAAGGGAATTCGCCTCCTTGCCTCTGCTTCACTGCGCCCGTATCCTCCGCCCCTCATGCAGTTCCAGCGCTTCCTTGCCGCCGCCATATTCCTGTCGGTGGCGGCCGTCGCCCGGGCGCAGGACGCGCCGGTGGTGAAGCGCGTCGAGATCGAAGGCCTCAGGATTCACACGCCTGACGAGGTGCGGCTTAAGATGTCGACGCACGTCGGGCGCCCCTTTTCGAGCGAAACGCTCGACCAGGACATCCGCCGGCTGTTTGCGACGGGTTGGTTCGCGGACGTGAAGCGGTCGGAGCGTTCCATCGAGACGGGCGCGGAAGCGGTGATCATCCTGGAGGTCCTCGAGAACGACGTCCTCCGCGAAGTCCGCTACATCGGCAACAGGGAATTCAACAACGAGGAAATCGCGGAGGGCGTGATCCTCAAGACGGGTGAGTATTTCGCGCCCTGGAAGGTGAAGCTCGATGCCGACCGCATTCGCGACAAGTATCTCGCGAAGGGTTACGCGCTCGTGAAGGTCACGCCGACCGAGGCGTCGACGGGGAAAGGGACGATTGTCACGATGACGGTGCGCGAGGGTCCGCGAGTCAGCGTCGACGACATCATCTTTCATGGCGCATCGGCTCTCGATTCCGGAAAACTCCTGGATGCGATGCAGACGAAGGACGCCGACATCTGGACGCTTTTTTCTCCTCCCGATTTCCAGGCATCGATGCTCGAAGCGGACCTGAAAGCGCTCCTCCGTTACGCGCGAGGCGAGGGGTACCTGGACGCCCGGATTTATCTCCGCGAACTTGAGTGGGAAGCGGACCGGCACTGGGTCGACCTCCACATACAGGTTGAGGAGGGGATCCGCTACGTCGTCGATTCCGTCGACATCGAGGGAGCGAATCTCTTCGCGGTAAACGAGCTCTATCGCGGACTCAAGGTCCGCCCGGGGGAGCCGTTCGCGCTGGTGGCCGTGGAGCGCGACGAGAACTGGATGGTCGACAAGTACCGGGAGAAGGCCTACATCGACGCGGACGTCCTCGCCGTTCCGCGGTACCTGGCCGAAAGGGGCCACGTGAAATTGACGTGGAAAATCCGCGAAGGCGAGAAGGTCTACGTCGGTCGAATCGATTTCGTCGGACACCACCGCACGCGCGACAAGGTCCTCCGCCGCGAATTGCTGCTGCTGCCGGGCGAGGAGTTCAACAAGATCCTCCTCGACCATGCGATCGACCGGCTGAACGGCCTGCGGTACTTCGAGCCCACGAACCAGCAGCTCTTCGGCCGTGCGTGGGGGCCGGTTCGCGATCCTGTCATCGTGGTGGAAGTTCTTCCCGGCCGCCAATTGGACGAGCGGGACCTTCTGATCCACGTGCAGGAAGGGCGGACCGGAAATCTGCAGTTCGGCGGGACGTTCAGCCCCGACGTAGGATTCAGCGGCAAGCTCGCGGTCACGCAGAGCAACTTCGACCTGTTCGACTTCCCGAAGAGCATCGCCGAGCTCTTCGACGGCGAGGGGTTCTCGGGGGCCGGACAGGTGGCGCGGATCAACCTGGAGCCCGGGTTCGAGCGTAGCCGGTACGAGGTCTCGTTCACCGAACCCTGGCTGTTCGACTATCCGATCTCGATGACCGTGGCCGGGACGTATTCGGACCAGGATGTCCGGTACTACCGCGAACGCCGCCTGGGCGGGTCGTTCGACTTCGGGCACCGCTGGGACGACTTCGTCGCGCCGCCACCCGGCAAGCTGGGTGAGGAACTGGCGGGGACATTCCTCGGCGGCATCCTCCAGGGAATTTCCTACGCGGCGATTCACATCCCAGGGTATTTCCTCTTTGACGACCACGTCGTGCGCGGGTACCGCCTGGACGATTTCTACAAGCGCAACTACTCGATTGGAATCGGCTATCAGTTGACGCGAATCACCATCATCGACGTGGACGACGACGCGCCGACCGAGCTTCTGGAAGTCGAAGGCGTCAACTACCTCTCCAGCGTCACGGTTCACTCCTCGATCGACCGGCGAAACAGCCGAGTCCTCCCGAGCCAGGGATTCGTGTCATCGGTCAGCTACGAGTACGCGGGCTACCCGATCGGCGGCGATTTCGATTTCTGGAAAATCAACTACCGCCACCAGGCGTTCACGACGCTCTGGACGTTTTCGGCCGGCCCGCTCGCCGGAGGCAAGGTCATCTTCGAAACCGACCTTCGAGGCGGCTTCGCACAGGAGCACTACTACAGCCTCAACGTCCCGATCTTTGAGCGCTTCTACGCCGGCGGCAACAGCCTTCGCGGCTTCGAGTACCGCACGATTGGCCCGAAAGAAAGAGGCGAACCGATCGGCGGCAACCTCATGACGCTCGCTTCCGCCGAAATCACCTTCCCGATCATCCGGCCTGAAATCATGGGAAAGGATGTCGACATCCTTCGCGGCGCGATCTTCACGGATTGGGGTACGGTCTCCGCGCACACGCACGACTTCGGCTACTTCCGCTGGTCCGTCGGGATCGGCGTCCGGCTGCAGATCCCGCTGGGCCCGCAGATCATCCCGCTGACGATCGACTGGGGTATTCCGCTTCGCAAGCAGGACGAGGACGAAAGACGGGCGATTCACATCGGATTTGACTTCGGATTCTGAGCGGGCGGGCGGG
>WSZJ01000178.1 GCA_009773755.1 Planctomycetota bacterium | reverse complement strand
CCAACGATCGGCCTCCGATAGACGCAGGCCACCACCTCCTCCCGCTTGAGTCACAAGGCTCGCCGTCAATCGATTGGCAAAGCCAACCACACGATCTTAGCCTCCGCAGCCTTCGCCAGCCTCCGCAGCCTCCGCCAGCCTATTTCGTCACGGCCTGCCCCCCCGTCATCTCCGCCATGTCCTCCATGAACTTCTCCGCCCCCTTCCCCGTCAGCACCGTGTGGATCATCACCTTCCGGTACCGGTTGGAACGCCGCAGCTCCACCAGAAAGTGCGCCTTGTCGACGCACGCCCCGTAGCTCGGCCCTCCGTCGCTCAGGATGAACATCGTGTCGATGTCCTCGTCCGCCATCAGTTCCTCGTACGCGTCCCACATGTCGCCGCGCCCGCGCTTGATCGGCTCCAGCTTCTTCTTCGCGTCGAACGCCCACGTCAGGATCTTCGGCCGCGCCGCCGAGACCGACACGAGCAATTTCGAGAACACCCGCACTTTTTCGATGATCGCCTGCGTGCTCATCACGAGAAGGTTGATCTTCACGTCCGGCTTCAGCGCCTGCACCGTCTTCTGGAACTCCTCCAGCGCGATGTCGATCTGCTTGCGCCCCTTCTGCTCCCCCGACCCCCCGGTCTTCTGGTCGTCGTCGAACATCGAGCCGCTGAAGTCGATCGTGAAGCCGATCCGGTCGGACAGGATCGGGACGTCGTAGAACGCCACCTCAGTCCCGCCCGAGCCGACGGCGATGTTCGCGCCGCGCTTGCTCGGCTTCTTCCCGATCTTGAACGTGTCCTTGGCCGTGTTCCACCAGAGTTTCCAGTCCGCCGCGTTGAAGCCGATCTCTTTGCCGGTCATGCGCCGAAGCGCCATCGTGAAGTCGTAGCGCAGCCGCCCTTTCTCTTTCACCATCGCGTCGATCAGCGGCTCGATGCACCGGTTTTCCCAGACCTGCTCCATCACCGCGATCGCCGCGACCCGCACCTGCCACGCCTCGTCCTTCAGCGCCACTCCGGCCGCCCCGAACCCGTCCTCCTGCCCGGCCTCGAACGCGCCCTCGCACGCCGCTATCCGCACCTCATACGATTTGTCCTTCTGGGCCTTCGGAAGCGCTTCTCTGAACTTGTCCGGGGCGCCCGCGCCCAGCGCGTAGAGCGCGGCGGCGTGGGGCTGCCAGGCGGCGTCGGTCAGGAGCTTCGCGAGAGGTTCGGCGGCGGCGGTGGATCTCCGGTCGAAGAGGGCGAAGGCCGCTTCTTCTTTCACCTGCCAGGCCGGATCCTTGAGCGCGGCAACGAGGACTTCTTCTTTGCCCTTGTTCCCGAACATCCCGATGGCGCGGACGGCCATCGCGCGCGCGGCCGCGTCGCGTTCTCCGGGACCGGCCGCCTTTTCAAGCGCCGGGAAGTAGGCTTCGTTTCCTGACACGCCAAATGCCCAGTAGACCGTTGCGCGTCCCTCGGCGGAGCGCAGCGCGGCGCCGTTCGCGGCGAGCCACGCCACCGCCTCCTTCTCGCTGAAATCGGCAACCGCGAGGCCCGCGTACTCGCGCACCGCAGGCTCTTCGTCACCGCAGTGCGGCAGCACGGCCTGCGCGGCCTTCACCGAGCCGATTTTCGCGAGCTTCCCGAAGGCCTTGGTGCGGTCCCAGTACGCGCCGTATTCCTTGTCCTTGGCCTGGCGCTCGAGGTCGTCGAGTTCGCCGGCGCGCAGGGACAGGGCGGCGATGGCAATGAACGTCAGGGCTCGAAGCATGGGTCCTCTCAGGAAGCGTTGTTGCGGTGAAAGTGCGAGTCGGCGATGGGTCTACCCGTCCCGAGTCGCCGTCCTCAGAACCGGGCATTCTGCACCATGCCCGCGGGATTTCGCAAAGAACACATGAAAGTTATGGAGAGGCCCCTCGGCCGTTTGTCGGGACCAGTGCACGGCCGGACTCGGTCGAGGGACCACGACCATCGGTCCTATTCTCTTTCATTCTCCTTTATTCGCGACTCGTCTTTGTTTTTCGACGATTGCGCGCGGCGGAACTGAGGAAACAAAGACCGGTCGCGAATAAAGGAGAATAAAAGCGAATACAGACCTCGCATGAAAAAAGGGCGCTCCCCGCATCTGCAGGAAGCGCCCTTGAACCGTCGCCCTGTCTTACTTGCCCAGCGGTTCCTTCACCGCCTTGAGCCAGTTCGGGAAGTCGCCGCCGTAGGTGTCGTTGAATCGCCCGGCCAGCTTCTGCCACTCGCCGGTGAGCTTGTCCTTCGCCTCCTGGACGGTCTCCAGGTCGGCCAGCGTGTGGAAGCACCGCGCGCCCATCATCATCGCCTTGGCGTGGTCGTCGATCAGGTCGGTTCCACTCGGCAGGTAAAGCGTCACCGTGCGCAGGAAGCAGAGAAGCGCTTCCTTCACGTTCTCCGCCGTGAGGCCGCCCGTAAGGAGGCACTCACCCAGGCCGTTGTAGGCGCGGCCGAGAGAGGCGGACTGGGAGCGATCGGCATTGTCGATGACCTTCTGGAACGACGACTTGGCCTTGTCGTACTCCTTCGCGATGAGCTGGCAGGTCCCGAGGCCGGCGTAGGCGGCCCACTGGATGCGCGGCGTCTTGTGGTTCAGGAGGCCGTTGTAGACGCCGAGCGCGGGTCCGGACTGGCCCTGCCGCTCGTACATCCGCGCGTCCTTGAGCTTCAGCTCGCCGACAAAGTCGTCGGGCAATCCGAGGTCTTTGGCCTTGGCCGAAATCTCGGTGATGTACTTGCGCGCTTCTGCGTAATTCGGCGGGTTGCCGTACATGAAGCAGTCCACGATCGCCGAGTACGCGTCCCTGGTGTAGAAGCTCTCGGGAAAATCCTTGAGCAACTTCTGGTACGAAATCGCCGCTTCCGCGAAGTTCATCGCCAGGCGAAACGACTCGGCCATCTTGTACGCGCATACCTGCTTCAGGACCAGGCGGGTGGCGCCGGAGTTGTAGGCTTTGAGGAAATTCGCCGCAGCTTCCGGGTACTTGCCTGACCCGAACTGCGAGATCCCGTTGTTCATGGCGGGAGGGATGGAGGATTCGTCCCAGGCGATCTCGCCGACGACCGACTCGCGCTGCAGGATGATCGGCGAACCGGCTCCCGGTGGGACGAGGCTGATCTCCTTGCTCGTGACTTTCTGGACTTCCCCTTCCATGGCCCTGCCGCTCGTCAGCGTCACCGAGTCGAGGTACTGGGCGTGAGCGAGAGAAGAAGCGGCGAGGAAGGCGGCGCAGAAGCAAAGGCGGAGCGGCATGGGTGGTTCCTTTCGTGGGCCCCTGTCTTGGGAAGCGGATTCTAGCGGGAGGGAGGGTCGAGTCAAGGACCGGACTCTACGAACTGGGGTGAGCGTGGGGAGTTGGAGTTAGCCGCGGGGAACGGGAGTGAGTACTGAGTGGTGAGTAGTGAGTAGGGGGTAGGAGGTAGGGGGTAGTGGATAGTAACGAGACGGAATCCCCATGGTTCAGTCGGGGTGCGTGGCCGCGTCGGAAGGGTCGCTCCTCTGAGCGCGAGAAACAAGCGAGTGACGTCGCGCGGTCGGGGCTCGCGGCACGGCGTCGAGCCTTTCCGACGCCGGGACGCGAGGTCCGACCGCCGACGGCGCTCGCTTGTTTCTCGCGCTCCGGTTGAGATTTCGCTGTCTTGAAAATGTGGTTTTCGGGACCATTCGCTCCTTATGCCGAAGATCGTCCATACGGAAAGCGGGGCTACCCGGGAGTACACGCTCGGCGCGGTGGCCATCACTGTCGGCCGCGCCGCGCGGCACACCATTCCCACGATGGACTCGCGCGCCAGCCGCGACCACTTCAAGATTGAGCTTGTCGCGGGCGGCTACGTCGCGACCGACATGGGAAGCCGCAACGGCACGCTCCTGAACGGCGAGGTTCTCGAGAAGCCTCGCACGCTGCGCGCGGGCGACCGGCTGATGATCGGGGCGGCGGTGTTCCAGTTCCAGGACGGGACGATGACGACGCCGGCGCCGGAGTCTTCCGAGGGAGCGCCGATGCAGGCGCTTACGACGAGGGACGTCGCGGAGCCGGTGGTTGAACAGCCGGTTCCCGCCGCTTCTCCCGCCCTCGTGCCGGTCCCTGCGCAGGCGCCTGTGCCGGCCGCGCCTTCGTACCTGGAAGTGGTGCACTCGGACGGCTCGACGGCTTCGCACCGGCTGGGCGCGACGCCCCTGGTGATCGGTCGCGCGAAGGAATGCACGCTTGCGATCGACGACGAGAAGCTCTCCAGCCGCCACGTCGAGGTCTCGGAGACGGACCAGGGGATCCTCGTCAAGGATCTCAAGTCGACGAACGGCACCAGGTTCGACGGAGAGAAATTCGAGACGCGACTGCTCCGGGACCGCGAGAAGTTCATTGCCGGGTCCGTCACGTTCCGTATCGCCGCGCCGCGTTTCGGAGGCACCGGCGCCGCGGCGAAGAAATCCCGCCGCCCCGGACCCGTCGCGCTGGCGATCTTCGCGGCGCTTCTCATCCTCGGCGGCGCCGCGATCGTCGCGCCATCTCTGATCGGGAACTTCGTCGACCTCCCGCCGACCGTCGCCGCCGACCCCGACAACCTCCTCGGCGCCGCCGGCTCCCTCGAGCGCGGCCAGGAAGGCTGGACGATCTCCGCCGACGCGAATTACCAGGTCGCCGCCGACCGCGAACAACACAAGGACGGAGGCTTCTCCCTCGCCGTCCGAGGCGTCGATACCCGCGTCCATTCCCTGTTCGCCGCCTCCAGCGCTTCCGTCCCCCTCCCGCCCGGAGGCGCCCTCAAACTCGAAGGCTGGGTCCGCGCCATGGCCCTCGAAGGCCGCGCGGGGCTCCGAATCGATTGGCTCAGGGGGGAAACGCTCGCGGGAACGACGACGACGGATCTGCACGAGGGGACGTTTGACTGGAAGCGCGTCTCGGTCGTCGCCGTCGCGCCCCCGGGGGCGGACCGCGCCCGGGCGGCCTGCATCGTCGCCGGGATCGCCAGCGCGACCTGGTTCGACGCGCTCAAGCTGTCTGCGACGAAGGAAACGCCCGGAGGCGCGGGCTGGCCGACCGCCTGGGGGCGCCTCACCATCGACGACGTCGCGGCGCTGCGGATCGATCTCGCCAATGCGCCCCTGCTCTGGAACGGAACGCTCTGGATCGAAGAAAAGGGATATCCGACAACGCCCACGCCCCTCTGGCTCGGCGAGCGCGACGGCGAGCCGATGTCGGTCGGAACCGGCTTCCGCACCACGCGCAAGATCGCCCGGCTCGGCTCCGTCACCCTCTTCGGCGTCCACGCCGACCTGGAGGATTCCGTTTCCTGGCAGGTCGACGTGGCCATGGAGAGCGCCGTGATTTTCACGGCCGACCTCGACCCTGCCGTGGCCGCGCGCATGACGACCCGCACCGGCGAGCTGGTCGAACCGCGCGACGGCCCCTTCGAGGCATCCCGGTGTTCCGAGATCGTCCTCGGCGATGCCCCCTCCGTGCTGTTCGACACGCCGGCCGACGTGAAACTCGAAGGGACGCGCCTCAGGATCCGCTGGTCCCCGCGCCCCGCTGAGGTCGCCCTCCGCCTGCGCCCCGCTGCCTCGTGGGTGGAACGCGAAGTTCGCGAGCTGCTCGCCGACGCCAATGCCGCTTCACGCGCCTCCCAGCTCGGCAAGGCGCTGGTCATTTTCGAAGACCTGGGGAAGCGCTACCCGGAGCGCGAAGAAGGCAGGACGGGCGCTTCGCGAGGAAAGGAACTGCGTGCGCAGGCGGAGGAAGTCGCGAGGAAAGCGCGCGCCGAGGTTTCGAACGCGAAGAAATACCCGAGCAAGTCGACGACGCAGATTGCGCTGGACCTGATCGACCAGCTCGAGCGGCAGTGGGATGGATCGGAATTCGCCGCGGAGGGCGCGAGGCTGCGCCAGGCGATGTCGCCGGAATCCGTCGAGAAGCCGCCGGACGAAACGACCAGGCCGCCGGACGAAACGCCGAAGCCGCCGCCGAAAGAACCCGTCGAGAACGCTCAGACGCTCCTCAAGTGGGCCGAGGAAGCCATCGCGAAAGAGGAATGGCTGAAAGCGGAGATCTTCGCGCGCAACGTCATGGACCGCTGGCCCGGGACGCCCGAGGAAATGAAGGCGGGCGAATTGCTCGGGCGCGCGACGAGCGGCGGCAAGGCGGCGCGCGACCGGGATGCGTGGATCCGGGAGACGCTGACGAAGGCGCGCAACCTGGTGAAAAACAGACAGTCGGACAAGGCGGCGCCGCTGTTTGAGGAAGTGCTGAAGAAGTACCCGGACAGCCCGCTGGTGAAAGGGGTGAAGGAGGAGTTGGAGAAGATACGGAGATAAACCGGACCCTTCGACTCGCCCTTCGGGCTCGCTCAGGGTAAGCCGGGCCGAGCGCGGTGAAGGCAGAAGGAGGAACTTTCTCGGCCCGGCTTAGTAACTTCTCAGCACTCCGGTCACGACTCCCTGAATCTTCACCTCATCCACCACGATCGGCTGCATCGTGCTGTTCGCCGGCTGGAGCCGGAACTTGCTCCCCTGCCGGTAGAACCGCTTCAGCGTCGTCTCTCCGTTCGACAGCAGCGCGACCACAGTTTCGCCTTCGTTCGCGCGCTCGCGCTTTTCGCAGACGACATAATCGCCGTCCTTGATGTGGTCCTCGATCATCGAGTTGCCGCGCACTTCGAGAAGGAAGCAGTCCTTGCGGCCGACCATGAGGTCGCCGATGTCCATGACTTCCTGGCTTTGCGCTGCTTCAAGCGGGGCGCCGGCCGTGATGCGGCCGACCAGAGGGAGCGAAGTCCGCGGGCGGACGATGCCTCCCGGTTCGGAGTCGTCGAGACCGACGGTGACCTCGATCGAGCGGGACAGGTACCGCTGGCGGCGGATGATGCCGCGGCGCTCCAGGGCGCGCAGGTGATCCAGAATCGTGATCTTCGAGACGCCGATGTGGTCGGCGATTTCCTGAAGCGTAGGCGAGTACTGGTTGGTCTCGGTGAAGCCCTGGATGAACTTCAGGATGTTGAGCTGTTTGGGAGTGATGTTCACGGCGAATCCCCTTGAAATCGAGCTGTGTTGAGTTGTGGGAAATTTTAGGCTAACAGTTACCCAACGTCAAGGTTAGTTTCGGACGAACATGAAGCGGACTTGAGTGATTCCACTGAGTTTCCCCAGCTTCCCAACACACTTTTCAACATGCGCGCAGGGTTGACGGGAGGCTTTCAGGGCGCGTCGCGCGGCCGGGCCGGCGCGCCGAAGTGTCAGTCGATCCAGGCGATCATGCGCGCCGGCCCGACCGGCGACCCACCCTGAAAGCCTCCCGTCAACCCTGCGCGCAAACTACTTGCAAGGGACGGCATCTCGCCGTACCACTTCCCCTTCTGCTACGACCTGCGACCCTTAACCTCGGGACACCCATGCGATTTGTCGCTCTCCTTGCTCTTTGCCTGCTGACCACTTCAGCCTATTCCCAGGAACCTGTCCCGCCGGCCGAACCGCCCAAGCCGGTCGAGCCCGAGGTGAAGCCCGAGCCCAAACCGGATCCCTTTGCCGGCGATCCACGCCCGCGGGCCCGCATGACGCTGGAGGAGTGCCTCAGGGCCGCCCTGGACGCCAACCTCGACCTCGCCTACTCCCGCCTGGAACCGGAGCTCTTTCGCGGCGATATTCACGGTTTCAAGGGGACGTACGACCCGATTCCCTACGTCACGGGCGCCCGCCGGTCCTCCACGACCGCCACTTCTTCAACACTCGCAGGCGCCACCACGCTCGAAGACCGGCTCTGGACAGCGGCTGTCGGCGTCAAGGGAACCTTCTTTCTGGGGACCACTTACGACCTGAACTTCCAGACAAGCCGCGACGACACCAACAACACGTTTTCGACGCTCGACCCGCGCTGGGATTCCAGCGTCGGATTCTCGCTCCGGCAGCCCCTTCTCAAGAGCGCCTGGGTGGACTACCAGTTCATCACCTTGCACCTCTTCGAGAATTCCTACCGCAGTTCCGTGCACCATGTCTCGCAGGACACCGTCGCGACGCTTTATGCCGTCGAGCTGGCCTACTGGAATCTCGTGGACTCAATCAACCAGAAGGCGGTGAAGGACCGCTCGCTGGAAGTTTCGCAGCGTCTCTATGAGGTAAACCGGAACAAGGTCAAGGCCGGCGCCCTCGCGCCCATCGAGGAACTCCGGGCCGAGAGCGACGTCGCCAGCCGGCGCGAAGGGATCATCCTCGCGGCCAACGTCATCGAGAACGCCATGGACGAGCTTCGCCGGCTCGTCCGCCCGTTCAACCGCCCCGGAGACTGGAATTTCATCATCGAACCCGCGGACGCCCCTTCGTTCACTCCCCGCGACGTCAACCTCGACGCCGCGGTGGGAGAGGCGATCGCCTCGCGCCCGGAGCTGGAGCAGCTGCGCATCGCAATCGATTCGACGAAGCTGGATGCGAAGCGGTACGAGCGCGACCTCTGGCCGACGCTGGATCTCACGGGGAGTCTCCGGTACACGGGCCTCGGCGGGAACATGGGGAACTCACTCGAGCAGATCGGGACCTGGGATTACAAGACGTGGGAAGTCGGAGT
>WSZJ01000177.1 GCA_009773755.1 Planctomycetota bacterium | reverse complement strand
AAGCCGGACCAGCGCCCGCGCCGCCACCAGCCGCGCCGCCGGGCCGCGACCGAGTCGCTGCGCGTCGCGCGCGTACGAAAGCGCCTCCGAATAGGCGGAATCGCGAAGCGCTTCCTCGGCGGCCTCCTGCCAGAGCCGCGCGGGCTCTTCCTTTTTCCCGGCGGCTTCACGGTGCACGGCGACGAGGGCGCGGATCCGTCGCCCGCCCGTGGCGATGTGCGGCTCCAGGAGGTCCGAGACAACGCGGTGCAGCCGCGACTTCTCGCGCGCCGTCAGAAGCGAATACGCGGCGTCGCGAAGCAGGTCGTGCCGGAACGCGTACTCGGTGTCCCCCGGGATCAGCGACCGCGCCCGCGGCACCACGAGCTGCCGCCGCCTCGCACGCTCGAGCCCCTTCTCCACCTTCCGGTACACAGCCTGCTCGAGGAGGCCGGACCAGAAGAAGCGGCCGAAGACGCTGGCCGCCTTGAGGACTTCGCGGTCGTCGTGGCCCATGGAGTCGATGCGCGCCACGAGGAGGCCGTGCAGTCCGTCGGGGAGTTTGCGCGGCCGGGAGACGAGTTGAAGCGGCTGACCGCTGACGAGGCCGGCTTCGACGAGGTAGCGGGAGAGTTCCTCGTAGAAGTAGGGGTGGCCGCCGGACTGTTCGAAGAGGAACTCCGCGAGCTCGTCGGAAACGGGGCCGTGGAAAAGTTCCTCGGCGAGCTTCGCGGTCGCTTCGCGCGGCAGTTCCTCGAGGCGGAGGCGGGTGCATCCACGGGGAGTTTTCGCGGCCGGGCGGCGGGTGCCGACGATGGTGACGCGCTCGCCGGAGATGCCTGCTGCGAGGGAGTCGAGAAGGGCAAGAGTACCGTCATCGGCCCAATGCAGATCTTCGAGGCAAAGGACGACAGGCTGCCGGGCGACGAGCGCGCGCAGCCAGCGCAGCCACGCGTAATGAGTTTCGCTCCGGACGCGCCCGGGCTCGATCTGCGAGACGCGGGTGGGAGGCAGAGCGAGGCCCAGAGACAGCGTCATGAGGTGCGAGCAATTCTCGCGGTCGATCGCAGCGGGGATCGACTCCTCGAGTTGCTCCGAAAACCAGGCCGCGAGCCGTTCGCCGTCGCCGGGCTCGAGCCCCGTGACGCCGGCGGCGTGCCGCACGAGATCGCCGAGCGCGCTCAGCGGGACAGGCGGCCCTTCGTAGGCCCGCCCGAACGCCACGAGCACAGGGACGTTTCTCTCGATCAGCCGCCGGTGAAATTCGTAGAGCAGCCGGCTCTTCCCGACGCCCGCGTCTCCTTCGATGAGCACAAATTCTCCGCCCTTCGCATCGAACGCCTGCATCAGCCGCGCCAGTTCAGGCTCCCGGCCGACGGTCGGAGTCGCCCGCTCCTCGTGGGCTTCTCTCCGCGTCTCGACTTCTCCCACCGCTTCCCAGGCCGTCGCCGCGCCGGCGGGGACGGCCTTGAAGCGAAACCTCGCGGCCGCGGCGCGCATGATACCTGGGCTGACGAAGACGGCGCCGGGATGGGCGGCGTGCGCGAGGAGCCGCGCGGCGCCGAGCGACTCGCGCAAACCCTCGGTCCGTCCCTCGCCGGGTCGGGACCAGGGGACTTCGCCGGTGTGGACGCCGATCCGGAAGAGGAGCGGCCCGCGGGCCACGGCCGACAGGCTTGCGGATTCCCGCTGGATCGCCAGCGCCGCCCGCACCGCGCGGACCGGATCCTCCTCGTTCGCGTGCGCCATCCCGAACACCGCCGCGAAGTCCGGCGTCGGCCCGAGTTCCAGCCGCCCGCCGGCGGCTTCCACGATCTCTTTCAGGCGGGAAGCGAGCCCCGGCGGCGCCGCGGGCGTCGGCTCGATCTCGGGACGCACGCCGAGGGCGACCTCGCCCGCAAGGACGGTGATCGTGCGAATCTCGGCGGAAATGGGGTGGGGCAGAGGTTCCTCTTGGAATGGTGGCGCGGGAACTCCACAGAATAGCGGAGGTGCGGGCGAACGCCAATGGCGACAGGCGACGCCGATCTACGCTTGCCATCCTCCACCTCTCCGCTATACTTCCCGGCCCAAAGTTCCCCCGGAGAAATCAGCCATGTACGCCATCGTCCGCCTCGGAAATCACCAGTTCCGCGCCGAAAAAGGCGAGACCTTCGCCGTCGACAGCCTCCCCAACACCAAACCCGGCGGCACGCTCGAAGTCACCGACGTTCTCTTCACGGCCAACGGCGCGGATGTCAAGGTCGGCACCCCGACGGTCAAGGGCGCCAAGGTCGTGCTCGAGATCATCCGGGATCAGAAGGGGAAAAAGGTGCGCTTCACCAAGTTCGACCGCACCGACAATTACCGCCGCAAGCTCGGGCATCGGCAAACGCAGACACTGGTGCGCGTCAAGGACATCGTCGTCTAGGCGTTCGACCTTCGACCTTGAACCTTCGACCCCGCCACCCCGCGGGGTCGCTTCGTCTGAACTGATCTGAAATCCTGAGCGAGCAAAGCGAGTCGAAGGAATGTTTCGCGACCAGCTCCATCTGTTCCTGAAGGCCGGCGACGGCGGGCGCGGCTGCGTCTCGTTTCTGCGCGAGAAGTTCATGCCCAAGGGCGGGCCGGACGGCGGCGACGGAGGGCGCGGCGGGGACATCGTGCTGGTCGCCAAGCCCGGGATGAACACGCTCTATCACCTGACGCACCAGGTCCACGTGAAGGCGGAGGACGGCCAGAAGGGACAGGGGTGCAACTGCTACGGAAAGTACGGGAAGGACCGGGAAGTCCTCGTGCCCGTCGGAACCATCGTGAAGGACCGCGAAACCGGCGTCGTGCTGAAGGACATGGTGCGCGCCGAGGAACGCGTCGTGATCTGCCAGGGCGGCAAGGGCGGACGCGGCAACAAGACTTTCGCGGGGCCGACGAACCAGGTGCCGTTCCGGTACGAGGACGGGCAGAACGGAGAGCAGCGCTGGGTCGAACTCGAGCTCAAGCTCATCGCCGACGTCGGGCTCGTCGGGCTCCCCAATGCCGGAAAGTCAACCCTCCTCGCCCACGTTTCCGACGCCCGCCCGAAGATCGCCGATTACCCCTTCACTACACTCATTCCCCAGCCGGGCATCGTCAGCGGCCCGGGCTACCGGTCTTTCGTCATGGCGGACCTCCCGGGACTCATCGAAGGAGCACACGAAGGCGTCGGCCTCGGCACGCAGTTTCTGAAACACATCGAGCGAACCCGCGTCATCGTCCACATCGTCGACCTCGCTCCGCTCGCAGGCCTCCGCCCCGCCGAGGCCTACCGGGTGATCCGCAAGGAACTCGAGCGCTACTCGACCCAGCTCGCCGCGAAACCCGAAGTCATCGCGGGGAACAAGATCGACCTGCCCGGATGGGAGAAGGGGCTCGCCGAGCTGAAAAAAGCGAGCAGGAGAGACGTCCTCCCGATCTCCGCAGCCACCGGCAAGGGGCTCAAAGAACTGACCGCGCGCCTGTTCAAGGAAATCGAGCGCCTCGGCAAAACATCGGAGATCCCGATGACCCTTCCGCAGAAGATGAAGCCGATGGTCGGCGATGAGGCGCCGAAGCCGGCGCTGATCAATCCGCCCGCGCCGCGAGAGACGCGAAAGGCTCCCAGGCATCGCGGGTCGCCGAAACGCGTCGCGGCCCGGCGCCGGAAGCCGGCAGCCGGCGTGAAGGCTCGCAAGCGCCGGTAGCCGTCAGGGCCCAACCCATGGCAGCGCCGGTCGTTGAATAATGGTCTGACCGTCCGCCCCCCGTGTCGGCACGCACCAGGGAGATCCATGACCAGCCGCGAACTCTTCGAGACCGCCGTCCGCGAGGAATCGTCCGACCTGTTCGTGAAGGTCGGGGCTGCGCCGATGCTGCGCGTCTCGGGGAAACTCAAAGCGCTTCCCCTCCCCGCCGTCACGGCAGAATTCGCGGAGGCGCTCCTCAAGGAAATCGCCTCGCCCCGCGCGCAGGCGGCGTTTGCGGAGCGGGGGGAAGCGGACACCGCGTGCGAAATTGCGGGCGTCGGGCGCTTCCGGTGCAACGCGTTCCGGCAGCGGGGCGCGCTCGGGATGGTTTTCCGCCGCGTGAACAGGGTGATTCCGGCTCTGGACTCGCTCGGCCTTCCGGCAAAGGCGCTCGAACGGCTGGCGGGGCTGTCGCGCGGGATCGTGCTCGTCACCGGAACGACCGGCTCCGGCAAGTCGACGACGCTGGCCGCGATGATCGGGCACATCGCAGCGACGGCGCCGAAGCACGTCGTGACGATCGAGGACCCGATCGAGTACGTCTTCACCGACGGAACGTCGCTTGTCGAGCAGCGCGAGCTCGGAATCGACACGCTGACCTACGAAGCCGCGCTGCGCGCCGTCGTGCGCCAGTCGCCCGACGTTATCATGATCGGCGAGCTGCGCGACCGCGAGACGATCGAAGCGGCGATGCACGCGGCCGAGACCGGCCACCTCGTCCTCACGACGCTCCACACGCGAAACGCCGCGCAGACCGTCGAGCGAATCCTGAATTTCTTCCCGCCGCACCAGCACGAATTCATCCGCAACCAGATCGCGATGCAGCTCGAAGGCATCATCTCGCAGCGCCTCCTCCCCCGCGCCGACGGCCGCGGCCGCGTGCCGGCCGCGGAAATCCTCGTCCGCACCCCCACGCTCCACGACCTGCTCGCCAAGGGCCGCTTTACCGAAATCCCCAAGGCCCTCTCGGCCGGCGGCTACTTCGGGACCCAGACGTTCAACCAGAGCCTCAAGGGGCTCGTGGACTCAGGTGCGATCACGACGGAAGAAGCGCTAGGCGCGTCGGACCACCCGGAAGAACTGAAGCTCGAGATGAAAGGCATCGGCACGGGCAGCAGCGCCAGGATGGCCAGCGACACGGATCTCAGGATCGGGAGGTAGGGATGAAGCGGATTGCGGCGATGAGAAGCGCGTGCCTTGCAGCGGCGGGGTTGGTCGCGGCCGGGGCGTTCGCGTATGGAGTGGCGTTCGTGGTGTGGGCGCCAGTGAAGCCGGTACGCGACTACGAGGCTGAAAAGGACAGAATCCAAAGACCGCCGACGGTGGCGAAGCCGCCCTACGAGCGCTGGCAAGTCGCGTCAGTATGGGAGTGGCAGAGAGTCAAGCCAACACCTCCTCCGCCCTTTTCGCTCGACGCCACGCTCGCCGGGACCATCACCTCTCCCGATCCGGCGAAATCCTCAGCGGCCGTCAACGGTCCCACCGGACAGACCGTTCTCCGCCACGGTGACCGCTTCCAGGGCACCCGCGTCATCGACCTCGACATGGGACGAGCCATCTTCGACTATGGCGACGACACCATCCCGCTTACCATCAGGCGCTCCACGGAAAAATGAAACGCATCGCTCTCGCCACGAACCTCACCTGGGGCCTCAACTTCATCGCGGCCTTCGGGATCTTTCTGTTCGCATTCGTGTACATCCTCTTCCCCCCCCACAAGCCGCCAGCGAACTATGAAAAGCAGGCGAAGGGATTCGAGCGGACGGTGAAGAAGGTGGAGGGCCCGGTGGACCGGGGCAAGTTCGCTCCGATGTGGGCGGCGCGGCTGGGAGACGTGACGGTGAAGGCGACGGCGGGACCGAGCGGGCTGGAGACGAAGGTCGAGGTGGCGGGGGTGATGCGCACGCCGGAGCGGAAGAAGTCGCTGGCGTTCATCAACATCCTGTCGGGCGGAGAGCAGCAGCGGGTGAAGGAAGGCGACTCGGTGCTGGGCGCGCGCGTGAAGGAAATCCGCTCGGCGAGCGTGGTCTTCGACGACGGCGGAAAGGACCTGGAGATTTTCACGAAGCGCGCGGCGCTGATGATGAAGGGCGCGACGCCGAAAATTCCCAAGGGGGCCAAAGAGCCGTCGAGTCCCGGCGAATTCAAGACGAAGAAGACGGGCGAGACGGCGGACCGGACGGAGTGGGAAGTCGACGCGCGCGAGTTCAAGTTCCTCGGAGACAACGCGGACTCCATCCTCGGCCAGGTCAAGCTGCGACCGTATGCCACGGAGGGCGGCGAAATCGCAGGCCTCATATTGGATGACATGTCGCCGGGCTCCTTTGCGGCGGAGCGCGGCTTCCTCAAGGGTGACATCGTCAAGTCCGTGGAAGGTCAGGCGCTCACGAGCCTCGAGGACGTGAAGAAAATGGCCTCCTCCGCGGAGTTCGAGAAGAAGGGCGGAGTCTCGATTACGATCGAACGCGCGGGACGTTCGATCGAAATGGTGTTCAAGATCGCGGCGAAATGAGTCGAAGTGATCCTCTGCGCCGATATCGGCAACACCAACATTGACTTCGGCTTCTTCGACGACGAGGACCGCTTCCTGTTCAAGGAGCGCATTCCGACGGCCCGCATCGAGGAGATACTCTCGCTCTGGAAGCGGCTGAGAGGATCGAAAGTCGTGTCGAGCGTTGAGCTCGTGCTGATGGCGTCCGTGCGCCCGAAGATCGACGCCGCGCTGGCCTCGTTTGTGAGGAAGGTATTCCGGATCGCGCCGAAGCGGGCGGGGCGGGACTTCGTGGTACCGATCCGGGCGCGGGTCAGGCAACCCGGGAAGGTCGGCGTCGACCGGTTGATCAATGCATGGGAGGCCCACCGGCGGACGCGCGGCGCGACGGTCGTCGCCTCCTTCGGGACCGCGATCGTGATCGACGCCGTGAGCGAGAACGGCGAATTTCTCGGTGGGTCGATCGGCCCCGGACTCCGCCTGCAGGCCGAGGCGCTTCATGAAAAATGCGCGCAGCTCCCTCTCGTCGATCCAGCGCCGCACGTCGACCCCGCGGGACGCGACACCGCCCACGCTATGTCGGTCGGTCTATTCCACGGCACCGTCGGCGCCGCGCGCTACATCATCCGGCAGCTCTCCGACGCCGTGGGGGGCAGCGCGCGAGTAATCGCAACCGGCGGCGATGCGCCGCGGCTCGCACCGCATCTCCCTGAAATTCACGAAGTCGTGCCGGAACTGACGCTGGCGGGGATGTTGCACGCATGGCGATCCGCGGGGGCGAGGATTGGCTAAAGCGTCGCCTCCCGGAGATGCAATTCACTCACGCTCCGATTACCATGCTCCCCCGATGCGCCGCCCGCTCGTGATCGCGTTCGTCGTTCTCGCCCTCGCCGGTCTCGGCGCCGGCGGTTACTTCGCGTTCTGGGCAGGCACGGACGAGCGCGAGGAAATCGAGGCGCACTCAAATCTGATGAAGGAGCTTGCGGGGAAGCGCGACCGCGTGACGCTCGTGATCTCGGGACGGATCATGGCAGAGATCTTTCCCTGCGGCTGACACGGCGAGAAGGTCGGGGGGATCGCCCGTGTGGCGACCGCGATCAAGGACGCACGCGCAAAGTCGCCGAACGTCGTGACGATCGACGCGGGAGATTCGCTGGTGAGCGCGGACGCGAGGCGGCGGGGGTCGTTGAGTGCCCAGATCGTGAAGAAGGCGGAGCTGATGGCGGACTTTCTCAGGATTGTCCGCCCGGAAGCGGTCGCGCTGGGCGACCTCGACCTCATCGCGGGACCTGCAGCGGCGACGGCACTGCTCGAGTCGCGCGGTATCACGCCGATCGCGACCAACGTGAAATTCGCCGACCCGTCAGCGAAGACTGTCCCGTATATCGCGTGGGACGTCGCCGGCTACCGCTTCGTCGCTGTCAATCTCTTCTCCCCCAAGGCCGCCGCGGGAATCGAGGGTGCGACGGTCACCGACCCGCTGGCCGCACTGAGCGCCGCGCTCGCGACCGCCGGCAAAGTCGACGTCCTCCTCGCCTGCTGCCACCGCTTCGACAACCTCCTCATGAAGCGCTTCGCAGAACTGAGTGGCCCTCCGCGGATCGCGATCGACGCGGAAGGTGGAACGAATGTAAGGACAGGCTCATCGGTTACGCCCACGGTTTTCGCGAAGCCGCCGGCGCGAGGGACGGACCTTCTGACTGCGGAGTTGTACCTGAAACGCGGAGCGCCTTACTGGTACCGCATGGACCGGTATGAGGGGCTGGTGCGGACCGGGGGGCCGCTGGCGGAGGAAGCGGCTGCGGCCGCGGAGTGCAGTCTGGTGGATTTCACTTCGAAGCGGCTTTCCAGCAGCGTGATCAGCGACCCGGAGCTGCAGGCGAAGATTGAGGAGTACAAGAAGTCGACGCGAATGTCGGTGGAAGGGTGGAGGGTGGTGGCGCCGGAGGATCCGAATGCAGCGAAGTACGTCGGGGCGTCGGCGTGCGGGGCGTGCCACGCGGAGCAGCTCGCGAACTGGAAATCGACGGTACATGCGCACGCCTGGGAGTCGCTCGTGACGGATCCCGACGGAGGCGCGCAGGACCCGGAGTGCGTCTCTTGCCACGTGTCGGGGTACCTGCAACCGGGAGGCACGCGACGGATCGAGGACACCGGGCCGTTCCACGGAGTGCAATGCGAGAGCTGCCACGTGCCTGTGGCGAAGCACCCCGGGGCCACGAAATACGGCAAGATTTCGGACGGCCTGTGCAGGACGTGCCACTCCGAGACGCGCGATCCGGACTTCGCCTTCGCCACCTACCTGAAATTCGCGACATGCACGAAACTCCACGACCCTGCGGCGAAC
>WSZJ01000176.1 GCA_009773755.1 Planctomycetota bacterium | reverse complement strand
GCTCGCCCAGGCGCAGGCCGGCCGCGACGCCGTCGTCGTGGCGGTCGGCGGGGGCGTGGTCGGGGACCTCGCGGGCTTCGCCGCGGCGACGTGGAATCGCGGCGTCGACCTCGTCCAGGTCCCCACGACCCTGCTGTCCATGGTTGACGCATCTATCGGCGGGAAAACCGGGATCAACCTCGCGCAGGGCAAGAACCTCGTCGGCGCTTTCCACCAGCCCCGCCTCGTCGTCGCCGACCTCGAAACCCTCAAAACCCTCCCCGACCGCGAGTTCCGCGCCGGACTCGCCGAGGTCGTCAAGTACGCCCTGATCGGCGACGCCGGCCTCTTCAGCCTTCTCGAAAGAAATGCCGGAGACATCCTCGTCCGCCGCCCCGCCCTCCTCGAGAAAATCGTCGAGAAGTGCGCTTCTCACAAAGCCCGCGTCGTCGCGCTCGACGAACGCGAAAGCGGGCCTCGTATGCTCCTCAACTTCGGCCACACGTTCGGGCACGCCATCGAAACCGCGACCGGATACCGGCGGTACCTGCACGGTGAAGCGGTTGCGATCGGGCTGTGCGCGGCGGCGCGACTTTCGGGGAAGGGGCTCGAGGGGCGGGTGCGCGGCCTGATCCGGCAGCTCGGGCTGCCGGACCGGGCGCCGGGGCTGAAACCCGAGGCGTTGCAACGGCTTGCGGCGGGCGACAAGAAGGCGCGCGGCGGCCGCGTGCGCTACGTCGTGCTGGACCGGATCGGCGCGGCGCGCGTGGCGGAAGGGCTGCCGGCGGCGGACGTCGAGGGCGCCTGGCAGGGAATTGTGAGAAATATGTGATATTTCATTGACAGCACTTGACATGAGGGATGCTGTCGCGTAAAGTGATCTGCATGGATCGCGCAGACCTCGAGACCCTCGTCGCCATCAACGCCAGCGAACGCGTCGGCTGCGTCCTCCTCCGGCGCCTCCTCGACCGTTTCGGATGCCTCGGCGCCATCGCTACGGCTTCCGAACGCTCCCTGGCCGACGTCGAGGGCGTCGGGCAGTCCGCGGCCGCGGACGTCCGGCGGATGCTCGCCGACCGCCGGGGCGCCCGGGAGCTGGACGAGGCGGCGCGGCTCGGCGTGCGCCTGATCCCCTGCGACGACCCCGAGACGCCGCCAGGCTTCAAGCTCCTCTACGACGCCCCGCTCGTCCTCTACGTCCGCGGGACACTGTTGCCCGAAGACGCCGCCGCCGTCTCCGTCGTCGGCACCCGCGAGGCGACGCCGTACGGCCTGAACGCCGCTGACCGGCTCGCACGCGAGCTGGCAGAAGCCGGCATGACCGTCGTCAGCGGCCTCGCCCGCGGCATCGATACCGCCGCCCATCGCGGCGCATTGCGTGCCGGAAGGACGATTGCGGTACTGGGAAGCGGGGTCATGCGCGTCTACCCCGAGGACAACAGTTCCCTCGCCGCCCGTATCACCACCCGCGGCTGCCTCCTCTCCGAGTTTTCCCTTCGCGCCGAGCCCAACGCCGTCCACTTCCCAAGACGCAACCGCCTCATCGCCGCCCTCGGCCTCGGCACCGTCGTCGTCGAGTCCGGCGAATCCTCCGGCGCCCTCATCACTTCCGACTGGGCCGTCGAGCAGGGCAAGGAAGTCTTCGCAGTCCCCGGCCCCATCACCAGCACCGCTTCAAAGGGCTGCCACAACCTCATCAAGCAGGGCGCCAAGCTCGCCGCCTGTGCCGACGACATCCTCGAGGAGATCGGCTTCGAGCGCATGACCACGCCGCTTTCGGCGACGGAGGACCGGGTGCTCGAAGCCCTGCGGGCCGGCGCGCGGGGGGCGGGGGACCTGGTGGAGGAGACGGGGCTGGGCCTTGAGGAAATCGAGCACGCGCTGGAGGGACTGGCGAAGCGCGGGCGGGCGAAGCGGGAAGGAGAAGCCTATGTGCGCGCTTGAGTGGAACCGCTCAGATGGTCATAATGACCATATGAAAAGAGCTCCCTTGAAGTTGCCGCCCAACACGGTTGGCATCGCGCAGGCGAAGCGCGACTTTATCGCCCTGATTAACCGCGTGCTCGAGACCGGAAAACCTATCACGGTCGCGCGCCGCGGAAAGCCCGTCGTTCAGCTCGTCGCGGCAGACAAGCCTGTGTATTGGAACTGGACCGCCGAGAATGCCATTCCGTACGACGATCCGTTCTGGGAAGGCGAGAAGCGCAAGAGCAGTTGGAGAAGCTCTTCCTGGTTGACCGGCAAGTCCCGTCGGGGCAGATCTCGGTGAACTATCTCCTCGACACCAACATCATCCGGGAAACCGCAGGGCCTCGCCCACACCGGGGAGTTCTGCGAAAGGTGACAGAGACACCGCGCAGCCAGCTGTACACCAGCGCGATATGCCTCGCCGAACTTCGGCTCTGGTCCCGTCGTTCGGACAATCCCGGCAAGAGATGGGATCGAATCGAGGCATGCCTCAGGTACGTCATTGTCCTGCCCTTCGATGAACATGACGCCCTGCACGCCGGGGACCTGATCATTGACCTCGAACGGCGCGGCCTGCCTCTCGACGACCCCGATGTGCTGATCGCTGCCACGGCGCTGAGGCACAACTACGTCCTCGTGAGCAGAAACGTACGGCATTTCGACCGGATTCCCGGTCTGCGTCTGGAAAACTGGTTCGAGTAGCGCCATGAACCCCCCGGCCGGCAAAACGATCAAGATCCACCAACCCGCCCTCTTCGAGAGGAGTCATTCCTTCGCCAACGCCAAGCTCAGCATTCCGAAGTACCGCACAGGACCCCGCACCGGAGTCATTCCGCCGGCACCCCATCCTCGCCTGGGGCCGGGACGATCCATCAGCGTCCGCAAGATTCAGGATTGGATGCGCAGGGTTTACGACCTCATCGAGAAATCAAGGCGTCCGGCCGAGGTCCGGATGGGAGGACGCCTGCTGCTCCGAATAGTCCCGTCGCGCTTCTCGAGTTTCAAGGCCCTCCTCAGGTCTCCGCGGCGACCCACGATCCCGGACGACAGCCCCTTCTGGTTCGTTGTCGCCAACGCTCGCCGTGAGTGGATTCCGAATCGCCCCCTCATCCGGAAAATGGACTTTGTGACCAGGGCCGGTTCGATCAAGAAAGGGCTCGCCGCCTGGAGAAGGTCTGAGGCCGCAGGCCGGTCGCAAAAGATTCGCCCGGAAAGGACTGCCCGCGCGGCGGAACCTAAACGATCACGGAGCAGGGGGAGGAAGTCATGACTCTGCAACTGTCCTGGCGCGGCCGCCTCGCGGACCCTGGCCGCATTGACTCCTTCGAGGACGCGCTTCTCGAAGTCGCGCTTGAGTTCGGCGGGCAGTTTCACCCGCTGGACCCCGAGGATCATGCCCGCGGCGGTCTCCTGGACTTGTCGCCCGGCCTCGGCCGAATCCCGTTCGCGGTCCAGCGGGACGGCCGGCTCGCGACGATCCAGGGTGAGTCAGCCGCGACAGACGGCTGGATCTCCGTGCCGGCACACTTCGCCACGGCGGAGGGCCATTCCCTCCTCGTCGAGGTCCTCGAAGCGCTTTGCGACGCGTTCCTCCCCGGCCTCGAGATCCGCGATGACGCGGGGTACGCCGGTGCCCATGACGCCGAGGCTTTCCTCGCCGCGCGCGCCAGGTCCGGCGCCGAAGCGTCGCCCTTCAAGCCCGCCATCCTTCGCCGCCGCGTACGCGCGGTGATCGACCTGCCGGAACAAAAGCGCCCCTCGATCGGCAAGAACGACCCTGAGGGGACCGATTCACGCGTCGAGGGCACCGAGGCCGAATGGGACGCGTTCTACCGCCGCAACCTGCGCCGCAACGCCGGCCTCCGGCGTTCGATCGAGATGTCCGTCGCGGGAGGTGAGGAGCACGGGACGGCGTTCGAGGAAGCGCTTCGCAGCGAGGGGATCACGGAACTCCCGGGTATGGAGGTTCCGGAAGAGGGACCGGGCGGGGAAGACGATGACGTTGACGAGGAGCAGGGCTGGGATGTCCCCGACGAAGTCAACACGGAGTCACCCGCCGCCGTCCCTCACGAACTCCGCTTCCCGCCCCTCGTCGAGCGCTCCCAGGACGTCGTCTGTCAGGCCATGGACGCGGTCAAAGGTTCCCGCAGCCCGCTATCTCCCGCGAACGTCCTCTGCGCCGGGGTTCTCGAAATGGCCGGCGGCCTCTCGCAGGCCATTTCCGACGACGACGAAGAATCTGAGCTCGACACGCCCTTCGGCCTCATCGTGGTCCAGCTCAAGCGGGCGCTGCGAGGCGTCGAGTTCGCCCTCGGTGCGCTCCCGGCGTGCCGGGAGGGGAAGCGCGCAGAGACCGGAAGCCTCGAGCGGATCGAGAAGGAGCTCAGGGTGTTCCAGGACGAGATTCTCGCGCGGCTCGCGACGGCCCGAGTCGACTGGGCCCGTGACAAGGGAGGCCGGGTTTAGACCATGCACCTTCCATTCAATCGCTCTTCGTGTTTCGACCCCACGTATGGCACAATGTATGGCATGTTCAGGACCACCCTCTATCTTCCCGACGACCTCAAGCGCGCCCTGGAGCGCACGGCTCGCGCACGCGGCTGCAGCGAGGCTGTCGTCGTCCGCGAGGCCCTCCGGCAGTTCACCTCGGTCGTCACGTCGCCACGCCCGAAGCTGCCCCTGTTTACCAGCGCCCGGGGGAACCTCGCCGAGCACGTCGACGAGGCCCTCCGCGGATTCGGACGGCGATGATCCTGCTGGACACCAGCGGTCTCCTCGCGGCGATGGATTCCCGCGAGCGGCGGCACGGCGCATGCAAGGCGGCGCTCGAGGCCGATCCGGGTCCCTTCGTTCTCTCGCCGTTCGTGCTGGCGGAGCTCGACTATCTCCTCGCGACGCGCGTCGGTGCTTCCGCGCAGAGTGCGCTGCTGGGGGAGGTTGCCCGCGGCGCGTACCGACTGGAGACCTTCGAGGCGTCCGACGTCGAGCTCGCCGCCGAGGTGATGGAGCGATTCAGGTCGCTCACGATCGGGCTGGCGGACGCGTCCCTCGTCGTCCTCTCCGGCCGAACAGGCGCGCAGAACGTGCTCACGCTCGACGTGCGGCACTTCTCGGTTCTGCGCCGGCCGAATGGGCGGCAGTTCCGGCTGAAGCCAGATCCCGCGGATGCGGGGTAGAGCGTCAGCGACCGGAACTCCCGGGGAGCACTTCGACCGACCTGGAGGTTATTTCAGCGCCCACGAGTACGGGCAGGCCGCTGCTGTTGCTCGTGATCTCGAGCGTGCATTCCGTCTCCGACGCCGTGAGGATTCGCAGGTGGACCCAGGACTCGTCCTTCCCGCCGGGGAGAAACATCCTGAGGCCGACCCGGGCACCGTCCCGGGTACCACAGGCCGCGACGACTTTTTTCTCCAACACCTCCCGTATCTCTCCGTGGACCCTGACCCCCACGAGCCGGCTTTTCCACGGTTCCGGCAAATCCGGCAAGCCTGGCAGAGGCGTTGTCGGGCTCCCTGCCCGCGAGTACCGCATTCGCTCGCCCTGCCCGCGCTCCCGCTGGACATTCACGTCGTCGATGAAATCACTCATGTCGTCCGAGGGAACCAGCAGCAAGCACTTGTCCCAGGCGACGACCTCGTATTCGTCCATCCAGCCCAGGACCCCGTTGGAAAGGGCCATCCAGCTGTCAATGAGCGAGTCGAAGGATTCAGTGGATAGGAACAGTCGGTCTCCCGTGCGCCGCCAACTTCCTCTCCACTTCACTGCTCCACGGCCGCCCCCGTGCTTCCCCAGCAGCGTGCCGTCGTCGAGGAGAGTGAGGGTGCTGTGGCCGTTGCCCGCTCGCCACTCCCAAATTCCGACCAATGCTCTTTCGGTTTGCGTCAGAGGGGTTCCGCGCGCCTTGGGCAAACCGAACAGCCGGAACCCGGCGCTCGTCCACCGGAACGGCCAGATGAACGCGGCAACCAGGACGGTCACCAGCCCAAGCGTCACTGCCAAGGCGCGGAAGCGGCGCCAACGCGGCGGATTCTTCATCTGTGGCGGATCCGAGTTCGGGTTGCCAGCAGAGTTTCGGAAGACGACGGGATCGCCGTCCATGAGGCTCATTGAACCAGAGCGAGGTGGTCTCGCTCCCGGGAAAATCTCCCGGTCTCAGGCCGTGTACGCCTCCGCCAGCGTCTCCGCCTTCACCCTGCTCCTGAGCAGCGTCCGCTTCGGCGGGCCGCCGTCGAGGTGGTCCCAGGCGAAGACTTCGTCGTCGGGGCGTTCGCGGAAGTTGTGCTTGGCCTGGTCGATGCCGCAGCGGGCGAAGATGTCGAGCCAGCGCTTGTAGCTGAAGCACTCGTCCCAGGCGTCGAAGGTGCAGCCGCTCTTCACGGCTTCTACGAGCATCGGCGCGAGCCTCCTGTCGCCCCGGCTGACGACGCCTTCGACGTAGGCGCGCTCGGGGTCGTGAACCTTGAGGTGGATCTTCTTGGAGCGGATGCGGTTGTGCATCCGGGTGCGGATGTCCTTGAAGCGCTCCGGGCTGGCCATCGGCTCCCACTGGAAGGGCGTGTGCGCCTTCGGCACGAAGGGCGACACGGTGACGTTGAGCTCGCCGTCGCGGTTCGTGGACTCGCGTGCGCAGCGCGACGTCTTGAGGATCGCTTCACAGGTCGCGTCGATGTCGGCGTCCTCCTCGTGGGGGAGGCCGATCATGTAGTAGACCTTGATGACGTCCCAGCCCTCGCGGTAGGCGGCGGTGGCGGCGGCGTAGAGGTCGTCGTCCTTGATGAGCTTGTGGATGACCTTGCGCATTCGCTCGGTGCCGGCTTCGGGGGCCATGGTGAAGCCGGCTTTGCGGATGGTGTTGAGGATGCCGGGGATGCTGCGGATGCGCTCGTTGACGCGCAGGGACGGGAGGGAGATGCCGACCTTCTTGCCGTCGAACTCCTGCTTGAGGCGCGCCATCAGTTCCTCGAGGTGCGGGTAGTCCGCCGTCGAGAGGCTCGTCAGCGCGATCTCGTCGTAGCCGGTCGCGTGATAGGTCTCCAGAGCGTACTTCACGAGCGTCTCCACGCTCCGCGCGCGCACCGGCAGCTTGATCATGCCGGCCTGGCAGAAGCGGCACGCGTGGGGGCATCCGCGCATGACCTCGAGGTTGATGCGTTCGTGGACGCACTCGACGGCGGGGACGATCGGGTGGGTGGGGAAGAACGAGGTCTCGAAGTTCGAGACCGAAGCGCGCTGGACGAAGAGCGGTGCTTCGTCGCAGTTGGGCGTGATCGAAGCGAGGCGGCCGTCCATGGCGTACTCGACGTCGTACAGGTTCGGCGCGTAGAGGTTCGGGACCCGCTTCACCAGCTCTCGGCAGTAATCGCGGCGGCTGCGGAACTTGCCTTTGAGCTCCGCGACGGCCTTCGCGAGTTCCATCAGGCGTTCTTCGCCGTCGCCGAGCACGCAGATGTCGAGGAATACGGCGATCGGCTCCGGCTGAAACGTGCACGAGCCGCCCGCGATAATGAGCGGGTCGTCCGGGCCACGGTCGGCGCTTCGAAGCGGGATCCCGGCGAGGTCGAGCATGTTAATGACGTTGGTGAACGACAGTTCGTACTGAAGCGAGAACCCGAGGATGTCGAAGGCGCGAACCGGGGTTTTCGTCTCGAGCGAGAAAAGCGGCACGCCGGCCCCGCGCATCCGCGCTTCCATGTCGCTCCAGGGCGCGAAGACGCGTTCGGCGAGCATGTCGGGCTCGCGGTTGACGAGGCCGTAAAGAATCTGGAGGCCGAGGTGGGACATCCCGATCTTGTAGGTGTCCGGGAAGGCGAGGGCGACCTTGACGGCGACCTTCGCGTGATCCTTCACGACGGAGTTCATCTCGCCGCCGATGTACTGGGCGGGGGCTTTGACGAGGGGGAGGAGCGGGTCGAGGAGGGGGAAGAGGGACATGGCGCGGGAAGTCTATCAGAGCGAGACGGGTCCCGGTGGACCAAGGACAAATCCCAACTCCAACTCCAACCCCAAATCCCAAACTGCTCCAGGAGAAGAAGGATGTGCCCGAATTGAGAGGATTCCCTTTGGGAGTTGGAGTTGGGATTTGTCCTGGCCGTTTTTCCCCTCCCCGATCATCCCCTCAACTTCGTCAACAACCGATTCACCTCCGCCATCGCCTTCTCCGTCCCCGCCGGCCCCTCCGTCTGGAAACCGAGCATCGTCTTGATGCGCGGGTCGAACATCATCACGGCGTTCACGATCTGCCCCGTCTCATCCCGGTCGATCTCGAGCCCCGCGTCCGCCGCGTTCAGTTTCTCCACCATCTCGCGGATGAACTTTTGCACCTTGTCGGCGCTTCGCCCCATCTGCATCTGCACGCCAAGGATGATGTCGAAGACTTTGAGCGCCTTCTCGTTGTAGGCCTCGCCGTCCTTCGCGTTCTTCGCCTTGATCGCGTCGATCAGCAGTTCGCGAAGCGTGTCGCGGTTGGCGAGGATCGCGCGCGCCACCTGCCATTCGGGAAGATCCTGGTGGGTCTCGCTGAAGACGTCGCGCACGAGGCTCGCCATCTTCAGGTCGTCGAATTCCGTCGTTTCCGGGATTTCTTCGAGCGGCGCCGTCGGCGGCGGCGCAGCCACGGCGCCGGCC
>WSZJ01000175.1:9163-20656 GCA_009773755.1 Planctomycetota bacterium | reverse complement strand
TTCCGCGCATCGTCGAGGCGCTCGAGCACGAGGAGCCCCGCATCCTCGGCGAGGAGGGTGCCGTCGGCCGCGCGGTCGAAAGGGCGGCAGGCGGTGCGGGAAAGGCTGCCGAGAAGATGGAGCGCGTGGTGCATCATCGAGGAAAGCTCGTCGATCCCGCCGGCGAGCGCGGCGTCGCAGCGCCCGGCAGCGAGGAGGTCGGCGGCGACTGCGATCGCGTCTTCCCCGGAAGCGCCCGTCTGGACCAGCGTCGTGTTGAACCCGGTGATCCCCGTCGCGATCGCGATCTGGCCCGCGGCGGCGTTCGGAACGGTGTTCGGGAACGCCATCGGATTGGGGTCGGTCCCCGCGGTCTCCACCAGGCGGCGGTGGAACCCGGTCGTCGTCGTGACCCCGCAGCCGCCCGCGCCGATGACGATCGCAATGCGGTGAAGCGGCACGTCGAGCCGCGCGTCGGCAAGCGCCAGTTTCGCGGCGATGATCGCCACCATCCCCGTGCGGTCGAGCCGCCGGATCGCCGCCGGAGCGATCCACTTCTTCGCGTCGAACTCCGGAAGCTGGAACGCAAGGTCCGGCGCGCCAGGCCGCAGGAGCCACCCTTGCGCCTTCGTCGGCCCGCGCCCGCCCGCGAGGAGGCTCTTCCAGAAGTCGTCGCGTCCGATTCCAGGTGAAGCGAGGACGCCCGCGCCCGTGGCGGCGATTCGGGTCATCGCGCCACCTTTGAGAAGACGAGCGCGCAGTTGTTCCCGCCGAACGCGAACGAATTCGAGACGGCGTGGCGGATGGCGAGCGGGCGGCCTTCGCCGAGGACGACATCGATGGGGAGGCAGGAAGGATCGATTTCGGTAGTGGTGACGTTGGGGGGCGCGACGCCGCGCTCGACGGCGAGGACGGTAACAGCGGCCTCGACGCCGCCTGCGGCGCCGAGGGTGTGGCCGACCTGGGATTTTGTGGAGGAAACGCAGGCCCGCGTCGCGTCGCCGAGCGCCGCGCGGATCGCCTTGGACTCGGCGGTGTCATTGGCGGGAGTGCCGGTCCCGTGCGCGTTCACGTAGTCGACGTCCTCAGGCCGGATTCCCGAGTCCGCAAGCGCCGCGCGGATCGCGGCGGAAGCGCTCGCTCCCTCGGGGTGCGGGTTCGTCATGTGGAACGCGTCCGAAGTCACGCCGTATCCGCCGAACACCGCGCGCGGCTTCGTCTTCACGAGATCCTCGCGCTCGAGCACGAGGAATCCCGCGCCCTCGCCAAGCGAAATCCCCCCGCGCGCCTTGTCGAATGGCCGGCACGGCCCGGGGTCCACCGCGCGCAGCGAATTGAACCCGCCCCACGTCACCCGCGACAGCGCGTCCGCCCCGCCGCACAGCACCCGGTCCGCCCGCCCGCTCCGGATCCAGTCCGCCCCGATCCCGATTGCCGTCGCCGACGACGAACACGCCGTCGCCACCGTCACCCGCGGCCCCCCCAGCCCGAACGCCCGCCCGATCCACTCCGCCGTCGCGTCCGGCAGGAAGCTCGACAGGTCGCGAAGCGGCGCGCGCGTCCCCGGACCTTCCTTCACGAACCGCTCGTGATACCGCTCCGCGTCGAACATCCCGCCCGCGCCGGCGCCCACCGCAAGCCCGAACCGGTCGTCGCGCACGGGATCGCCGGCGTCGTGAAGCGCTTCTTTCGCTGCCGCGAGGCCGATCAGGTCGCACCGCGACAGCCGCCGCTGGTCCGCGCGCGACAGCTTCGGCAGCGGAAGCGGGAACCGGATCTGCGCGCCGACCTTCCCGACGTACGGCGAGACGTCGAACAGGTCCACCGGCCCGACCCCGCACTTGCCGCGCACGATCGCCGACCAGCACGCTTCGGCGTCGGGGCCGAGCGCGGTGATGAGTCCTACTCCGGTGATGAGGATGCGGGGGCGAGTCATGAATTCCAGGAGTCTACTTCGGGAGTCGTACGCGCGGCTGTTTCCGAAGTACCTCCATTACCAACGGATCCTGCGCTTTGAGAACTTCATGTCGCGGAGAGGTTCCTTCTCTGACACGGAGGTCACGGAGAGCACGGAGGTCACAGAGGAAAGATTACGAATTTTTTCTCTGTGACCTCCGTGCTCTCCGTGACCTCCGTGTATGCCCGGGAACCCAAACCTGTCTATCTAGCTCATCCCCCCATCGACATCCAGCACCTTCCCCGTAATGTACGCCGCCCCGTCCCCAAGCAGAAACATCGCAGGCGCCACCACTTCTTCCACCGTCGCCGCCCGCCCCATCGGCACTACTTCCAGGATCTTCTTCCGCATCTTCTCCGGCACCTGCTCCGACATCTCCGTCTCCACCAGTCCCGGCGCGATCGCGTTCACCCGGATCCCGAACCGCACGACCTCCGCCGCCAGCGCCCGCGTGAACCCCACCAGCCCCGCCTTCGCCGTCGCATAATTCGTCTGCCCGCTCACGCCGATCCGCCAGCTCACGCTCGAAACATTCAGGATCACCCCGCTTCGCCGCTCGATCATGGGCCGCATCGCCGCCCGAGAGCACAGAAACGCCCCGTCCAGCGCCGGCTTCACCACCGCGTCCCACTGCTCGTCGCTCATCATCATCAGCGGCCCGTCCTGCAGCACCCCCGCGTTGTTCACCAGGATGTCCAGCCGCCCGAACTCCGCCGCCACCCCCTCCACCATCTTCGGCGCTTCCACCCGGTCCGCCACGTCCGCCTTCCACACCCGCGCCTTCCCACCCGATGTTTTTATTTCTGAAGCGACCTTTCCGGCATCCGCTTCCCGCGTCCGGTAGTTCACCACTACTGTCGCCCCGGCGCGGCCAAGTGCGAGTGCGATGCCGCGGCCGATGCCGCGGGAAGCGCCGGTGACGAGGGCGACACGGTCATTGAATTCTGAAGCTCTCATGCGCAGGCAACTCTACTCGACCTCCCGCGAAGGGTCATCTTCGGGGAGCGGATTGAACCGTTCCGCCTCTTCGGCGATAATCCGCGAATGACCCAAGAGGACTGGATGCACTGAATTGTCATCGATGCAAAGATTCACTCAGGCCAGCCCTGCGTGAAGGGAACCCGCGTTCCCGTCAGCGTCATCGTCGGGAGCGTCGCAGACGGCGACTCCGTAGATCAGATACTGAAGGCATGGCCGTCGCTTCATCAGGAAGACGTTCACGCGTGCCTGAAGTACGCTGCTTCCTGCTGAGGGACTCCGAAATCCGAAAGCCTGCTGCGCGATTCTCGGACGTATTCTTGAACATCGAATGACGCCCCTCGCCCAGGAATTCCTGGCGTTGACCCCGGAGAAGCGGCGAGAGGTCCACTTCGTCCTGTGCCAACGAGCGCTGGAGAAATGGACTGCGTACATAGCCGGGCGCAAGGAGATGACCTACACCGAGAGCGTATGTGGCACGACTCAGCAGCTGGATCTGTCTCTGCCCTCGGGCGCGCTGGCTTCGGCGAGAAAAGGTCGTGATATCGCCGGAGTCGCAAGTCGATATGGCGAGCCGATCGTCGCCATGCAGGATTCCGACCTGGAATTCCCGGAGCCGATCCAGTTCGGTTACTACGCTCTCTACAACCTCTTCAGGAAATACGTCGCGGGCAAGGTCATCGATGACTGGCTCATCGTGAATCAGGCGCTGTCCACAGAGTCCGATGAGAGTCAGGTCGGGCCGGTTCTCCGTGCGGCGATCAAGAAAACCGGAGAGGACAAAACGCGGTCGAAATGGTTCGAGGGTGCGATCGAAAGCGGGTACAGACGCCATTTCTCGCGAAGCAACCGCTGGAACTCGGCAACCGTAGGCCCCTCGGCCTCCCGGACGGCGGTCCCGGTTACTCCACCCGCCCAGGTCCGCCGGGTCTGGATCGCGCGATGTCCATGTGCTGCCGAGCTTGGGTCATCGCGAGCATCATGGCCCCGACGGTGAAGTCGTCGGCTGTCCGAAACTTAGACGAGCATTTGCGCTTCCACTCACCAGCCAATTCCGGATGACGTTCCTGGGCCTGCATCCATGCTCGTTCGGCGAGTTTCTGGAATTCTGTTCCGTGGGACAACAACATGACCCGGCTTCGCTCTTCCACTTGCAGTTCTTCGGGAGTCCGCAGCGCCTTCGCCTCACTCTCGGCTGCATCAAGCGCCGCGTGGACCCCTTTCAAACGAGTGCGGATTTCCTGCGCGTTTTCTTCCGTCAAGTTCTCGAGACACTGCCTGACTTGTATGTCGTGCCTTCGACGAGAGGGTCCCAACCTTGGATCCGAGTCTGCGGAGGTTTGCCAATCCACCAGACAACTCTTCATGAGGCGGTCGTACTCCCCCATGAGGCTGGTGTCGAGCACGGGGAGTTCCATTCGCAGGAGCGCGTCCGGTCCGGTTTCATCTGTCATGTTTCTCACCTCGTCAGCGTCACCCCGACCGGCACCGTAGCCCGCTTCAGGAACAGGAGGGCGAAGCACGTGTCGATGATGTCGCACGGCTCGATCTCGGTATGCGTGTTCCACTCGCCGCCTGCGGCCTGCTTCGCGACGAGGAGCTTCGCGCCGTCGACGTACCAGGCGTGGGCGCCGATTTTCTCGAAGTTGCCGAGGGTGCCGAGGCGCTCGACGCCGTAGAGGTAGTAGAAGTGGCTGCGGACGGCGCCGGGGTTGTCGTCGACGGTGTAGTGGAGGTCGATCCAGGCGAGGCCGTCGTAGATGGCGCGGTCGACGGCGGCGGCGAGGCCCTTGGTCCAGAGTTTGGATTTGGCGAGTGCGCCTTTGCAGAGGACGAGGCCGCCGACGCCGCAGGCGGTCATGCTGCCGGTGACTTTCTCCTCCTGCTTGTCGGAGCTGCGGCGGAGGTACGGCCAGCCGCGCGCGCGGTCGCCGTCGCGGACGTCGTAGGTGCCGCCGGCCGCGGCGCCTGCGGCTTTCCCCTTCACCGCGGGGCCGTTCTTTTCCTGCGCTTCGAGATACCAGGTCGCCGCTTCCTTCCACACCTCGTCCCCCGCTTCGACGCCGAGACGCCCGGCGCTGGAGAGGCCGAGAAGCGCGATCTGCGACGCGCTCGGGTCCTCTTCGATGCCGCCGGGCGTGTCCCAGACCGGCGGGCCGTAGCGCCACCCGCCCTTGCGCGACTGCGTGTCCTTGAGCCACTGCACGATGCGCTTGATCACCGCGAGGTCCTTCGCGTCGGGTTTCAGAGCCGGCCGCGGGTCCTTCGCGGGGTCCTTCCCGTCCGCCTTCATCTGCTTGTCGGCGCGCGCGGCGGTGAGCGCCTCGTACATCATGAGGAGGATCCCCGCGTGGTACGAATGCCCCATGATCGACGAATCCGGCCGCCCCTTCTTGACCTCGCCGTACTCCTTGGGCAGCACCTTGTCGAGCCAGTCAAGCCCGCCCCGGATGCAGTCCTCGTCCGGGTCGACGCCGCACTTGAGAAGCGTCAAGAGCGACAGCGCGGTCGTCGCGAGGAACATTTTTCCGGACGACTTCGCCTTCCCGCCGTCGTAGACGAGGTTCGTGCCGTCGGGCCAGCTTCCCTTGTTGTCGGTGTCCTTGAGCTGCCGGCCTTTCAGGTACTCGACGCCCTTGTCGATCGCGGCGTTGATCTGTTTCTGAAGGGCTTCGTCGGCCTGGGCGGAGGCGGGGCGGGGGAGAAGGGCGAGGGCGAGAAGGGCAGCGGCGAGGCGGGTCATGGGTGGCCTCTCAAGCGTGACAGGAACCATCTTACCCTGCGGGGCGGTCCGTGAGTCACGTGCCGCCAGAGTGTCCAGGCCAACCCCGTCCATGGGTTATTATTACCCACTCAGTGGTTGATTTATGTCCACTTTTCGGCTCTAATTCACCCATGCACGGTCGCTTCGTCACTCCGCAGATCCTCACCGCACTCGCGGACACCCCCGCAGTTTTTCTTCAGGGACCCCGCCAGGCCGGCAAGTCCACCCTCGTGCAGAGCCTGCGCGGGCATGGCTTCGACGCGACCTACCTCACTCTCGACGACGCCGCGGTGCTGGACTCCGCAACCCGCGACGGCGACGGATTCGTCGACGGCCTCCCGGAACGCGTCATCCTCGATGAAGTGCAGCGCGCACCGGACATTTTCCGGTCGCTGAAGCGCAGCATCGACCGTCGCCGGGCGCCCGGGCGATTCCTGCTGACGGGGTCTGCCAACGCCCTCCTGCTGCCGAAGGTGTCGGAGTCGCTTGCGGGGCGGGTGGAAATCCTGAAGCTCTACCCGTTTTCACAAGGGGAAGTCGCGGGCGTCCAGGAAGGATTTGTCGATGCCTGCTTCGCAAGCTCGTTCCTCACGGGGCGGTTCCCGGACTCCGGCTGGCCGTCGCTCGTCGATCGCATCGTGCGCGGCGGCTTCCCCGACGCCGTCGCGCGCACGGATCTTGCCCGGCGCCGTGAGTGGTTCCGTTCGTACTCCACGTCGCTCATCGAACGCGACGTCAGGGACATCGCCAACATCCAGGCCCTGCGTGAGCTGCCGCGTCTCTTCCAGCTCCTCGCCGCGCGCAGCGCCTGCGTTCTGAACGTTTCCGATCTCGCGCGCGACGCCGAGCTCCCGTTGACGACGCTCCAGCGGCACCTCGCCCTGCTCAACGCCATTTTCTTCGCGACGACGATCCCCGCGTGGAGCGGAAATCTCTCCTCACGCGCCACAAAGGCCCCCAAGACGTTGCTCTTCGATCCCGGACTCCTCTGCAGCCTGCTGAACCTCGATGCCGACCGGCTTCGGTCCGACCCGCTCATGTCCGGCGCCGTGCTCGAGACGTTCGTCGCCACCGAATTGATCAAGCAGTCGACCTGGAGCGAGGCGCGCCCCTCGCTGTTCCACTTCCGCACCATCAAACAGCACGAAGTCGACCTCGTTCTCGAAGACGCGCGCGGCCGCGTGGTGGGCATCGAAGTGAAGAAGACCGCGTCGCCGAGGTCCGACGATTTCCGCGGCCTGCGGGAGCTCGCGGCGGCGGCGGGAAAGAGGTTCCTGCGCGGGATCGTGCTGTATACGGGCGATGTTGCGGTCGGATTCGGAAAGGACCTCTACGCGATCCCTGTGAGCGCGCGGGGTGAACCCCGAGCGGCCTGAAATACCATGCGCTCCCCTGCCATGAGAGGAGCAGTCCATGAGTCGCAGACTTGCCGGCCTCAGGATGATCGCGCTCGCCGCCGTGCTGAATTCCGCGGCCCACGCCGAGGAACCCACCGCGGCCGAGCTGGTTGTCCGGGGAAAGGCGCTTCTCAAGAAACACGAGGACGAGGCCGCGGAGCAGACCTTTTCGCGCGCGCTGAAACTCGACCCCAAGTGCGTGGACGCATGGGTCGGGCGCGCGGAAGCGCGGCGATGGGACAAGGCGGAAGAGGGAATCGCCGACTACGGCGAGGCGCTGAAACTGGCGCCGGGGCGGGCGGACATCTGGGCGGCTCGCGGACAGCTGCGCGCGTGGAAGGGCGACAAAGAGGGTGGACTCGAAGACCTGGCGGAGGCGGTCAAACAGGACCCCGCGAACGCGGAGATCCGGATGAAGCGGTCGAAGATCCTGCAGGAGAAAGGGGACGTAGCCGCGGCGGTTTCGGAAATGACGGCCGCGATCGAGCGCAATCCTGCGGACCTGAAGCTGCGGTCGATCCGCGGGGTCCTGCGCCTGGACGCGATGGAGTTCGAGGGCGCAGCGGAGGACCTGACGGCCGCGATACCGGCGGGGAGGACGGACCTGAAGATCCTTGGCGTCCGGGGATTCGCGCGATTCGGCGCGGGGGATTGGAAGAAGGCCGCGGAGGACCTGGACGCCTCGATCGCGGCGGACAAGTCGCGCGAAGCTACGAGCGGCTCCGATCTGGCCCTGCTCTTCGTCGCGCAGACGCGCGCGGGAATGTCGGCGGAGGCGGCAAAGACCTTCGCGGCGCGTAAAGGAGGACTTCTCCCCGGAGACGGCCATTACACCGACGTAGCGTTCTACGTCGCGGGATGGGTCACCGAAGAAGATCTTCTCGAGGACTGCTGGACGGACTACGAGCCGCACAGGCTGATGGGAATCGCGCACGCGAGTTTCTTCATCGGAATCAAGCGAGCCCTGGCGGGCGAGCCGGCAAGCGCGGCGTACTGGCTGAAGCGGGCGCTGGCGCAGGATGTTTCGAAGACCGGCCGCTTCAAGGAGGCGTGTCTTGCGAATGCGGAGTTGAAGCGGCTTGGCGACGTGAAGGCAGCCGCTTCCTCGAAAGACGAGGCGCTCTGGTCGCGGACCGAGAATGTCTGGGCGCTTCTGGACCGGCTCAATGAGGTTCTGGAAGCGCGGGACGACGCGGCGCGCGAGAAGGCGATCGCGGACGTTCTGGCGGTGAGCCCGCACTGCGCGGAGGCGCTTTCGACGCGCTCGATCTACGGAAATCAAGACAAGCCCGAGCGCGCGATGAAGGACCTCGACCTCATTCTCGAGCACCGTCCCGGCAACCGATCGGCCCTCCGGCAGCGGAAAGACTGGAGGACCCGGACAGGCGATTACCGGGGAGCGCTCGAGGATGCCAGGAGAACGGCCGGGATGAGGGGAAACGGGCTGGGTGAGCACAGCGACTGCGGCGACCTTCTCTACGTGTTGGGAGATTTGGAAGAGGCGAGAGCGGAGTACACGATGGAAATGGAAGGAGTGAAGTACGAGCCGAGGACGGACGAAATGCGGGTGCGGCTCTGGATCGTGAGCGTGGCCCAAGGCAAAGGGAAAGCGGCCACGGAGGAGCTGGCCGGGCAGTACAAGGATGTGCAGGCCGACCTTTCGTTCGAGACGGAGCAGGCCCGGTTCGCGGCGGGACTCACCGACCGGACTGCCTTCGCGACTGCGGTGGACAAATTCATGGCGGCAAATCCGCCGGCGTCGACTCACACCTGGGTGCATGCCTTCCACCTCATGGGCGTCCGGGCGCTGTACGAAGGCAACAAGGCGGAGGCGATCCGCATGTTCGAGAATTGCCGGAAGCGGGAGGCTCGCGAGTGGATGCCCTGGATTGCTTCGGGGCTGGCGTTGGAGCAGCTGAAGAAGAAATAGCTGAATCAGGTGCGCTCTACGGGACGCGGCGCGCGACCGTCCTTCCTGCCTCCGACTCCGCGCGGATCGCGAACGCGAACCGGTCGACCGCGACGGCGCAATCGACGTCCTCGATCGGCCGGTCGGGATCGCCCGCCGCGTGTTTCGCCGCCGCGCGGCTCGCGCGCACGTCGCGCACGGCCTTCTCGAAGTCCGGCGACTTTCCCGTGAGCAGGTTCTCCAGCACCACAGCGCACGCACCGTCCTCTTCGCCCTCTTCGGGCGCGCCGGAGACGATGAGCGTCACCGGGCTGCGTCCCTCGAGGGCCCGCGCCGTCGCGGAAACGACGACGAGCGACGCCAACCACAGCGACTTTGCATTCGGCGCTGCCGCCACGGCGCACCGGGTCCCGGCGCCGGTGCGCTGGATAACGCGCGGCGGCACGCGCTTGCCGGCGAGCTGCGACGGCGAATTGCTGTGGTGGAAACCCGGGATGAGCCGACCGCCGACTTCGCCCATCCGCCAGCCGGGACGCGCCAGCGCTTCCTCCGGCGTCGCTACGAGCTCGATCGTCTCCGCGCCAGCCGCGAACGCGTACGCCGCGGTCGTGAACGCGCGCAGGACGTCGATGATGACGACGTGGCCGGAAGCGCTGGCCGCGCCTTCGAGGCCTTCGACGATCTTCACTTCGGGGAATGCGGAGGGCATGATGTCCGTTCGAAGACGGGGGGAAACACCGAGGGTGAATCGAGCCATGAGAATACTCGCCGTGATCGCGCTTCTGTCGCTCCAGGCCTTCGCGGAGACTCCGAAAGCGAAGTCGGTGACGAAGCAGGGCGAGTGGGATGTGGTGACGCTCGAGTCGGGGACGGTCGCGAAAGTGCTCGTGCCCGCGGGCGGCGCGAAGGTAAAGGGGCTCGTGATGGCGTTCCACGGGAACTACACCGAGCCCGACGACATCCTCCGCTTCGGCGCGCCGCTGGCCACGCACCGCGACCAGATCTGGTGCGCGCTGCAGGGAACCGGGACGGAAGACGGGATGCGGGTCTGGAACATTGAAGCGGACGTGCCGAAGGTTCCGGCGCTGCTCGACTACGTGCTGGCGAGCTACCCGGTCGACAAAGCCCGCGTCCTCGCCTTCGGTTTTTCGATGGGCGGCGCGGCCGCGTGCCGCTCGTACGGCAACTCGCGGGCGCGCTTCGCCGGTCTCGTCACGTGCGCCGCGACCGAGGCCCCCGGCGAGCGCGGCGACGCGTGCAAAGGCGGCCGCGGCGTGTTCATCATCGGGACGCGCGACGGGAATTACGCGGCGCTGCCTCAATGGAGAAAGGCGATCGAAAAGTGCGGCGGCGGGTTCGCGACGTGGGTCGTGACGGACCTCGATCACGAGCTCCCCGACGCGATCTACGCAAACGACGCCTTCAACCATTGCCTGGACGGCGCTTCCAGGGGCGGCGAGAAGACGCTTCCGAAAAAGCCCGATCACGCGCTCGCGCCGGCCGCCGGCGCGGCGTCGCCGGAAGTTTCGCACGCCTTCTTCTCGCTCAAGCCCGCGGGCGCTGCGCGCACGAAGCTCGCGACGAAGGCGCTGGCGGAGAAGTGGCTGGGGCAGGTGAAGAAGGGCGAGAAGACGATGGCGGAAGCGGCGGCCGCCTGTGACGACGAAGCGGACAAGGCGACGGGGGGAGGGGCGGACGAAGCGCGACTGGCGAAGATCGGTGAGAAGGTGGCGGCGGCGGCGAAGGCGCTCAAGCCGGGTGCGGGCGCCGTTGTCGAGACGGAAGATGGCGCTCACCTGGTGTGGCGCGCGAAGAAGGACTAGGCCGTGGAGCGGAAGGAATTGGTGGGCGCGAAGCGGCCGGCGCTCAGCCTTTCAGGACGCGGTCGAAGAACGCTTTCGGCGCGGAGAGCGACTCCGGTTCCCACTCCGCCGTCCCATGCGTGCCTTCGGGGATGACGACGAGGGTGCTGTCCACGCCCGCGGCGAGCAGTTTCTCGTGCAGTCTCCGGCTCTGTGAGACGGGAACCACGTCGTCCTTGGCGCCGTGCATGATGAGAAAGGGTGGCGCGCCGGGGCCGACCCAGGAGAGGGGGCTGGCCTGGATCGCCGCGGGGGCGTATTCCCCCAGGTCGCCGCCAAGCAGTCGACCTTCGAACGAATCCGCGCTTCGGTGCTCGAAGCGCGAGACGACACCGCCCTCGAATTCTCCCGCCGTGGTCAGGTCGGTCGGGCCAAAGAAGTCGACCACGGCCTGCACGTCGGTCGGAGGCCCCTCGACCCCGCCCGCGGCGTTCCCCCTGTCGGGCCAGAGCGCGGAGAGCACAGCCAGGTGGGCTCCTGCCGAAGCTCCCCACAGTCCGATGCGTCGGGGGTCGACGCCGAGCTCTGTCGCATGCGCGCGAATCCAGCGGATGGCGCACTGGACGTCCGCCAGCTGGGCCGGGAAGGTCGCGACTCCCGACAGCCTGTACTCGGCGGCGACGCAGACGTAGCCGGCGGCGGCGAGA
>WSZJ01000175.1:0-9130 GCA_009773755.1 Planctomycetota bacterium | reverse complement strand
CATCCGCCCAGCCGCCGCCGTGCAGCCAGATCACCGCCGGCGAAGGGGCCGCCGGGCGGGCGCGCAGGCGGACGATTTCGGCGTGCAGGGTCCGCGCGCCGCCGTGCCCGACGGCGACGTCCGGCACGTGCTCGACGCCGTCCGGGAGCGGCAGCAGGTAATATCCGGGGAGCCCGAGGCGCATGGTCAGCTTCCGATGAGCCTGATGGCGCCATTGAAATCCGCCGCAACGCTTCCGATCCGCGCGTCGCGCTGGATCCACTTCATGAGTTTCGCCAGCACATCCCCCGGCCCAACGTCCACGAACGAGTCGTATCCCTCGCGAAGGAGCCGCTCGGCCGCTTCGCGCCACCGCACGCGCCGCTCGAGCGCGCCGGCGACGTGCTGGCGGAGCATTTCCTGGCAGGTCCACCACTCGACATCGACGTGATTGAGGAAAGGGATGACGGGGGGCTTGATTTCGATATCGAAGAGGTACTCGAACAGTTTTCGCGCGGCGTTCTCGAGCATCGGCGTGTGGACGGCGCCGCGGAGCGGAACGCGCACNNNNCACGACGTCGTAGGCGCCGGCGGCGCGGGCGGCGGCCTCGAAGCGGTCGACGGCGTCGGGGAGGCCGCCGACGGCCTGCTGGAGTTCGGAGTTGTCGTTGGCGACGAACGCGCCCGCGGCGCCGGCGAGTTCCTCGACCTTGAAGCGGCTGAGGCCGACGCTGACGGCGACGCTGCCCGGGGGCGAGACGTCGATGAGCCGCGCGGCCTCGCCGCAGACGCGCGCGCCGTCCTCGAAGCTCCACGAGCCGCAGCAGGTCATGGCTGCGTAGATTCCCATCGAGTGCTCGACGATCGCGGCGGGCTCGGCGCCGAGGGCGCGGAAGCCCGCGACGGAAGCGCCGTAGGTCTCGACCTGGAGGCGGCCGTTTTCGGAGAGCGGGCCGGCGGCGGCCAGCGCGGCCGAGACTTCCGGCGCTTCGGCGCGCACGCCGCTCACTCCCGGGAACATGGCGACCCATCGGCTCATCGGGCGGCCTCGCGGAATGCGGGGTTTTCGACTTCGGGAAGCGGCCCGCGGGCTTCGCGCGCGGCAAGGGCCTCGAGCGCGGTGCCGAACGGGAATTCGCCGAAGAGGCGTTCGAGGCGCTGTTCGAGGTCGACGCGGGCGACGTTGCAGACGAGGCGGGTGGCGAGCGGCATGCGGCCGGCAAGCCGGCGCTGCGCCAGTTCCCACGGGTGGACCCAGAACATCGCGGGCTCGCCTGCGGCATTGAGCGCGGCGACGCGCTTCGCAATGACGCGATGCGTCAAATTGCGGAGGCCGAGCGAGCCGCCGCACGGGAGCCAGCCGACGAGCGTGCGGACCGCGGTCGGCGGGAGCTCCGCGACGCCGCGCACGAGGTGAACGTCGTGGCGCATGCCGCGCGCCCCGAGCATCGGCACCGGGTTGAGCGAAGAGTCGTAGGCGTAGCCGCGTTGACGCAGTGCGTCAAAATACCAGGTCCCCGCCCGCCCGGCCGACCACTTCGGCGACCGGTACCCCCGCGGTTTCTGCCCGCACGCCGCTTCCAGAATCTCCTCCGCTTTCGCAAGGTCCGCAGCGAACCCTTCCGGCCCCAGCGCGTCCACGTCGTCGTGCCCGTAGCCGTGTGAGGCAATCTCGTGGCCCGCTTCCGCGATCGCGCGCAGCTCGGCCGGCATCAGCTCCGCAACCGCCCCGAGCGTGAACCACGTCGCCTTCACCCCGCGGCGTCCGCAGAGCGTGAGCAACCGGTCGATCCCCTCGCGGATCCCGTCCTTCTGCTTAGCGAGCGGCACCGGGTCAGGGTCCGGCCGTAGCGACTGGTACCAGCCCTCGAGGTCGATGGAAAATGCGTTGAGCGGATTTGCTGTCATGGCTTTCAGGGTTGCCGAAGCACGGCTTGAAATCCGGCCTGCTCGAAGTCCTTGTCCCCGGTTAGAGCAATTCGAATTCCTCGCAAGGTCATGACATGAAATGAAATGCAGTCCACAAGCGACCAGTCTTTGTCGGGGCGCTTGGAAAAGAGTTCGATTCCCGCATCAAATAGCTCCTGCGGCGGCGGCAAGAGGACAACCCGATTGTTCGACTTCAGGAATGCCAGAAGCTGAAGAAACCTCGGCCTGTTCGCGGGCGATGAAAGTCCTCCCGCGACCTCGCAAAGCACCCATGAGTGCGTCACGTGCGTTCCCTGGACGTCTTTCAGCGCCGCCATGGCCCGTGGATGCGCTCTGTCCTGCGGATTCGCGAGCGCGAGGTAGAAGTAAGAATCTGCGAAGACCTCGGTCATTCGGACTTGGGAAGCCCGTAGAGATAGTGATCATGATTGTCCGCAAGGTCGACAGGCAGACCCTGGGCAGTTCCCGCCCAGAGCTCGAGCAGAATGGACAGGTCCGAGGAGTCCGTGCCAGCCGCTGCGCCGGGAATCACCGTGATTTCGACGGCCGAGCCTTCGGGAAGCGGCTGCCCGTTCTGGGGGACCGCGACGCCGTTGATGATGGTTCCTCGCACCGTCATGGCCTTTCTCCTGAGTCGAACCGGGCACATTCTATCGCATTAGGTGATGGAGCGTTCATCCCCTCAGCTGCACCCCGAACTGCGCGAACGCCTTCAGCTGCGCGAGAAAATGAGTCCAGCCGATGGCATGATGAAGCGAGCTCTCGACGCCGGCCGCGTCGCGCTTCCAGCCCGACTCCGAGATGCTGAAGAGCGTCATGCCGGGCTTTGCCTTCAGCGCGAACGTCACGCGTGTCGCGTACTTGAGCTGGTAGGCGACCCACCGGAAGACGGTCTTCTTTTCCCACGCGGAGGAAAGCACTTCCACTTCCTCCTGAATGTCCCCCCACGAAAGCCGCACGCGGCCGGGGGCGTCGAGGTTGCCGGAAGTGGCGGTCGTGAAGAACTGGTCGAGCCAGGCGCCCTTGGTGGCGAGCTGCCAGACCCTGGGGAGCGGCGCCCCGATCCAGATTTCGGTCGAGAAACCGACGGGGCCGCGGACTTCTTTCATGGGTGGAGGAGATTTTGCGGCCATGCGGCGAGGGTAGCGGGGGACCGCAGGAATGGGAAGGAGCGGAACGGCGGGGGTTTGGGGTTGGGAGTTCCGGATGTTGAGTTCCGGGTTCCGGGTTCGGCGTTCCGGGTGGGGTTGTGGGTGACGGGTTGCGAGTTGTCGCGAAATCTGCGGATGACGCACCCTTCAACTGAAACGCGGAACCTGAAACTCCCTCAACAACCCGAAACTCCCAACCCAAAACCCCACCCGGAACGCCGAACCCGGAACCCGGAACCCGGATCTCAACATCCGGAACCCCCAACCCTCAACCTCCACGCATGGACACAACCCACCACGAAAGCTACCCTTCCCGGCCTCATGTCGCTTCGCATCGGCATCCTGACCGAGAAATTCGCCCCGGACGCGGGCGGGCTGGCGGTTTCGTCCGAGCGCCTTGTGACGATGCTGGGGCGCGCGGGGCACGAGGTGTTCGTGATGACGCCATCGCCGAAGCTGCCGGCCGGAGACGCGGCGCACGAGACGCGCGACCGCGTGACGGTGACGCGCTTCGGCGTGCACCGGAGCCAGGGCGAGACGCTGCTCGAGTGGAACGATCTCGCGGTCGCGACGAAGAAGAAGCAGGGGCTCGACGTCCTCCACGCTCTTTCGGCTTCATGGAGTTCCTGGGCCGCCGTCCATGCCGCCCGCTGGTGCGGGATCCCCGCGGTCGTCTCGACGCGCGGCGCCGACATCGACAGCTCGATTACGGATCCGGCGCGGACGTCGATCGTCCTCTGGGCACTTGAAAAAGCCGAAGCCGTCACCGCGCCTTCCGTCGAGATCGGGAAGAAAGTCCACACGCTCGCGGGCGACCGCGCCGTTTATCTCCAGCCCAATTCCGTCGACGCGGGCGTCTTCCGGCGCCTTCCGGACGCCGCCGACGTGAAGGTGAAGCTCGGCCTCGAGGGCTCGAAGGTGATCGGGTTCGCGGGGGAGGCGAAAAAGCGCAAGGGGCTCGTCACGCTGCTCAAGGCGCTCGGGCGACTCCTCGAGGAAGACAAGTCGTGGAAGCTCGTCCTGGCCGGCGCGCTCAAGCGCGAGGACGCGCATCTCGTCGCCGGCTGGCAGAAGGCGCATCCCTCGACATCGAAAGCCGTCGGGCTCATCCCCTGGAAAACCGCCGGCGAGCTCGCGCGCGTCATGAACGCGATGGACGTGCTGGCGCTTCCCGCGTGGCGCACCGCGGGGGCGGCGTCGGTCATCGAAGCGATGGCCTGCGAGACGCCGGTCGTCGTGAGCGACGTGCCCGGGCTGCGCGGCGTCGTGCGCAACAACCAGACGGGACTCGTGGTCGCCCAGCGCGACGACGTGGCGCTCGCCGACGCGATCCGCAAACTCTACTTCGACGGCGAATTCCGCAAGAAGCTGACGACCGCCGGCCGGGCGTGGGCGCTTTCGGAAGCGGCGCCGGAGAAGGAGCGCGAGGCGCTGGAGCACGCGTACGAGCGCGTGCTGGGAAGAGGAGACGCGGGGAAGACGGTGAGGTTCACGGTGATTCCCGGACAGCGGTAAACGGCAGGCGGGAGTCGGGAGACCGGAGATGGGAGCCAGCAGGCGTTCGGGGACGGCTGCTTTGCCGTCGAAGGACTTTGTCGCGCGCGCTTCGCTGGAAAAAGCGCTTCTCGCCGTGCCCGCGGCGGAACTCGAGCGCTGGGCGCATGAGATCGCCCTGCTTGCGCGGCGCCGCGGAATGAAATTCTTCCCCGTGCCCGGCAAAGCGCGGCCGATTCACGTCACGGCGCGGCCCTGGCTGCGCACGGCGCCGCAGCACGATCTCATGCAGCAGGTGTTCCTCGCGCTGGACCGCGCCACGCGCGCGCTCCCCGCCCTCGCCCACGCCGACCGCGACGCTTCGTTTCTCCTGCCGATCGACACGCGCGAGCGCCGCTGGATGCGCTCGTTTCTCGGCCCCCCGTTCAACCGGCCCCAGACGCTCCTCGGCCGCGTCGACTGCGCGATCGACCTCGGCTCGCCGTCGTGGCGCGACTCGCTCGTCGTCCTCGAGACGAACATGGTCGGCGTCGGCGCCTCCTATTACTCCTGGTGCGCTTCCCGCATCGTCCACGAAGTCGTCGGCCCCTGGCTCACCCGCGCTTTCCCCGGCCGCCGCTTCCGCCCCGACGACGACGTTCTCGACCTGATCCTCAACCAGGTGCGCGACCACGGGGAAGCGATCGGCGTCCGCGCGGCGTGCGTGTGCCTTCTGGAGGAAGCGTGCGACTCGGGGCCCGCGGAGTTCGTGCAGATGGCGGAGTTGCTGCGGAAGCGCGGGCACGACGTGATCGTCGCGGATCCGGGGGAAATCCGCGTGAAGCGCGGCCGCATGTACGCGGGGGACAAGGCGGTCGAACTCCTGTACCGGGACCCGACGGCGGTGAACCTGCTCGAGCTGGGGGACGAAGGGCGGAATCTCGCGGGCGTCAAATGGGCGTTCCATGAAAACCGCGTCGTCTCCGGGCTCGCCGGGGAATTCGACCAGAAGGGCGCGCTGGAAATCTTCACGAGCGCGCGATGGCGGAAGCGGTTTACGGCCGCCGACGCGGCGATTTTCCGGAAGCACGTCGCGTGGACGCGCGTGGTGCGCGAGATGAAAACCGACGGCCCGGACGGCCGCGTGGTCGATCTCACCGCTTTCCTGCGCCGCGCCCGCGAGCGCCTCGTCCTGAAACCGAACCGCGACTACGGCGGCCACGGCATCAACTTCGGACGGGAGCTGAAGCCCGCTTCATGGGACCGCCTGATCGACCGCGCGGTCCGCGAAGCTCCGGGCTGGGTGGCGCAGACGCTGGCGACTCCGGTGGAGGAGGTCTACCCGACGGGCGACGCGGAGTCTCCCTGGGAAAAGCGCGTGACGATCGGCGGCTTCACCGGCACGCCGCGCGGCGTGGCGATGCTCGCGCGGCTGTCGAAGTCAAAGGTAGTCAATATCACAAGGGACGGAGGGGTCGCGGGTGTCCTCGCGGTCGACTGAACCCGAACTCCGACCGGCGCATTGCGTTCTTATGGTCATGGATTCGACCCCGCTCGTGCGCTTTCGCTGCCGCTGCTGCGCGCGCCTGCTGCAGGTCACCGAGGCCCTCGGCTCGAGGGCTGTGAGGTGCCCGTCCTGCTTTCTGATTCTGCAGGCGCCTCCGAGAGGGCTGGAGGAACTGACGCCGCTGGAGGAAATTCCGGTGCTGGAGCCGCTCCCGGACGGAAACGCTTCGGCGAAATAGGCGTCAAACCTCTTGGCAATACGTGCACTTTCGCGCGAATTGACAAGATTTTGAGAAGTGTCCTTACAAAAGGACGGGAACGAGTCTGGATCGCTTCCATAAGTCATTGTGTCGAAACAACTTGCGAATTGTATGAAGAGGCACGAGTCTTGCAGATAGTCCCTTCCGCTCCGAGCGGTTCCTCACAACCCCTCATTCAGTAAGGAGATCCGACATGAACGCGAAAGCCTACTTTGCCGGCATCCTCACCGGCGGCCTGTTCGTCCTCGCCGGCTACCTGATGGGACATTCCAGCCCCATGGCGCACGCCAACGCACCTGGAGACGCGGCCAGTGGTTACATCATGACCGCGGCGCCCTCGGGCGCAAACGAGAAGCTCATCTATATCTGGGATACGACGGATCCCACGAAGCCGCGCCTGTCCGTCTACGCGCTCGAGCAGGGCAAGGAGCTCCAGCTACGGGCGCATCGCAACTGCCAGTTCGACAAGCTCTGGGACTCTTACGAAATCGGCGGCAAGGCGGAAAGTCCGCTCGAGCTGAAGAAGCGCTTCGACGCGGAAAAACCGAAGTAGTCCCGAATCCTCACCTGCCGCGATCAAACGCGGCAGCCCACCTCAGAAGGGCCCGGACGGTCAGCCGGGCCCTTCATTTTTTTACCCCTCGGACATCGCGTTCAGCACCGCCAGCGTGTACATCGCGCCGGCCGCAAGCGCGACGAGGGCGCCGATCGCCCAGAAGACGGTGAAGAGGCGGAAGCCGTTGAGGAGGAGCATGAGGACGAAGGCGAGGACGGAGTAGCCGGAGATGAGGGCGGCGGCGGCGGCGTTGGTGCGCTTGCCCAGGACGAGTTCGTTGACGGGGGCGAGGGCGGCGGGGAGGACGAGGAGGGCGACGATCCAGAAGAAGATGCGGAAAAGGGCGGAGGTGTTGTCGACCTTGGCGCGGAATCGGTCGAGGGCGAAGAATCCCTTTTCCATGGTGCGGGAAGCGGCGCCGCCCGCGACCTTGTCGCCGCCGGGAGTTTTCACGAGCCCCCAGGTGAAATCGGCTTCGGCCTTTTCCTCGCCCTGCCGGAAGGTGCGCACGTCCGCCCAGAACGCCGCTTCGACGCCGAGCTTCTTCGCCGCGGCGAGAGCATCGGGGTCCGACTTCGGCCGGCGCGGGACGTCGGCGTACTCGTTCAGGGCTTCTTCCTGGGTCTCGCGGTCGAGGACTTTCCAGTCGGCGCGCTCGTCGAAGCGGGCGCGGAGCGCCTTTTCCACCGTGCCGGACTCTTCGCCGGCGGGGGCGAAGATCGCGATGCGCAGCACGGCGGGCTGGTCCGGGATTTCGACGGTGGCGGCGGTTTCCTGGAGGCAGAGGGCGAGGAGGTCGGGGTCGCTCGTCGCGAACATCACGAGCTGGACGATGCCGCAGAGGAGGAGAAGGGCGGCGGCGCCGAGGGAAGCGAGGTGTTGGCGTTCCAAATCAGTCGCGCCCCGGGAGCTGAAGCTGCGCGACCTTCGCGAGGATGGTGAGGTTATAGAAGATCGACACGGCGAGCGCGCCGACGAGGAGGAGCCACGAGAGGATCGAGCCGGCCTCGAATCCCATGAGAAGGAGCGCGAGAAACATGTCCATGCCGGTCATGAGAATCACCAGTCCGATCGGGATGATCGGCGGGGCCTGGGAGAGGGCGTCGCGCGCGAGCAGCGTCAGGAACGGCAGGATCAGGAGCGCGACGCACCAGATCAGGACGCGCACCCAGCGCGACGTGTCGAAGATCCACACCTGGAAGTACGGCATGGAGAACATCGATTTCTTGAGACTCGTCTGGTAGCGCCCGATGAACATCCCGTCGCCGGCTTTCTGCGCCGTCCCGGAATCCTTCGTGTAGACGATGCGGATCTTCACGTCCACGTACGACCGGCCCTCGTCGACCGCCAGCGTTTCGACGCGCCCGAACAGCACGCACTCCGCGTCGAGTTTCGTCCCCAGCTCCACCGCCTGCTTCCACGTCAGCGGCGCATCCTTGTCGTTCCCGACGATCTTGTCCCAGATCTCCCGCCACGTGGACGGCTCCTTCACGTCGAAGTCGCCCTTGCTCGAGATCGCTTCCTTGAACGCCGCCGTCACCAGCCCCTCGGGATCGTTCCGGAACGGCGCGATCGCCAGCGTGCGGCCCTTGATGCGGAAGCGCATCTCCTCGCACGCGGAGCGAGCGGCGTCGGCGGCGAGGCCCTTTTTGACGGGCTCGAGCGTGTCGGTGGCGGCGAAACAGGGAAGAGCCGCCAGCGCGAGGAAGAGGAGGCGTTTCACGACGGGATCATACTGCGGTGGGGAAGAGTTGGCGCGGGGAGTTGCTCGTAACGGATGGTTTGGAGTTTGGGGTTCCGGATGTTGAGTTCGGCGTTCCGAGTTCCGGGTTCCGGGTGGGGTTCGGAGTTGAGAGTTTTGAGTTGTTTGTCCGGAACCCCAAACTCCAAACCTCCCAACCACTCCCAACACCGGACTCGCAACTACCCGCGAGGCGCCGCAACTCCGCTCCCGCCGAGATACAGAAACCGGAAGACGATCTCCTTCCCCGGAAACAGCTTCTTCATCGCCGCGACGTAGATTCCCTGCTGCGTCTCGTACTTCCGGTTCTCGCCGCCGGTCTTGTAGTCGCGCACGTGCAGCTTGCCGTCCTTCTCGAAGACGACGTCGATGACGCCGATGATGCAGCGGCCGTCCTGAAGCGGCATTGAGAACGGGACTTCGCGGCCGAGGATCTGCGAAGCGGCGATCTCGACGGCGTCGGGTGATTTCAGGAACGTCTGCAGCAGCTCGCGCGCGCGCGGGAGCACCGCCGCCTGGTCGGCCGGGCGCAGGT
>WSZJ01000174.1 GCA_009773755.1 Planctomycetota bacterium | reverse complement strand
GACATCCTGAGACTCATCGCCCTGACCCCATGAAGCGTCCCATGGAAGGCATCTCAAGGTCGGCCGTTACCAGAGCGCGCGAAGAAAGCGAGTGACGGCGAGCGGTCGGGGCGAGCGAAGCGACGACGCCGGCATTTGGGCGGCGTCGCGAAGCGAGGTCCGACCGCCGACGGCACTCGATTTCTTCGCGCGCTCTCACACATCCATGGACTTGAGGAACATCTCTTCGACTTTGGCCCTGGCCCATGGCGTACGTCGCAGAAACCTCAGGCTGGACGACACGCTGGGATCGGACGTGAAGCACTTGATGCGGATCTTCCGGCCCATGCGCTCCCAGCCGAAACGATCGACGAGGTCGACGAGCATCCGTTCCAGGGTGATGCCGTGCAGCGGATTGTTTTTCTGCTTCTCCGGAACCTTGTCCGTCACTTGCCGGATCCTTCGGCCTTCGGCTTCACCACCACCACGAGTGCGTTCTTCGGGTCGTAGTATTTCGCGAACGTCTCCTTCACCTGCTTCGCCGTCAGCGCCTGGAACGCGGCGGGCTCGTTTACGACGTCGTCGAGATTCGTGCTCTGATACGTCATGAGGTCGATGCGGCCGGACCAGTAGCCGGGGTCCTTGACCGACTCATCGAACGTATTGGCCATCTGCTTTTTCGCGATATCCATCTCGTCTTCCGAGGGGCCGTCCTTCGCGAACTCGGCATACATGGAAGCGAGTTTCTCGACGAGCGCCTGGGTCTTGGACGGCTCGGTGGGCGCGCTTGCGGAGAAGATGCCGAAGCCGGGGAAGGTCGCGGCGGTTCTCGAGGATGCCCCGATGCTATAGACGAGCTGGGCCTTCTCGCGGACTTCGGTGGTCATGCGGGTGGAGAGGATTCGCGCAGCCATGGTCAGCCCGCGCGCGTCGTCCCGGCTGGACTGATCGGCGCCGTAGAAGCCGGACATGACATACGCCTGCTTCGTCGGCGTTTCGAGCGTCTGCTCGAACAGGCGCGGCCCGGCCGGGCGTTTCAGCGTGCGGAGAGCCCGGTACGTGTCGGGGCCGACGCGCGGCCGCGCGGGAAGCGCGCCGAGGTAGTGCGCCGCCAGCTCCAGAGCGCGGTCCTTTGAAATGTCGCCGACGATCGCGATCTCGATCGGAGATTCCTTGATCAACTTCTCGAGCCAGGCCTGCGACGCCGCGAGCGTCAGCTTGTCGATCTGTTCGCCGGTGGCCGGCCGGGTGCGGGGTTCGTCATCGGGAAAAAGCAGCGACGACGCGATGCGCGCGCCGAGCCCGGACGGCGAGTTCATCGACTCCTGGATCAACCCCTTGATCGTCGTCTGCCACTGCGTGAACGCCGCTTCCTCGATACGGGGCTGCGTGAGCAAAAGGTAGGCGAGCTGAAATCCGGTTTCGAATTCTTCCGGGCTGCCCGAAATGGTGAGCGCGACCGTTCCTGCTCCGCCCCCGCCGCCGCGACGGCCTCTGCCGCCCCGCCCGCCGCCCATGCCCCCGCCGCTCACGTCGACCTTCTTGCCGGTCATCAGCTCGCGAATGTCGGTCGAACTCAGGCTCTTCGTCGCCTGACGCGACCACGCGAGCTGGGCCGCGGCCGTGATGCCACGGTTGTCGGCCGTCTCCAGCAGGTCGCCGCCGATCAGCGTGATCGTCACCGTCGCTTCGTTCTTGCGGTAGTCCATGAAGCGATAGTGCAGGCGGGCGTTGTTGCTCAGCCACGCCGACCAGACATTGCTCGCCGCGTGCTCTTCCTGCTCCGTCACGGTTCCGGCCTTCGGAAGTTCGGTCATGAGCTTCGTAGCGTGGGCGACCTCGGCATCCTTCGTGGGCTTGACCGCCAGCGCGGCGGTGCCGATCTCCAGCAGCCGGCTCTCGGTGGGGACGCTCGCGCTTGCGGGGAGCACCGCGATGAATGCGACGGCCTTCGGGTCGAACTCGGCGGCGAAGCGCGCGGCGACCTCTTCGGCAGTGATCGCCGGCAACTGCTGTTTCAGCAGCTCGAGCCGCTGCGAGGGCGACATGATCCCCTCGCCGGACGTGACCGAGGAATTCATGCGGCTGACGAGCGAGCCGGCGGGAATCGTGGACTCGGTCTCCACGGCGCGCTCGGCGCCGGACAGGATCTGCTTTTTCACGTCGTCCAGCTCGCGCGCGGTGAATCCGAAGGCGCGCGCGCGCTGCAGTTCCAGCGCGAGTTCCTGAAGCGCCGCTTCCCACTTTCCGGCTGCGGCGCGACCTGACAGACCCACGCTGTAAAGGGTGGCGGCGTCGTTCCCGGCGGAGACGCGCCCGCTCAGGTAGTTCGTCCCGCCGCGCGCGACCTTCGATTCGAGGCGACGGTTCAGGGCGCTCTCGCCGAGGCGAAGAACGAGGTCGTCGCGGTACATCTTGACGGTGGTCGTAGGCGGCCGGGCCGGCGACAGACGCACGATCTGGATGTCCTCGGCGGTCAGTTCCGCGTCGCTGGCGACGATGGCGAAGCTCTTGTCGTACGCCTTTACTCCCGACGCCTGCCCCACGGGCCTGTCCTTCTTCGGCGCGGCGCTGAACTTGTCCTGGATCGCCTTGATCACTTCTTTCGGATCGGCATCCGCGACCACCATCACCGTCGCGTTGGAAGCGGTGTACCACTTCCCGTAGTAGTCCTTGAAGTCCTGCGGAGTGAACGCGTTGATCGTGGCCTCGGTCCCGATCGTGTCGCGCTGGCTGAAAATCGAACCCGGCGAGAGGCGCTCCATGACGTAATCGCCGGTGCGCTGCCGCGCCGACAATCCGCGCCGGCGCTCTTCCTGGATGATCTGGCGCTCGGCGTCGATCTCCTCCGGCGTCAGCAGGAGCCGGAACAGCACGTCGGCGAAAAACAGCATGCCCTTCCCCAAAGTCTCGGGCTTCGCGTCCGGAAGCGACAGCTGGTACGCCGTCTGCTCCATGCTCGTGAAGGCGTTCTGGTCGCGCCCGAACTGCATCCCCAGCGACTGGAAGAACGGCACGACCGCGCCGGGCTTGAAGTTCTCCGAGCCATTGAACGCCATGTGCTCGAGGAAGTGCGCGATGCCGCGCTGGCGGTCGGTTTCGTTCAGCGATCCGGAGCTGATGTGAATCCAGACCGTGGCGCGCCCCGGCGGGACGGCGTGCTTTCGCACGATGTAGCGAAGACCGTTGTCGAGCTGGCCGGTGACGAGCGCGGGGTCGGTGGGGAGGGGCTGGTCGTCGGCCCGAGCGAGGTTGAAGGTAACGGCGAGCGACAGGGCGAATGTCGCGGCGAGGTTGGGACGGAATGACATGGACATCTCCTTGCGACGCAGGGGTGGGTGGGTGAATTCAGTGTATCAATCGTGGAGAGAGCGGCCGGTTAACTGCGAGTTCCTGTTAGCCCGGAAACCTCAACTACAAGACCGCCCATGCTGTCTTGTAGTTATCCGTTTGAAGTTGCTGTTTGCTTGAAAGTTTGCGGTCTTGTAGTTGCTTTTTCCCGGATAACGGATGCCCTCAATTATTGCAGCAAGCTCCACCGCTCAAACGCCGCCGCAATCTCTCCCTCAACCTCGGCCACCCGCGCCTGCGCGGCGTCCCTCGGCTCCTTCGGCCCTGTCCAGAACCCGGGGTCTTCCATGGCGGCGTGAAGCGCCCGCTTCTCCTCCTCGAGCGCGTCGATTTTTTTCTCGAGGCGCTCCACCTCGCGACGGTCGCGGACCGCGGCGCGGTGGTCGATTCCGGCTTTGGGCGCCGCTGAGGCGGGCCGCGCGGGCGCCGCTTCAGCGGAGCGGATCCGGTCCCACTCGCTCCATCCCCCCACGACCTCGCGGACGCCTCCTTTGCCGTCAAACACGACGAGCCCCGTCACGACCTGGTCCAGAAAGTCGCGGTCGTGGCTCACGACGATCACGGTGCCGGGGTAGGCGAGAAGCGCGTCTTCGAGGATATCGAGGGTTTCCGCGTCGAGGTCGTTGGTGGGCTCGTCGAGAACCATGAGGTTGCTCGGCCGGGCGAAGAGTCTCGCGAGAAGCAGCCGCGCGCGCTCGCCGCCGGACAGGGAATTCACCGGCTGGCGCGCCTGATCGGCATCGAAGAGGAAGTCGGCGAGGTAGGAGATGACGGAGCGCGGCTTGCCGCCGATCTCGACGACGGTCGTTCCGTCGGTCACGCTTTCCGCGACCGTGGACGCCGGGTTGAGAGAAGCGTTGAGCGGGTCGAACCAGATCGGCTCGATATTGGTCCCGCGGCGCAGGAGGCCCGCGAGCGGCGGCAGGTCGCCGAGGAGCGTGCGGACCAGGGTGGTCTTGCCGCACCCGTTGGGCCCGACGAGGCCGAGGCGGTCGCCGCGCGTCACCACGAGATCGAGCCCGCGGACGACCGACGCCCGCCCGTGCCCCGCGGTGAGCCCCTTCGCCTCGAACACCAGATGCCCGGAGCGCTCGGCTTCGGCGATGCCGAGGCGCACGGAGCCGGTCCGGTCGCGACGCTCGCGGCGCTCCTGCCTCAGGCGCTCGAGCTCCGCGACGCGCGAGTAGTTGCGGTTGCGCTGCGCCTTCACGTTCTTGAGCGCCCAGACCTCTTCTTTCGCAAGGCGCTTGTCGGCCCGGTCGCGCCGCTGGGCTTCGTCCTCCGCGCGCTCTTCCTGACGCCGCAGGTAGTTGGCGTAATCGCCGGGCCAGGAGGTGAGCTGACCGCGGTCGATCTCGAGGATCCGCGTAGCGAGCCGGCGCAGGAACGCGCGGTCGTGCGTGACGAACAGCGTCGCGCCCTTGCGCTCGAACAGATGCGCCTCGAGCCATTCGATGCTCTCCACGTCGAGGTGGTTCGTGGGCTCGTCGAGCAGCAGCAGGTCAGGCGCGGCCGCAAGCGCCCGCGCGAGGAGCACGCGGCGCAAAAGGCCCGCGGAGAGCCCGGCCACCTCCGCCCCGGGGTCGAGCCTCAGCCCCTCAAACAGGCGCGCGAGCCGCTCCTTCGTGCGCCACGCTTCCTCGCCCCGGGGGACGTCCGCGGCGACCGTGTCGCGCACGGCGCCCTTCATCCCGCTCGGAACTTCCTGCGGCAGGCGCGCAATCGTGAGCCCCTGCCGCCGCGCCACGCCGCCGCCTTCAGGCTCAAGATCCCCCGCGATCACCGCCATCAGCGTGGACTTGCCCGAAGCGTTGCGACCGAGCAGCCCGAGCCGCTCGCCTTCTTCGATCTGCAGCGAAACCCCGTCGAGGACGCGCGGCCCCCCGTGGGTCAGTGATACGCCGGAGAGGCTGAGAAGAGCCATGCGCGATCGGGTTAGCGGAGCGCGAGGAAAGTGCAGTGGATGTCGTCCGTACCCGCTGGCGGCTGCTTCACGGGCGCTGATCCTAGTCGAAAACCCGTGTGGACACAGGGTCGCCCTGCCGTAAGGGCTCCTTTCGAAAATCCAAGAGTTCCCGGCACGAGGCGAATCCGGCACCGGCGGCCGTGACGACAATCTTCGAGACGTACTGGGAACCCCGATAGACGGTGAATTTCATGCCGGTTTCCACTTTCAAGTTAGAACCTGCTGAGATCACGATGACAGGACTGTCCTTGTCGACGTACAGGATCTGGCAGTCGATCCTGGGATCGACAGCAAAGTCCCCGATATTCCCGCCGCCACCGCGGAGATACTCGGTTTTTTCTGGTTCGGCTGGCTGTTCTATGGTGGGTGTAGCCGCAACTTGGCAGTCCAGGCGCTTCCCGATCTCTTCGAGCGTCTGTTCGAGGCGCCGGCGAGCGACAGCCAGATCGCGGGCAAGAGTCACCACTCGAAATGATTCCTCGGTCGCCGCCGCCTCGAGCCCGGCTATGCGTGCGTCGAGGCGGGAGATTTCGCGAAGCTCGGTCTCAGCGGTGCGCTCGAGCGAAGTCACCTCCTCGTGCTCGATCGCGCGGAGCACGACCAGGAGTCGACCGTTGACTTCCGGATCCTTCTCGGCAGCAAGCTTATTCCTGACGAAGGAACCCGCGGACACGCCCTCATTCAGCATCTGCTCTGTCGCGATCTCGCGGACTTCAGGATCCTCAGCGCCGAGGTCGACGTACTCCCGTTCGAGTCGACCCTTGAGATCGGTGTCGTCTGCGAAGGCCGGCAAGGAAGACGCCAGTGCGGCGAGCAGTAGCAGGGAAGATCGGAACACGCGGCTATCGTAGCAGGAGCCGGCGCCGAGTCGATGCGCACAGGGGTGACGGTCCGCAATTACGATTTCATCGCCTTCACCAACGCTGCTACTGCTTCCTCGTCCTCGCCTTCCTGCATCGTTCGCGGGTCCAGTAGCACGCGGCCTTTATGGACGCGCGCGAACACTGGCGTCTCGCCGAGGCGCAGCTTCACGATGAGCGCGTCGGCGCCGGCAGATCCCGGATCCACGGCCACGACCTTCGTCTTCAAGTTCTGCCCGGGAGTCGATCCGCCGCCGATCTGCGACTCCTCGTCCAGGACTTCGGCGTCGATCTTTGCCTTCACGAGCGCTCGCGCCATCACGGTGGCGCGCTTCTCGATCTCGACGACGCTGGCCTTCATCATGCGAAGCGTCGGCACGTGGTCTTCGACCGTGTCGGGGTCCAGGTAGAGCCGGAGCGTGGCTTCGAGCGCGACGAGCTGAAGCTTGTCGGGGCGGACGGCGCGGAAGAGCGGGTGTCTGCGGCAGAGGGCGACGGCCTCGAGCTTGCCGGCGATCATCCCGGCCTGGGGGCCGCCGAGGAGTTTGTCGCCGGAGATGCAGGCGAGGTCGGCGCCCAGGGCGACGGAGGCGGCGATCATCGGTTCGGGGGCGATGCCGTACTTCGCGACGTCGAGCAGGGCGCCGCTTCCGATGTCGTCCATGACGCGGAGGCTGTGTTTTTTTGCGAGGGCGACGAGTTCCTCGAGGGAAGGCTCTTCGACGAAACCGACGACGGCGAAGTTCGAGCGGTGGACGCGCATGAGGAGCGCGGTTTCCGGGGTGATCGCCTTCTCGTAGTCGGAGATGCGCGTTTTGTTCGTGGTGCCGACCTCGACCATTTTGCAGCCCGACATTTTCATGACGTCCGGCACGCGGAACGCGCCGCCGATCTCGACGAGCTGGCCGCGCGAGACGATGACTTCCTTCCCGGCGGCAAGCGCGGCGAGGCAGAGCATCGTCGCGGCCGCGTTGTTGTTCACGACGGTCGCCGCCGGCGCGCCGGTCAGGCGCTCGACCAGCTTCGCGACGTGCCGCTCGCGGTGCGCGCGTTCGGCCGTTTCGAGATCGACCTCGAGCAGGTTGTAGCCGCGGTTCTCGGCGACCAGCGCGTCGAGCGCCGCCTTCGGCAGAACGGCGCGGCCGAGCCCCGTGTGCAGGATGATCCCCGTCGCGTTGATGACGCGGCGCAGGCCGGGGCGGGAAGCGCCTTCCAGCACCGCCGCCGCGCGCGCGAGGATGGCGGGCGCGGTCACGGCTTCTTCAGTGATCCCGTTTTCGCCCGACTTGATCTGCGCACGCAGGCCGTCGATCACGCCGCGAAGAGCCTCCGTCACAAGTTCGCGGCCGTGCGATTTCGCGAGCGCGCTCGCTTCGGTCGACTCAAGCAGCGCGTTGACCTGGGGCAGCTTGCGAAGGAGGGACATGCGCTTGATTAAACCAAATCCCCGGGAACCGAACGCTCGATCGAAAAACGTCATTGCCACAGAGGGCACAGCGCATCCTCTTCGCCGCCCGCCCTCTACGTCACCGGCGCATCCACCTTCGGCGGCCGCGAATCGGTCTTCGCCGCGGCGTAATCGTCTTCCTCGAACGCCTCGTCGTCGCCAAAGAGCTCGACCGGCTTGTAGCCCGGCAGCTTCGACTTCTCCAGCTCCTCGCCGAACGCTTTCAGAATCGCCCCCGCCAGCTCCTCGCGCCCCGCCGCATGAATCGGGTGCGCGACGTCCGCGTACAGCTTCTGCCGCCCTTCCTCCGTCATGATCTTCCGCTTCGCCGGCATCCGGCCTCCGCAGTCGTTGCAGAAACTCGCTCGCAGGTGGTTCTTGCCGCCGCATTTCGGGCAGCGGTCCGTGAGCTTGCGCGAAGGCATCGCGACAAACGGCCCGCGCGAGCCGTCGATGATCTTGATGTCCCGGATGACCAGCGCATTTTCAAGCGTGATCGAGCAGAACGCGCGCAGCTTGTCGTTCGGCCGGCACACGAGCTTGACCCGCACCTCGGTGATCTGCATGGTGTCTGTCCCTTTTCTACGTCGGTTCGCGCTACCGAGCGCTCGAAGCCGGAATGACACGGCCGAGAAGGGACAGCTCCGGGTCCGAAGCGAGTTTTTCCGCCTCCGCGCGGGACGAAACCGGCATGTAGACCGTCGATCCGCTTCCGGTCACCCTGGCACCGGAAGGCCCGAACCGCTGGGCTGTCGCGAGGACGCGCGCGAGGCGCGGCTCCGCGGCGAGCGCGGCGGGTTCAAGGCGGTTAAGGAGCCCTCCCTCAAGGGCAGCCGGCGTCCCGGCGGGAAGCCGGCTGATGAGAATGTTAGAAGAGCGTCGGGGGGCGTTCAAGTCAAACGTGAAGCGACGATAGACGTCGGCGGTGAGGGTGGGGAAGGGGGGGGCGAGGAGGGCGAAATGGAGAGGGGGGTGAGGGGGAACGGCCGGTGCAGAGGGCGGTTCCGCCCTCGAGGAAAAAGTTGACGTCGGAGCCGAGGCGGGCGGCGAGGGCGTGCAGGAGTTTCCTGTCGGAAGAGGCATTCCAGAGGCGATCGAGGGCCAGCAGGGTCGCGGCGGCGTCGGCGGATCCGCCGCCGAGGCCGGCGCCGACGGGGACGCGCTTGGTGAGCGTGATGCGCGCGCCGCCCGATGTTTTTATTTCTGAAGCGAGCAGCCGCGCGGCCTTGAGCACGAGGTTGTCTTCTCCGCCCGGCGCGCTGCCGCCCTTCAAGTCGAGCGAGAGTTCATTCGCAGGCTCGAATGTCAGTTCATCGCCGAAGTCGAGCTCGTGAAAGACTGACTCGAGTTCGTGATACCCGTCCTGGCGCTTCCCCACAATCTCAAGGAAGAGATTGAGCTTGCAGGTCGAATGAACCGAAACGCCCCTGGAATCACCGATCAGCTGCATGAGGGGAGGCTAACCGACTCGTGGGGGGTGCCGCCGCGAGCGGGGAAGATAGTTGCATGCGAGTCCCTCCCGGCGAGAACAGCAACCACAGAGGCACAGAGACACAGAGAAATACACAAAACAGACTTTCTCTGTGTCTCTGTGTCTCTGTGGTTGCCTTTCAATCCGGCGCGACCGCCGCGGCTGACTCTCACGCTGAGAGGCGGCAATCGCTACTCGACCAGCACGTTGTCAATCAGCCTCGTCTTCCCGAACCTCACCGCCACCGCAATCAGCGTCCGCCCGCTCACATCGTTCACGTCCTCCAGCGTCTCCGGATGCACGATCGCGATGTAGTCGATCTTCGCGCTCTTTGCCTGCCCGATGATCCGCTTCACCTCGCCGTACAGCTTCTTCACGCTCCGCTCGCCTCCCGTCGCCAGCTCGTGAACGCGCACCAGCGCCTGGTGCAGCACGAGCGCTTCTGTCCTGTGTTTCGGCCCGAGGTAGACGTTGCGGCTCGACATCGCAAGGCCGTCGGCCTCCCGGATGATCGGGCAGACGTGGACTTTCATGTCGAGATTGAGATCCGTCACCATGCGCTGGATCACGACGGACTGCTGGTAGTCCTTCTGGCCGAAGTAGGCATTGTTCGGGCGGACGATGTTGAGGAGCTTCAGAACGACCGTCAGGACCCCGCGGAAATGGCCGGGGCGGTGCTCGCCGCACAGCTTCTCGGTGATCTTGTCCTGGTCCGTCCACGTGACAAATCCGCGCGGGTACATCTCGGCGACGCTGGGGGCGAAGACCACTTCGACGCCCGCGTCGCGCGCAACCTTCACGTCGCCGCCAAGATCGCGCGGGTACTCGTCGTAGTCCTCGCCGGGAGCAAACTGAAGCGGGTTGACGAAGACCGAGACCACGGTGAGCACATTTCCGCCCGCCCGCGAGAGCTTCATGAGCGAGACGTGCCCCGCGTGCAGCGCCCCCATGGTGGGGACGAAGCCGACCGGTTCGCCCTTGCGCCAGAGCGGCTGCAGGATCTTGTGCAGCTCGGCGACGGTGTGAACGACCTTCGGCATGCGGCGCGGCCCCCTCCCCCCGGTACCCAGAGAGGTGAAAATCGCTCTAGCCGCGGATTTTGGCAAGCAAATCGCTAACCCGTCCGCGGCCCGGCACCATGAGTTTCGGCGCGATCATCGACAGCGGCTCCAGAACGAATTCGCGTCGATGAAGCTGCGGATGTGGAAGCGAGAGAAAGACCGTGTGACTGCGATTCTGGCCGTAGGTGAGGAGATCGAGGTCGATGACACGCGGGCCTTTCTCGACGGACCGCATGCGGCCAAGCGCGGACTCGATGCCGAGAAGGGCCCCGAGCAGCGCTTCCGGAGAGAGCGTGGTTTCGAGAATCGCCGCTCCGTTGAGGAAGCGCGGCTGCGGCGGTCCCACGGCATCGGTCTCGAGGAACGCGGAGCGAACGACGACGCGCGTGCCGGGAAGCAGGGCGAGCGAGGCGAGCGCTTTCCGGAGCAGCGCGGCGCGGTCGCCGAGATTGGAGCCGAGCGAGATGGCAGCGACTGACTTGCGCACGGTTACTCCGGTGCCTGGGAAGGCTTCTTTTCCAGGACTGCGGTCAGCTGGGCAGCCTGCGGCTTCCGGAACAGCCACAGCACCGGCCCGGAAAGCGCGTACCCGCAGAATCCCAGCGCAAGGGCGACTTCCTTATGAAGCGCCACGATGAGAGCGACCAGGACGACTTCGGCAAGCCGCGCAAACCTGTGGCGGCCGCGCAGCAACTTGTTCACGAGGTGCAGATAGCGCAGGTTCGTGATCATCGCGATCCCGACGGCGAGGACGGCGAAGGGAAGTGCGATGACGACCCAGTCCGCGAGCCGCGTGTCCGCGAGATTTGCCCGAAGGAGAACGAGCGAAACGACGACACCCGCCGCCGCCGGTGACGGCAACCCCCGGAACGACATGTGCGATTCCTCGTCCAGCGTCGTTTCCACGTTGAACCGGGCCAGCCGCGCCGCCGCGGCCGCCGCGTACACGGCGCAGATCGCGATCCCGACGCCGCGCGGCACGAGCCCGCCGCACGCATCCATGGTCACGTACGCGAGGAACGCCGGCACAATCCCGAACGTCACCACGTCGCACAGCGAATCCAGCTCTGCCCCGAATTTCGAGGCGCTTCCCGTCATCCTCGCCACGCGGCCGTCGAGCGCGTCGAAGACCATGCCGACGATGACCATCCAGGCGGCGAGCTGGAAGTGTGCGCTCGCGTCGTGGGCCAGGCCCTTGCTCGCATCCACCATGCTGCGCGCTGCCAGAACGATCGCGGCGAATCCGCAGACGATGTTGCCGAGGGTGACGAGCGTCGGCAGAAGGGCGATGTGCTTGAGGCGCTTGACCTTGAAGCGGCGCGTGCCCTTCATCTACTTGAGCCTCCCGAGGATCGTTTTCGCGCCGTGAACGGTGTCACCGACCTTGACGGCGATGGAGCCTACGCGGTCTTTGGGGATGTAGAGCTCGGTGCGAGATCCGAACTTGATCATGCCGAAGCGCTGGCCCTTCTGCAGTACATCGCCCTTTTTCGCGGTGCAGATGATGCGTCGAGCGATGAGGCCGGCGACCTGACGGACGAGCATCTTGACATTTCGATCGGGATCGCGCAACCCGAGAGCATTGGACTCGTTTTTGGGGCCGCAGTCGGGGTGCCGGGCGTCGAGGAAGAGGCCGGGGGAATACTTGAGGTATTCGACGGCGCCGGGCCACGGCGTGCGATTGACGTGGCAGTTGAACACGGAGAGGAAGATGCCGATGCGGACGGCGGGGCCGCCGATGTAAGTTTCCTCGGTGACGTCCGTGATTTCGGTGACGCGGCCGTCTGCGGGGGAGACGAAGGCGTCCGGGTCGGCGGGGACGGCGCGGTTGAAGTCGCGAAAGAAGGAGAGGACGAAGAGGAAGAGGAGAAACGGGGCGGGGGAAGCGGGCGGGTAGAGGAACCAGACGCCGGCGGCGAGGGCTGAGGAGAAGAGGAAGGCCAGAAACATCTCGCGCAGGCCATGACGGGCAAAAGGCAAGGCCACCTCCGAGCGCAAGGCCACCTCCGAGCCGATAGACGGGGATAGCCGCCTGCTCCGGGCCCGGCGACGGGTGCGGGGCAGGCGGTGGACCACAGGAAGTTAAGGGCGCGGGGCGGCGGCGGCAACAGGTGTCTCCCCGCGCGGAGACACTCATAGAGGTTACACAGAGGGCACGGAGACCACAGAGGTCACAGAGAAAAAGTCACAATTTCGTTTTTTCTCTGTGACCTCTGTGGTCTCCGTGCCCTCTGTGTAACCCCAAGAACCAACGGCATTGTTCCCTCAACAAGGAATCTGCGAGAATGGCGACCGTCAAGCCGTCAACCGACCCGAGGAAACTGCTCGACCTCGGCTCCTGGGGGTTCTGGGCCCTCGTGGTCCTCGGCCTCGCCGGGTTCCTTGCCACGACTTCGGTCGCCGCGTGGAACAAGAACTCGAAACTCCACGAACGCGTCGCAGGGCTTGACCGGGAAATCGCCGCGCAGGATGAGGCGAACCGCGGGATGGAAGGCGAGAAGCGGGCGTTGACGGATGATGCGGCTTACGTCGAACGGATGGTGAGGGCGCAGTTTCGGAAGCTCGGGCCGGAGGAGTGGGTGATTGACATGCGGAAGCCTAAGAACTGATCGACACTGGAGAGCCTCAAAAGGTGAGCGACATCCTTGATCCGGCCGAGGTCGAAACCCTCCTCAAGGTGGTGGAGGCCGGCCAGCTCGCTTCCGCCGGCGCCCCTGCAGCGTCGCTTCCTTATGACTTCAAGCGCCCCGAGCGCGTCTCGAAAGAACAGATCCGCGCGCTTGCAAACCTCCACGAAGTCTTCGCCCGTTCATTCGGCGCTTCACTTTCCGGCATGCTTCGCACCCTGACCGAGGTCCGCCTCGAATCCATGGCCCAGATGACCTACCAGGAATTCGTCGCCGGCCTCCCTAACCCGACCTGCTTCACGCTCTTCTCCTGCCAGCCCCTCACCGGCTCGATGATGATCGAGTTCGGCCCCGACATGATGTTCCCCGTCATGGACCGCCTGCTCGGCGGCGGCCGCGGCGCCAGCGAACCTCCCGCGCGCCCGCTCACCGCGATCGAGTGGACGCTTGCCGCGACGATCACCCGCCGCGCGCTCGAAGACGTCGCCGCGATGTGGGCCATCGTGAAGAAGCTCGAACTGTCTTCCGTCTCGAGCGAGTCCAACCCGCTCCTCATTCAAGCCATGCCCCCCAACGAACTCGTCGTGGTCGCCGGTTTTTCCGTCCGCATTGCGGACGCCCAGGGCCGCATGAACCTGTGTATCCCGTATGTGACGATCGAGCCCCTGGTGGCCGACGTGGAAGCGCATTCCTGGTATCCCGCGGCCAATGCGCCCAGCGCCGCGCCGCCGCAGGTCAAGGGGCCGCTCGCGCAAGCGTCGGTCAAGGTGTCGGCGGTCCTGGCGGAGACGACGATCACGCTCCGCGAGTTGCTGGACATCGAGGCGGGCGACGTCATCGAGACCTCACACCCCGCGAGCGAGCCGGTGTCGCTTCTCATCGAAGGCAAGCCGAAGTTCGCAGGAAAGGCCGTGACGTGGCGCAACCGCTGGGCGCTCGAAGTGACGGAGGGGGCGAAACGCAGATGAAGCGTGCGATGGAGGAAGTACTCGTCTGGCCCTTCGACTCGCTACGCTCGATCCAGCCTGAGCGAGCGAAGCGAGTCGAAGGGCTCAGGGCATCGCTCGAGGTCTATCTATGAAGCGCGCCATTGAGGAAGTACTCGCGATGCCCTTCGACTCGCTGCGCTCGCTCAGGACATTGCTGGAGGATTGCCTATGAAGCGAGCCATCGAAGAAGTACTCGCAATGCAAGTCCCGCTCGCGGTCGTCCTCGCCGAGCGGTCGATGACTCTCGGCCAGGTCCTTGGCCTTGGTCCGGGGATCGTCATCGAGTTCGAGAAATCCGTCGCCGCGGCGCTGGACCTCTATCTTGGCGAAAAGCGCGTCGCAAGCGGCAAAGCGGTTCGCATCGGGGAAAACTTCGGGCTGCAGGTGACGGAGATTGTCGACCCGCGCGAGGTTGTCAACGGCATAGGAAGCGGCCGGTAGTCGCGTCCTGCCTTGACCCGCTCCGCGCACCGCGTCACACTCGCCGCGTGCTGCGCCCCCTCGCCCTCGCGCTCCTTCTCGCCGCGCCTGCCATCGCCCAGGAGTCCTTCTCCCCCCGCTTCGAGGACGGCGACGTCTGGATTGAATCCACGCGCGCCTCGTTGACCCTCCGGTTGAAGGTCACCGAGGTCGAGGACGGCGTCGACGGCGCGACGCAGGAGCAGAAGTCAGCGGTTTCGCGCGAAGAACGCCGCGAGACCACGATCCTCGAA
>WSZJ01000173.1 GCA_009773755.1 Planctomycetota bacterium | reverse complement strand
CCTTCCTCGCTTCTTCGGCCTTCCTCGCTTCTTCGGCCTTCCTCGCTTCTTCGGCCCTCCTCGCTTCTTCGGCCTTCCTCGCTTCTTCGGCCTTCCTGGCTTCTTCGGCCTTCTTCGCCTCTTCGGCCTTGCGCGCCTGTTCGGCCTTCCTCGCTTCTTCGGCCTTCCTCGCTTCTTCGGCCTTCCTCGCTTCTTCGGCCTTGCGCGCCTCTTCGGCCTTGCGCGCCTCTTCGGCCTTGCGCTTCTCCTCGGCCTTCCTCGCCTCCTCGGCCTTCCTCGCCTCCTCGGCCTTCCTCGCCTCTTCGGCCTTGCGCTTCTCCTCGGCCTTCCTCGCCTCTTCGGCCTTGCGCGCCTCCTCAGCCTTCCTTGCCGCCTCCGCCTTCTTCGCTTCCTCCGCCTTGCGCGCCTCCTCGACTTTCCTCGCTTCCTCAGCCTTGCGCGCCTCCTCGGCTTTCCTCGCTTCCTCGGCCTTGCGCGCCTCCTCGACTTTCCTCGCTTCCCCGGCCTTGCGCGCCTCCTCGGCTTTCCTCGCTTCCTCAGCCTTGCGCGCCGCCGAAGCCTTCGTCGCCTCCTCCGCCTTTCTCCTCTCCTCAGCCTTCCGCGCTTCGTCCGCCTTCTTCTGCGCTTCCGCTTTCCGAGCCTCTTCCGCCTTTCGTGACTCCTCGGCCTTCCGAGCCTCGATCGCCTTGCGCTCCTCCTCAAGTTTCCGGTCCGCGTCATCGTCGGGAGAAACTTCTTCGAATGAAACGACTTCCGGTTCCGGCTCGACTTCTTCAAATGAAGCGTCGGCGGCCGATTCGGGCTCGGCGGGGGCGGCGGATTTGGCCTGAAGCGCCTTTTCCAGTTCCTCCGGGCCCTCTTCCTGCGGCTTTGTTTCTTCCTGAGACGAGATGCTCTTGAAATGGTCGCTTTGCGGACCGATGAGCTGGAATTCGAAGTCCGGACGGCGCGAGGCGTCGGAGGAAGCGGCGGGGGTCGGCTCTGCGGGCGGAGTCTCGGCAGTGCGATGCGTCGCGGACATCGCCTCCGCGAGGAATTCCTCGGTTCCCTGCTTGCGGGTGGCCGGCTTGGGCGCCGAGGACTCTTCTTCGGCGACGGTCGACGGACGACTGCCCTTTTTCGGCGGCGGCGCAGGTTCGTCGTCGAGGTCAGGAAGGGCGCTCGTGTCCACAAGGCCACTGGTCACCGAAACTTTGTCGAAGCTGGCAAGGCCGCCGTCGTCCTTCTGCTTCGCCGCGGGCTCCGCGGGCGCAGGCTTCTTCGAAACCGGAACGGGGGTTTCCGATTCGACCACGGGCGCGGGACGCAAACCCTTCTTGGGCGGCGGGGCGGGTTCATCGTCGAGGTCGGGAAGCGCGCTGGTGTCGACGAGGCCGCTGGTCACCGAAACTTTGTCGAAACTGGCGAGGCCGCCGTCGTCTTTCTGCTTCGCCGCGGGCTCGACCGGAGCCGGCTTCTTCGACGCTTGGGCGGGCGCCTCTTCGACAACCGGCGCAGGACGCACGCCCTGTCGACGAGGCCGCTGGTCACCGAAACTTTGTCGAAGCTGGCGAGGCCGCCGTCATCTTTCTTCGCCGCAACTTTAGGCGGCTCGCTCGGGCGCTTCCTCGGCGGGATGAGCATCTCGTCGTCCGCGGGCGGGGGGCCTCCCCGGCGCGCAACGGGAGCGGGCTCCTCGACGGGCGGCGCGGGGCGGCCGGCCTTTTTCGGCGGCGGCGCCGGGTCGTCGTCGAGGTCTGGGAGGGCGCTGGTGTCGACCAGGCCGCTCGTCACGGAGACCTTGTCGTAGTTGGCAAGCCCACCCTCGTCTTTCCTGGGCGCCACTTTCGGCGGCTCGGTCGGCCGCTTCTTCACCGGGACGAGCATGTCGTCGTCCGCGGGCGGAGGCCCTGCGCGACGCGCAACCGGCGCGGATTCCTCGGCTGCGGGGGCAGGTCGCGCTGCGCGTTTTGGCGGAGGAGCGGGGTCGTCGTCCAGATCCGGAAGGGCGCTTGTGTTCACCAGTCCGGTGCCGACAGAGACCTTGTCGAACGACGCCGGGCCGTTGTCCTCCGACGCCGGCTTGCGGCGAGCCGCGGGCTCCTCGGGCGGCGGCGCGGCAGGCTTCTTCTTCGGCGCCGCTTCCATCGCATCCATCGCCGAAAGCGAATCGCCGAGAAGACTCGGCCCGGAGCTCTCGGCGGCCTTCCTGCGCGGAGGGGGCGGCGTGTCGAGCGCGTCGGCCATCGCCGCGATTCCCATCCCGCCGGGTGCGTCCACGGTTCTTGACCGCTGCGGGGGCTTGATCGCCTTCCCCTCCCCGCTGTCGATGAGCGACCCGAGCGCGTCGCTGTAGGCGCTCGCTTTCGAGCCCGTCTCGTCTTTCGCCGTCGAGTTCTCCTGCGAGGTCGTCTTCGCACCCGCGATCCGCTCCGACGCCTCCATCAGCGTCTCGAGATCGCGGTCGTCAAGAAACCCCTTCTTCAGCAGGATGACGGCAAGCGGAAGCGGGCGCGCAGCTTTCCCCTGCTCCTCGAGGCACTGACGGAGCTGGCTCTGCGAGATGATCCCGCGAGAGACGGCGAGGCGCCCGATCGTCTGGTCTTTGTCCGCAGCCATGAAACCTGAATTTTACCTCCGCTTCCCCACCTTTCGCCCGCTTTTCCGGGCGACAGGCTTGTTCGTGGAAGGGGCCCGGCCGCGCTCGCGCAGGACGGCGTGGGCGGCTGCCATGCGGGCGACGGGCACGCGGTACGGGCTGCACGAGACGTAATTGAGCCCCGTGTCGTGGCAGAAAATCACGGTTTCGGGGTCGCCGCCGTGCTCGCCGCAGATGCCGCACTTGAGGTCGGGCCGCGTGGCCCGCCCCTCGGTCACGGATAGGTTTATCAGACGGCCGACACCGGGCTGGTCAACGCTGACGAAAGGATCCTCGGGGAGAATCCGGGTCGCTTCGCTGAGGTAGAGCGGGAGGAATTTGCCGGCGTCGTCGCGCGAGTAACCGAACGTCATCTGCGTGAGGTCGTTTGTCCCGAAGGAGAAGAACTCCGCTTCCTGCGCAATCTCCCCTGAGACCAGGGCGGCCCGGGGAATCTCGATCATCGTCCCCACCAGGTACTTCACCTTCACGCCCTCCTTCTTCATCACCTCGTCCGCGACGCGACGCACGAGGGCGGCCTGGTGCTTCAGCTCGTTCACGTGCCCGACCAGCGGGATCATCACCTCCGGAACGACCGCCTTCTTCTCCTTCGCGCACTGACACGCCGCCTCGAAGATCGCCCGCGCCTGCATTTCCGAGATTTCCGGGTAGAGAATCCCCAGGCGGCAGCCGCGAAGCCCGAGCATCGGGTTGAACTCGTGAAGCTCCTCGACGCGGCGCAGCAGTTTCTCTTTCTTGTCCAGCTCCGCGCCTCCCTGCCCGCGCGCCTTCATTTCGGCGACCTCGACCATCAGCTCCTCGCGCTTCGGCAGGAATTCATGAAGCGGCGGATCGAGCGTCCGGATGGTGACGGGGCGGCCTGCCATGGTCTTGAAGAGCCCGTAGAAGTCGTCGCGCTGGAAGCCCACGAGTCGCTCGAGGGCCGCGCGGCGCGCTGCTTCGGTGGTGGCCATGATCATTTCCTGCACGATCGGCAGGCGCTCCGCGGCGAAAAACATGTGCTCCGTGCGACAGAGCCCGATTCCCTCCGCGCCGAGCGCGATGGCGGCCTCGGCGTCCCGGGGAATGTCGGCGTTGGCGCGAACTTTGAGCTTCCGCAGCGCGTCGGCCCACTTCATCAGCTGCGAAAAATTCCGCCATGTCTCGCTTTCCTTCGGGTCCAGCTTTCCGCGCATCACCTCGAGGATGTCCGAGTCTCGCGTCGGGACGTCGCCGAGCATGACTTCGCCGGTCGTGCCGTCGATGGAGACGTAATCCCCCTCGCGGATCGTTTTTCCGTCCACGCTTGCGACCCGTTTTTCCTCGTCCACATGTAGGGCGCCGCAGCCGACGATGCTGGGCTTGCCCATCTGCCTCCCCACGACCGCGGCGTGACTCGTCCGCCCGCCCGTCGAGGTCAGCACGCCGCGCGAGGCGGCCATCCCCTTGATGTCGTCCGGGCAGGTCTCGGCGCGCACGAGCAGCACGCGTTCCCCCTTGTCCTTCCACGCGACCGCCGTCGGGGCGTCGAACACCGCCTTCCCCGCAGCCGCGCCGGGGCTCGCGTTCAGGCCCTTCGCGACGACCGCGAAATCTCGCCGCTTCTTCGGGTCGAATACCGGATGCAGCAGCTGCTCGATCATCGCCGGCTCGACTCGCCCTACCGCTTCTTCCGGCTTGATCAGCTTCTCCGCCACCATCTCCACCGCGATCTTCACCGCCGCATGCCCGGTCCGCTTCCCGCTCCGGGTCTGCAGCATGTACAGCTTCTCTTCCTGGATCGTGAATTCGAAATCCTGCACGTCGCGATAGTGCTTTTCGAGCCGGTTCGTGATCTCCCGGAGCTGCGCGAACGCAACCGGCAGTTCCTTCTCAAGCTCCGCAATCGGTCTCGGCGTCCGGATCCCCGCCACCACGTCTTCACCCTGCGCGTTCGTCAGGAACTCCCCGTAAAATCTCTTCTCGCCGCTCCCCGGGTCCCGCGTAAAGCCCACCCCCGTCGCCGATTTCGGCCCCGTGTTTCCGAAAACCATCGACTGAACCGTCACCGCCGTCCCGATGGAGTCCGGAATCCGGTACATCCTGCGATACGCAATCGCCCGCTCGTTGTTCCACGAACGGAACACCGCGTCCCTCGCGCCCCGCAGCTGCTCCTTCACGTCCTGCGGGAAGTCCTTCCCCGCATGCTCCCTCACAACCGCCTTGAAATCCCCCACCAGCCCCTTCATGTCCTCCAACCCCAGATCCGTGTCCTGCTTCGTCCCCTTCGCTTCCTTGCGGGACTTCAACTTCCTGTCGAAGTGTTCCTTTTCGACGTCCAACACGACGTTGCCGAACATCTGGATGAAGCGCCTGTAGCAGTCCCACGCGAACCGGGGGTTGTTGGCCCGCTTTCCGTGCCCCTCGACGGTCGAGTCGTTCAACCCGAGGTTCAGGATCGTGTCCATCATTCCGGGCATTGAGAATTTTGAACCTGAGCGGACGCTGACCAGCAGCGGGTTCGCCGCGTCTCCGAACTTCATCCCGGTCGACTTTTCGATGCGGCCGAGCATCGCCCACATCTCGGGCTCGGAGGTTTTCGGGAAGCGCTTCCCGTTTTCATAGAAGCGGGTGCAGACCTCGGTAGTAATGGTGAATCCGGGAGGCACGGGGATGCCCGCGTTGGTCATTTCCGCGACGCCGGCGCCCTTACCGCCCAGCAGGTCCTTCATCCCGGAGCTGCCGTCCGCCTTCCCGTCGCCGAACCAGTAGACCGCTTTCTTCGCCACGTTATCTCCGCTGCCTGAAATCCCGTTTCCGGGTGACCCGCGAATAGTCGAAAAACTGGTCCTCCGGGATCCCGAAAAACTCCTGGAGGGTGAACTGCACCAGCCACTTCTCGTCCTCCTTGACGAGCCGGAAGCTCTTCATTTCGAAGTGTTTGCGGCCCGGGTCGGCCAGATCCGCCTCGACATCCGGGGCGCGAAGAACGGCGACCGCGCTTTTTCCGTCGGATTTCTCGATCGCTGTCACGAGGGCGGAATCTGAAATCAGCCTCTGGTAGCGCTGTCCCGTTGCGGTCATTTTGAAGGCGATCACAAGGAGTTGCGACGGGTAGCGGTCGCGAGTGTCTCGCGAAAGAGTGTCGTAAGCCGCGTCGTAGTCTTCCTTTGCGATCGCACCCCGAAACGTCTCGAAGCTCTCCTTCACGGTTCCCAATTTGTGCGCCGCCTCCGACGACGGCCCGGAGGCGCAGCCGGCCAGCGCCGAGGCGATCAGCAGGACCAGGGAAATGCGGGCGCACATCAGGTGGTGAGGCCTCCGCCGGACGCCGGGTTGAAGGCGCGAACCCTAGCATGGCCCCTTCTCCCCGTCAAATCGGCCGATTGCGGCTGCGCGCGCTCAATTGACTTAAGGTAACGCACAGCTTTAGAATCCCAGTTCGCGCGTTCGCAGGTCCTGAACGATCCTTCTCCGGAGAAGCGCACCCGACCATGGGCATCAACGAACGCAAGCCGCTCGGGAAGATCCTTGAGGAAATGAAGGCGGCGTCTGCAAAGCAGATCAAGGACGCCTTGAAGCTTCAGCACGAAAACCCGGGGAAAAAGCTGGGTGAGATCCTGATCGAGCAGAAAGTGTGTTCGCAGGTGCAGGTCACCGAGGCGCTCGCCAAGCAGTTCAACCTGATCTTCATGCGCCTTGAGGATCTCGAGGTCGAGGCGGAATTGACCCAGCTGGTCCCGAAGCAGGTCTGCGACGATTACAAGATCTGCCCCGTGAAGAAGAACGGCCGCGGAATCACCGTGGCCATGAGCGACCCCCTCGACTTCTTCACGCTCGACAATCTCCGCTTCATCCTGAACACCGAAGTCGAATGCGTCCTGGCGACGCGCGAAGACGTGGTTGAGGCGGTGGGCCGGATTTACGGCGGCGGCGCGGCCATGAAGGGGCAATTTGACGCGGCCCTGGAAGAATTGACCGCTTCCGAGGTCGCAGTCCGCAACACTGAAGAGCTTGAAACGAAGGAAGAAGACGACGCGCCGGTCATCAGGCTTGTGACCCTGATCATCGCCGAGGCGGTCCGCAACCGCGCTTCCGACATCCACGTCGAGCCGATGGAAAAGAAGTTGCGGATCCGGTACCGGATCGACGGGGTGTGCCAGGAAGTGGACTCGCCGCCGAAGCGGCTGCAGGGATCTGTCCTGTCGCGTCTCAAGATCATGGCGGACATGGACATTGCGGAAAAGCGCAAGCCGCAGGACGGGCGTATCAAGATCAAGGTGGGCGACAGCGCGCTGGACATCCGCGTTTCGATCCTGCCGGGGACGCACGGCGAGTGCATGTGCATGCGAATTCTGGACAAGAAGACGGGCTTGATCGGCCTGGAGGAGCTGGGGTTCTCAGGGCCGGACTACAAGCGGTTCCAGGACATCATCAAGAAGCCGAACGGGATTTTCCTCGTGACGGGTCCTACGGGATCGGGGAAGACGACGACGCTGTATGCCGCGCTCAAGGAACTGAACAAGCCGGACGTGAAGATCATTACGGCCGAAAACCCCGTGGAATACGTGCTGGCGGGGGTCAACCAGTCTCAGGTGAAGACCCATATCGGGTTCACGTTCGGTCGCATCATCCGGGCGATGCTGCGACAGGCGCCCAACATCATCCTGGTCGGCGAAATTCGAGACCAGGAAACTGCGGAAATCGCCATCCAGGCGGCCCTCACCGGCCACCTGGTGTTCTCCACCCTCCATACCAACGACGCGCCCGGCGCCCTGACACGATTGCTCGACATGGGCGTGAAGCCCTTCCTCGTCGCATCCTCCGTCCAGGCGATCATGGGCCAGCGACTTGTCAGGCGGCTCTGTCCGAACTGCAAGGAGCCCCACAGTGCGACCGTGGAAGAACTCGGCGCGATCGGGCTCAAGCCTGCGGACGTCGAAGGAAAAACCATCTATCACCCCGTCGGGTGCGACCAGTGCAAGCTGGGGTACAAAGGTCGCCAGGCCATTTTCGAACTGATGGAAATGTCGCCCATCATCCGCGACATGACATTCCGCAGGGAGCCTACCAACAAGATGCGAGAGCAGGCCCGAATCGGCGGCATGACCACGCTCCTGGAGGACGGCGTTCGCAAGATCCTGGACGGCATTTCTTCAATTGCCGAAATCCTGAACCTGGCCCGCCGCGAGGACATCACCTACTGATCAGACTTTCGGACCCGAACACCATTCCCTGGAGACGCCATGGTTGTCGAACTTAACAGGTTGCTGGACCTCGTCGTCGAGAAGCGCTCGAGCGATCTTCATCTGACCGTCGGCATGCCGCCGACGATCCGGCTGCACGGGCATTTGCGGCCTCTGAAGCTGCCCCTTCTCACGAACGACGACACCGTGGGATTCATGCGCTCGATTACGAGCGACCGGCACCAGCAGGAGTTGAAGGAGCGCGGCGGTTGCGACTTCGGGTTCGCCTACGAGCAGAAGGCGCGCTTCCGCGTGGCCGTGTACATGCAGAAGGGTCAGGTCGGCATCGCGCTGCGATTGATCCCGACGAAGCTGCTGACGTTCGAGGAGATCGGCCTGCCGCCCAGCGTCAAGAACCTGCTCTTCCGGCCTCGCGGCCTGATCCTGGTCACCGGGCCGACGGGCTCCGGCAAGACGACGACGCTCGCGACCATGATCGACTTCATCAACACCGAGGAAGACTGCCACATCATCACGATTGAAGACCCGATCGAGTACTACCACAACCACAAGAAGTCGATCATCACTCAGCGCGAACTTGGCGTGGACATCGGGACGTTCAGCGAGGCCATCCGCCGCGCGCTGCGTATGGACCCGGACGTGGTGCTGGTCGGAGAAATGCGAGACCTCGAAACCATCCAGACGGCGATCACGGCGGCCGAAACAGGCCACCTCGTGTTCGGCACCCTTCACACCACGGGCGCCGCCAGAACCATCAACCGAATCATCGACGCCTTCCCGCAGGAACAGCAGGAACAGATCCGCGCGCAGCTTTCGACGTCCGTCGTCTCCATCATTTCGCAGATGCTCCTGCCGCGGGCCGACACCGACGGCGTCATCGCCGCGTTCGAGATTCTCATCATGACCTCCGCCATCGAACACCTCATCCGTGAGAATCAGACGCACAAGATCGTCAGCGCCATCCAGACCGGCGCCAAGCAGGGCATGGTACTGCTCGACGACTACCTCTTCGACCTCTTCACGAAGAAGAAGATCGGCTTCCAGGAAATGATGCAGGCCGCCCAGCAGCCCAACGACCTGCAGCAGAAAGTCATGGAGTACACGCAGAGCCAGGCTGCAGCGGCCGCCAAGGCCGCCAAGAGCTAACCAGACGTCCGGAGCGGCGACCGGGAGACCCCCGGTCGCCTCTTTTTTTTTGGAGAAAACGCGTGCGAAGAATCGCGGCAGCAGGGCTCGCGGCGGCGCTCGCGGTGGCCTCGGGTTGCGGGGACGGCGGCAAGGCGCCGGCCGGCCCTGTCAGGACGACCGTGGTCGAGGACCCGACGGGCGGCTACAAGATCGCCGTGCCGGAGGGCTGGGAACGCGAAATCCTGCCCCTCACCGATCCGCACCGGAGATGGTTCGCCGGCAGGTGGAAACCCGCCCATGTGGCCCTTCCCACCGAAGCCCTGCTGGTCCACATCTTTTCGCCCGGCTGCCCCGCTTCCGAGCTGGGGAACCGCTACAAAGATTCACCGATCGCTTCGGAGCCTGAGCCGAAGGAGTATTCCGTGGTCACCTCCGGACCCGGGGTCGTCGGTGGACGTCCAGCATTCCGCATCGAAGTGACGTACAAGTCCGCGCGCTACTCAGACCTGTTCGAGGCGAGTGTTTACGTGGAGACCGGCGAGGGCTCGGGACTTCTCATCACTTCGCGAGGCCCCGCGAAAAGCGATGCCATCGTGCGTGCCCGGCTGGACGCGGCCATGGCGGGACTGGAACCCATGAAGCGCATCGTGCGCCCCGGAAGTCCGAGGCCGCACGCGGGCGGGTTCGAAATCGGATTCCCGGAAGGATTCGATGACTATTACGGACCCTCGGTGTTCGGAAATACGGCCTATGGAATCGGCTCCGGCGACGTGCAGGGCCGACAGGAGACGATCTGTCTTCTCGTCGGGCCTCCCGTCTTCTACGGAGAACAATTCGTCGGCTCACTTCTGGCCGACGCGACAAAGAAGATGAAGGCCGGTGAGGCACGCAAATCGACAATCCTGGGCCAGGAGGTCGAGATCCGACCATGGTCACCGGACGACTCGGGGCCCCGGTACGAGGTCGCCGCGGCGACCTTCAAGCTGGGTTCTCAGCCTGCGGCGCTTATCGTTCACGCGGCGATGGTCCCGCCGGGCCGCGCCATGGACGTCTTCGAAAAAACGGCCGCCACTATTCGCTTCAAGGAGGAGGTCTTTCCCGCTCTGCGTCCGTGCACCTTCGGTGATCGGGGAAGCCGCGCCTCGCTGGTTCCTGAGGGGTACCGTCATTGAAGCCACGCTCGAGGACGACTTCCGCAAAGACGGTTCGCCGATGGGCGCAGCACGGGACCAGGCGGCCGCGCTGACGGCGAAGAAATTCCAATGTCTTCCGGTCGATGAAATCGTGCTACCGGACGGACGCAAGGCCGTGCGCCTTCTCGCGGCGTCGCCGATCAGCTACGAGACTTTCCTCTACGTCCGGTCGACCCCGGGAACGCTCGCCCAGATCCACATTTCCGCACTCCCAGCACTTGCAGCCGAGGCGCAGAAGGCGGGCATGCTCGTTCTCGCCGCCACCCGCTTCACGCCCTTTGCGGAAGTCCGCGCGCCGGACGCTTCCGTGCTGGAGAGGTCCCGGAAGGAGCTTCCCTCACTCATCGACAGAGCCCGCCGGCGACCCGAGGGAGAATCGTGGTACATCGAGGAAATGTCCGGCTCGGCGGTCGGGGGCCAGCACATCCAGGTATTTGCCGGCGGAAGGTGGTCCGACCGCGAACGGCGTCCCTCGAAGACGACGACGATCGGAAGCGTGATGGAAGGCGCCCCGGACCTCTACTCAGAGAGCGTGAAACTGCGGACGGCAGGAAAGGGGCGGGACGGCAGACCCGAGATGCTCGAGGTGATCACGGAGTCGCGGATCGACGGAACCGACCCGAAGCGGATTTCAGTCTCGAGAAGGAGCGAGGGCGAGGATGCGCGGACGGACGGCTTTGAGCGCCCTGACGCATGGATGCCGCCGGACCTGGCATCTTCGGACGGACTGGTGATCGCGCTCGCAGGAGCCCCCGAGGGCACATACGCTTTTTCAGCCGTGCACGAGAGGTATCTCGCGCTCACATGGCACGAATACCGGGTGAAAGGCGAAGAGGACATCGAGGTTCCTGCCGGAAAATTCAGGGCGAGGAGAGTGGAAGCGGGGACCACCTCCTTGTATTGGGTGGCGGATGGGCGGATCGTGAAGTCGGAGCTGGGCAACTTCGCAAGAAAGCTTACGACCCGGGAGTCGGCGGAGAAGTTCCTGAAGGACTAGCCCGGCCGGCGCGCGGGTGCGCCTTCCCGTAAGCTTCCTTCATGCGCGCCGTCGTCACCTGCGTGTAGATCTGCGTCGTCTGGATGTTTGCGTGGCCCAGAAGCTCCTGGACGCTGCGCAGGTCCGCTCCCCGGTCGAGCATGTGCGTCGCGAACGAATGGCGGAACGTGTGGGGCGTCACGCGCTTGCCGATTCCCGCGCGCCTCGCGTACTTCTCGACCACCCGGCGCGCGCCGCGCACCGAAAGCCGCTTCCCCGACTTGTTCGCGAACACGGCGTCGCTCCCTGGCCACGCCTCGATCGCCCTTCGGACCGCCGCGAGCGCCGGGCCGCCAAGCACGGCGAGACGCTCCTTGCGCCCCTTTCCGCGGAGCCTGACGACGCCGCTTCCCAGGTCCACCTCCGCCCGCGACAGCGACGCCAGCTCGGCGATCCGGCATCCGGTCGAATAGAACGTTTCGAGGATCGCGCGGTCCCGCAGCGCGGCCTTCGAGTGCCCCTGCGGCCCCGTGAGGAATGCCTCGACTTCCGCCTCGGAAAGCGCCTTCGGCAGCCTGCGTTCCAGGCGGGGGGTGCGAAGAGCTCGCCCCGGGTTTTCGGCGAGGACGCCGAGGAGGTGGAGGTGCCGGCAGAGCGAGCGGGCGCAAGCGAGTTTCCGTGCGATCGACGATTTCTGGAAACCGTCGTCGCGAAGTTTCGCGAGGAAGCGCCGGAGCGCAAGAGGGTCGAGCGTGGCAGGATCGGGGCGGCCGAGCGCCTCCGCCATGCCTGCGAGGTCCGAAGCGTAGGCGCGGGTCGTCTCGGGCGAGACGTTCCGGCGGCGCAGGTGCTCGAGGAAGGAATCGACCGCTTCGTCCCAGGTCATGGATGTTCCGGATTGCTCCATTTGAACTCGGCGCGCGCGCGTCGGCGGAGCTCGAGGTCGATGATGCGCTCGACGACGAGGGCGCAGACGAAGCGCCAGTAGGGCTCGCGGCTGCGGGCGATTCCCTCGCCGTCGCGCCATGGGGAGTCGTCGGCGACGCGGGCGGCCGCGTAGGAGGAGAGCGAGGAGCTTATGTTGTCGTTGGCGGCGTCGGCGACGAGCTCGAAGTGCTGGTCGAGGTGGAGAGCGGTTGCTGGAGAAATCGCGAGGGGGCGGGCGCTCACGATGTGGCGCTCGAGATCTTCAGGCGGTGATTTGACGCGCTGCGTCAGGAGGAGCTGAAGCGCCACGGCCGTGCGCGGCGGGTAGAAGGTATTCAGCTCGGTGACCTCGGCAGCAACGATCGCGTCGGCGTCGAGCGCCTTCGCGACGGCAAGGTAATCGTCCGCGGTTTCCAGCTTGAGACCCTTCGCCGCCGCGGCATCCACCACCTCCCCCGGCCGCACCACATCGAACCCCGTATGCATGAGAAGCTCCGTGGCAAAGGCGTCCGCCGCCTTCTTTCCGTCGAATCCCTTCGCTCCCGTCCGGTCGAGGAACGGCGCGACCGCGACACGTTTGACGGTCCGGAACGGATTCCGCTCCGGGGTCCGGTACGTTTCTCCGAGGCAGCCGCTCAGCGCGAACGGGACAAGCCAGATCAGTTTTTTCATTTCAGAAGCTCCTTGTTCTCTTGCGCGACGCCCCAGATCCCCTGGGCGCCGTTGCGGATGGTGGTGAAGTAGATTCGGCCGTCGGGGGCCCAGCAGGGATCCCATTCAGGCGCGGGGTCCCAGGTGACTCGAAGGTAGCGCGATCCATCCGAGCGGACGGCCCAAATGTCGTCGGCACGGCCTTCGGAATCGAATTGGCCGAAGGCGATCCAGCACGAGTCGGGGGACCAGGTGGGGCGGCGGGCATCGATTCCCTCAGTGAGGCGGGTGCGGTCGGTGCCGTCGAGGCGGACCTTGAATAGCGATGGCGGGCTTCCGTACTCGAAGGCGATCCATTGGCCGTCCGGGGAGGTCGCGGGAGAGGCTCCCTCGGTGATGAAAGTCGATTTCAACGACGCCAGGTCCGTCATCCATAGTCGGGGGCTTCCTTCGAATGATTCCGTCCAGACGATCGCCCGGCCATCGGCCGAGAAGTCAGGTTGGCACAGATCGGATTCAGCGGAGGCGACCAGGCGTTTCGCTCCGTCCGGGACCTCGCCGACAAAGACCTGAAATCGCGAGTACGGAGCGCCGCTTCTGTCGCGGACAACCCAGGCCAGTCGCGCGTCGATCGGCGACAGATCCGGATCTTTGGCCTCTTCCCGCTCCGGTGAGTGCACGTGCAGCGGGAGACCGCCGCCGCTGATTCGAAGCAGACCGCCGAGCGCGAGGGTGATCGAGTGTCCATGGCTGAAGGCAACGGTGTCCCCCTTTACTGTCACGCGATCCTTGGGATACCCCTTCAGTACGGGGATGGCCTCCCCGAAGGCAGTCCTCCTCGGCGGCGCCGGGCGCAGGTCCGGGTCGGGGTAGGTGCAGCCGGCGAGGGCCGCGAGGAAGAGGGAGATGGCGGGGCGCATCCTGGTGAATGGATTATCGGACATTGCGGGGGATGGGCTGAAGTTGGTCGCTGGGGAAAGGGGTCAGGAGGGCAACGGCAAGGGAACGGCAGAGTTGGACATGGGTTCCACGGTCCCGATATCCTCGCGGCCCTTCACTAGGAGACGCCGAATGGACAAGATCCAGGTCGCCATTCTCATGGGCTCCGATTCCGATCTCGACACCATGAAGAAGGCCGCCGACGCGCTTCAGGAATTCAAGGTCGCCTACGAAATACGCGTCCTTTCCGCTCACCGGACGCCTGCGGCGCTCGACAAGTACCTGAAGGAAGCAGAGCAACGGGATTGCCAGGCGTTCATCTGCGGAGCGGGGATGGCGGCGCATCTGGCGGGGGCGGTTGCGGCGCGGACGGTGAGGCCCGTGATCGGCGTGCCGCTGTCGGGGGGGATCATGGACGGGCTCGACGCCCTTCTGGCGACGGTTCAGATGCCGGGCGGGATGCCCGTGGCGACGGTTGCGGTCAACGGCGCCCGCAATGCCGCGCTTCTTGCGGTCCAGATGCTCGCGCTGGAAGACCCGAAACTCAGGAAGGCTCTCGTGGATCAGCGGGACAAGGCGGCCGCAAGGCTTGCGGAGAAGGACGCGGAAGTTGCGAGACGGCATGCGAAGGAGTAACGGCAGGGGCAACGAAACGAAAAACGAAAAACAAGAAACGAAAAGATAACCGCCGGGGAGTGACGACTTCCGGAATTCTCTGCTTCGTTGTCGTCGCCCGGCCCCCGCCTCGACCAACCCTGGAGCCCCCTCATGCGCGCCTTCGCCCTTCTTCTCCTCGTTGCCGGTGCGCTCCCGTGCCGTGCTCTGACGGTTTCCTACGACGTCGCTCATCCCCGCCCCGAAAACCACACCTACGAAATCACAATGGATGTCGGCGATGTCCAGGGCGGCTCGATTGACCTCGCCATGCCTGCCTGGACGCCCGGGTACTACAAGATCCAGAACCATGCCCGCAACATCCGCGACTTCACCGCGAAATCCGCCGCGGGCGACCTCGCCTGGGAAATGGTCGACAAGCAGACGTGGCGCATCCAGACCGGAAACGCCGGCGCGATCACGCTTCGCTACCGCGTTTACGCGCACCAGCTCACCGCCACCGGCGCGGACCTGACCGACGAGCACGCCTATTTCCACGCCTCGTGGATCTGCATGTACGTCGTCGGCGCCCTCAGCACCCCCTCGACTCTCCGCCTTCATCCGCTTCCCGGCTGGAAAACCGCCACCGGCCTCGACCCGGCGCCTGGCGAGAACACCTACGCCGCCCCCGATTACGACATCCTCGTCGACTCCCCCGTCCTCATGGGAAACCTCGACATCCGCGAATTCTCGGCGGGCGGTGCCCTTCATCAGGTCGTCCTCCACGGCAACCCCGTCTATGACCGCGCCGCCATGACCAAGGACGTCGAGAAGATCGTCAACGCCCAGCTCGCCGCCATGGGCGCGCCGCCCTACAAGCGCTACGTCTTCCTCCTCATGTTTCCCCGCTGGGGCTCCGGCGGACTCGAGCACCTCAACTCGACCGCCATCGTCGCCAACGGTGAAGAGCTCCCCAACCGCGACCGCTACCTCAAATTCCTCTTCGTGGTTTCTCACGAGTTCTTCCATCTCTGGAACGTGAAGCGGTTCCGGCCGGCGCAGCTGGGGCCTTTCGACTACACGAAGGAAGTGCTGACGAAGAACCTCTGGGTCCACGAGGGCTTCACGACCACGTACGGATGGCTCTCGATGCGGCGCGGCGGGGTGCTGAACCGGCAGGAGTACCTGAACTACGTGCAGGAGGACCTGAACAACCTGATGCGGCGCGACGGGCGCAAACGAACGAGCGCGGCGGCGTCGAGCTGGCGGACCTGGTACGACGCGGACGACGGGGACGATGTTGAGGTGTCGTACTACACGTCGGGGCACCTGATCGGCGTCGTGCTCGACCTGGAGATCCGGCGGCGCACGGGCGGCGCGAAGTCGCTCGACGACGTGATGAAACTAGCGGTGGAGAAAACGAAGGGCGCCGGGTACGCGAACGACGATTTCCTACCCATCGTGAATGAGGCGGCGGGAAGCGATTTCACGGAGTTCTTCGCGAAGTACGTTTCAGGAACGGTCGAGCTGCCGCTGGCTGATGTATTCCCGCCGTTCGGCGTGACGTACGAGGCGCACGTCGACGCGGTCGAGAGCGATCCGGGGTTCGACTGCTGGGGGATCGGCGAGGATCTGGTGAAAATCACCCGGGTGCCGGAGACAGGACCCGCCGTGGACGCTGGACTCGACGAGGGCGACATCCTGGTTTCCGCGGAGGGGAAGCGGTTGCGCGCCGGGACGTTCTGGGCGTTTGTCCACTCGAAGAAACCGGGAGACAAGATCACCTTTCAGCTGTTCCGAGGCGAACGGATGCTGGAAAAAACAGTGACGCTGAATGAGAAGAAGAAGATCTCGCACCAGCTGAAGCTTGTTGAAAAACCGACGGAGGACCAGAAGAAGTGGCAGGACGGCTGGTTGAAGTGAATCCCGCGCATCAACCGGATCCGAACCAGATTTCAGTACTCCTTCACGACCCCACCCTCCGCAACCACGAACGGCCGTCCGACCGGCTTTCCAAGCCCGCCGTTTTCCGGCCCTTCCCGCCACACCAGCCACAACGCATTCCGGGGCCCGGCCACCAGGCGCTTCCCATCCCGTTCCACGAAGTGCGCCGGCACGAATCGTCCCTCGAGCCAGACGTACGGTTTCGAATCCGGCGCTTCCGGGGAGGCGGCCCACGCCCATTCGACTTCGGCGCCCTCGCCGGGGAGTTCTTCGCGTGAGCCGTCCGACATGAGCACGAAGGGCGGGCCGAGCGGCAGTTGCAGACCTCGCGGGCCCGGAGTCGCGGGCACGTAGAGGAGACCGGGGGCGCATGGGCCGAAATCCGTCGCGTCGTCTTCGCGTGGGCGGCCCGGGGCGACGGCGAGCAGGCCGCCGCCGGCGAACATGCAGAGGAAGGCGGGCGCGGGGAGGTTCTCGATCGTCACGGGCACGGCGCCGGGAAGCTGCGCCGAGGCATCGGCGGCGGGCTGCCAGACGAAATCGTACTGGGTTTTGAAGGGGAGCGCGTTTCGGGCGGACACGAGGTGCGTGAATTCGTTGCGCTCTTCGCAGACGAAGACCTTTGGAAGCCGGCGGTCGCCGCGCCGGTAGGCGAAATAGGAGGGAGAGGCGGGCTCGGTGTCAGCAGGCTTCATCCAGATGTCGGTCCCGGGAATCCCCACCCACGCGTCCCCGCCCGCCTCGCCTCCGACGAGAGGGCACCGGACGAGCACGGCGGGGACGCCCCAGGAGCGGAAGAGCGTGATGGCGGCGATTGCCAGGTCGGTCCCGCGTCCGCCACCCTCCTTCAGGCACGTTTCCGGGTCCAGGTCGGGCAACCCTCGCGGTTTTTTTTTCGCGCGAGCGCCCAGGACCTCCGCGTTCAGGTAGTGCAGAAGCCGCTTCAAGACCCCGTCCTTGTCCGCCGCCCAACCGGCGGCGAATTCCCCGACGCGCTGCCTGACCACCTCGTCCTGCCGCCACAGGGCATGCCAGTTCGTCAGCGCCTCCGTCCCCACCCGGTACATCAGCACGCTGCTGCGCCACACGCCTTCGTCCCGGGGCGCCCACGGGTATTCCTGCGCTTCCCTCCCCTGCGCCACGCGCCGCTCCAGGAATTCCGGCGTGACTTCCTCCACGTCAACCGTAGAACTCTCCTGTCCGTTCACCGTATGCCGGCGCGCCGCCCTCCAGAGCAGCCAGAAAAACGCTTCCCGGTCCGCCCCCTGCAGTCCGCGCGCGTCGCGGAACGCGTCGCCGCGAGCGTGAAGCGGCTCCAGAGCGCGCTCTTCCAGCGTCGGGGGGCCGGAGCACCCTGAAATCACACAGGCCAGCAGCAGGAAGCGCCTCATCTCCGCGCGGCCATCGCGAGGACGACCAGGTCGACCACAAAGAGGAGGACGATGATCGTTTCGAGGATCAGCATCTTCTGATTGGACGATTCGGCGGCGACAAGGTTGTAAAGCTCGTCGAGGGTCTTGAGGCGGTCCTCGACGGTGCGACGCCATTCGGGGAGGTGAAAGCGAGTCGCGCATCCCATGTATTGCCGCGCGAGGTGCCAGTCGCCGATGTATTTCGTGGCGTTCTCGACTTCGTCGGCGACTTCGGAGACGCTGACGCGCAGCTCGCGGAGCTCTCTCAGGAGATCGCCGGCGCGAAATGAAAACATCCGTCGGCCCGTCAGGCGCTCGAGGTCGTCGTAGGCGCGCGTGACAACGCGGTCCAGTTCCTGGTCGTAGTGCCGGTACTCGACGAGCTGCAGGTTCGCAAGCTCGAGCACGCGCACCACAGGTCGTCGCGGTAGTAGGAAAATCGTTCGGCAAGGGTTTCCTCGACCTCCATTGCCGAGAGCCGCCCGGGGTCTGCCTCCCCCGTAATGAGCCCCGCCACGTCACGTCCGTTCTGGGTCAGCCAGGCCGCGCCGTCCGCCATCCCGACCTCCTCAGGCGTAAACCGGAATACCGTGAATGCCTCAGGCTGTTCCGGGCTGATCCGGGGGCGCTTCAACCCTGCACGAATCCTGTCCATCAACCCGTCGAGCGAACGCCGGGCGATTGAATTGAGCGTTTCTCCGCCTTCCAGCTTCGGGTCGTGATGCGAGGCAAAATCGAGGAGCTTCGCGCCCGCGGCGCGGTACCGGAGCGTCAAAGCAATGACGCCGAACTGGAAGAGATTCGCGCTGACCCCGATGGCGAGGCCGCCGGCCCTGACCTCCGGTAGAGAGACACAGATCGATCGCTCCGCGGGCAGATCCCGCGGAGCCGCCTTTTCCGGCCGGACCGCCGCCTCGCCCGCGGGCGCGAGAACTCGCGCCGCCTCAGCGAGCGGGATCTCATAGGCGACGTCCCACGCATACAGGTGAAGGATCTCCGGGGTCAATTCGAACTCACCGCTTTTCCGCAGGCAACTTGGAACGGACTCGTTCGAGCGCAAGCCCGATTCGTTTCGTCGCGCCGGCCCGGTCGACCATCGCTTCCGCCTTCGTCAGAGCGTGCCAGGCACGAGTGCGAATCTCGGCGCCCTTCACCGCCCCATGGTCCCTCTCGACGGAATCCGGGTACTGCTCGAGCGACTGGCAGAGAAGGTCGACCTCCTCGTCCGAGGCCTTTCGAGCAACCAGCTCGCGGGCGATCGCGTCTTCGCCCTTCTGCCCGTAATACATCTGAAAACCGTTCGATAGATTCCACAGCGCGTTGCGCGCGTGAGTCCGGCGGAAGAGCTCGTCGAGCACGTCGAAAGTTCCCCAGTGGTCCGTGGCATCGCATCCCGCGAGCCCGTGCCAGGCCTGCATGGACCTGCTGACGTCGGCGTCCTCGAGTTGCGCGGCGAGCACCTTCGCCCGCTCGAAGTTCGCCTGCTTCGCCGCCGCCTGCGCTTCCGCCTGCGCCTGCATCGCGTGACGCGCCATGCTGCCGCGGCTGGTGAAGAGCATGAACGCGACGCCGGCGATTCCTGCGAAGGCGACGGCGCCGACGACGAACGCGCCGCAACCGGCGACGCCCGCGCCCGGTGTCGAACCGAACTGGGGGGCTTGAGCGGCTGGAAGCGGGAACGTGCGGCCGCAGCCGGAGCAGAACGGAACGGCGCCGGGCGGGAGGCCGACGGTGGAGACCATCGAGCCGCAGGCGGGGCATGGAAAATTCAGGGGAGGCATCGCGCGGGCATTATGACGGAGAATCGGCGGTAGGACTCCCTGTACTTCGCTTACAATTTCCCGCCCCGCATGCGATTCACCACACTCGTTTTGCTCGCCGTCGCCTGCGCCGTCGGGATTGCCGGCTGCGCGAAGGACCACGGCGAGGGAAACGACGGGAAAGCAGCTTCCCGCAGGCAACTGCTCGTGCTGTCGCTGGACGGACTTCCATGGGACCTGGCGCAGCAGAAGATGGCGGCCGGAAAGCTCCCGAACATCGCTGCGCTCGTGGCGCGGGGCGCTTCGGCATCCGACGGAAGCCTGTCGAGCTTTCCTGCCAGGACGGCGCCCGCGCACGCAACGCTCTGGACGGGATGCTGGTCCGACCGCACGAAGATTCTCGGCAATGAGACGCCTGTTCTGCCGCGCACGGCGCACACGATCCTGGAAGTACGGCCGGGTTTTGACGCGGCGGCGCTTGCAGCCGAACCGGTCTGGCGGGTCGCCGCGCGGGCGGGGCGAAGCGTGACCGTGGTGCAGGCAACCCACGCGGAACCCGACAACGACGAAGACCGCGGGATGCCGGGGCTTCACATTTTCAACGGCTACCGCAACCTTGTCCGCTCCGCGATCGTGACGGGGCCGGCATTCGCGGCAGACGATCAGACTTTCAGCGTCGAGCGCGACGGCGACAGCCTCCTCGTGGCGTCCGCCCCCTTGCGCGTTCGAGTCCCTTTCGCAACCTGGGTCGCCATCGATCACCCGGCGGTGCGCGGCGTCTTTTACCTCTACCTCGCCCGCATCGACCGCACCGGCTGGTCCCTCCTGCGCTCTTCCTACTCGACCGTCGCCGCCCCGTCGGCCGCGGACGCCGCACGATTCCGGCAGGAGGTCGGCGGCTACGCCTTCAATGCCCAGAAACTTGACCCATCCCTCCTGGACGGGACCGAATGGAAGCGCAACGCGTATCTCGCCGCGACAAAGCTGAACACGGCGCAGGTGAAAAAGGCCGTGCTCTGGGCAATGAAGAATCACCCGGCGGATCTCACGATTGCCTATCTCCCTCAGCCGGACGAAGCGCTTCACGACCTCCTCGGCAAGGTCGAAATCTGGGGGGACCGCGAGGCGGCCGCGACGCTCGACGAAGTTCTCGCGGTCTGCGATTCCCTCGCAGGCGACCTCGCGACGGCGCTGGGGCCCGAGGGCTCGATCGCCGTGGTCAGCGACCACGGCATGGCCCCCGTCGACCATGTTTTCTACCCGAATCTCGTCCTCGAGCGGGCCGGCCTTCTCGCGCGATCCGCAACCGGCGGCGTCAACCTCGCCGCCACCCAGGTGCTCTTCGGACGCGCCGGCGACTTCCTCACCGTAAACACGCTCGACCGGCTCGGGGGAATCGTCCCTCCTGAAGAGAAAGAAGCCTGGCTGTCTCTCGCCGAGCGCGAAATCACCCGGGCTGCCGAAGCCTCGCTCGGCCCAGGAGCGCTTCTCCCCCCGTTCCGACCCGGCACCAATTCGGCCGACCTCTCCGCAAGTCCGGAAGGCGACGCGTGGATTTCCGCCGCCTGCGACGGCGTGCGGCTCTTCGCGCTTCTCTCCCCGGATCTCCCGGAAAAGGACTCGCCTCTCGCGCGCGAGCTCTCACCGCCGATGGGCTATCATTCGGGCGACCCGCGGATCACGCGGCTCCGCGCGATGCTGGTTTTCGCGGGCCCCGGGTTCCGTCGCGGGGAAGCCACGGGCGTCCGGCACGTGGACTTCGCGCCGACGGTTCTGAAGTGGCTCGGGGTTACGCCGGCGGGAGACATGGCCGGAAGTGCGCTTGAAGACTTTCTGGAGAAGCCATGAAGCTGAAGGACAAGGTCGCGCTGGTGACGGGCGCGGGATCCGGGATCGGCCGGGCCATCGCCGCGCTGTTTTCGGCGGAAGGCGCTTCGGTATTCCTGACAGGGCGCCGCCGGGATTCGCTCGACGCGACGGCGAGAGCCCTGAAGGGCCGGAGCCAGGTGTCGACCGGCGACGTCCGTCGGCCCGGGGATGCCGACCGGTGGGCCGCCGAGTGCGAGAAAGCGTTCGGCGGGCTCGACATCCTCGTGAACAACGCCGGCATCATCGGCTCCGGCGGGATCCTCGATTTCAACCGCGCGAAATGGCGCGACCTGATGGACACGAACGTCGAAGGCGTGATCGAGGTGACCCGGGCCTGCGCGCCGCTTCTCGTCAAGCGCGGAGGCGGTTCGATCGTCAATCTCGGGAGCGTCACGGGAATCCGCCCCTATGGCGGGCTTCTCGGCTATTGCGTTTCCAAGGCCGCCGTGAACATGATCACCCAGTCGCTGGCTCTCGAGCTGGCGCCGAAGAACGTGACCGTGAATGCGATCCTCCCCGGCGTGGTCGTGACGGATCTGCATCGCACGGGCGGGATGGACGAAGGGGCGTACGCAGCATTTCTTGAACGGTCGAAGACGACGCATCCGGCGGGGCGAGTCGGTACGCCGGACGAAGTTGCCGAAGCGGCGTTGTACTTCGCTTCGGCGGGCGCAAAGTGGACGACCGGAGTGCTGCTGTCGGTGGACGGAGGGCGCGCGCTGACGGCGGCGCGTTGACGGTGGCGGGGGATCCAGAGGGGCGGGAAGAGGAAAGGCGAAATGAACCAGACGATGCGGTGGACGGTGGTGGCGATCGTCATCCTGGCGTCGGCATTCTGCGCGGCGGGATGCAACGGGCCCGGGTCGATCGATTCCAGGTGGATCTGCCAGGAGCCGATGCTGCCGGGAAGCGGACGGTTGATCCTCGATGCACGCCGGGACGGGGACAAGCTCGCCTACGGGTTCGGCTACGTCCTGTTCCCCATGGATTGCGGTCCGTCGAGCCCGGACTACAAAGTGCTGATGGAGCCCCACGTCGGCAGGTGGTATGCAGGGCAACCCAGGCCCGAGGGTATCCCGCTTGTGTTCTATCTCAAACCGGGCCGCTACGGCATCGACGTCTTCGGGACCGGGGCCTGCTTCCGCGGACGCGACATCGTCGTGAAGGGAGGCGAAGAGGTCATCTACCGGGCCAACATGGAACCCGGCGGATCCATCGAAGGAGTCATCCTCGGCCCTGCGACGGGAAATCCTCTTCCAGGCGTCATCGTCTGGCGCCCCCTGGACCGTGGCTACGGCACCGATTCGAAAGAATGGGACCCCAAGAACTCCTACGAAGCGTCGCGCATCTGCAAGACCTCCGATGAAGGCTATTTTTACATTCCGGATCTTCCGCCGGGTGAACACCTGATCGTGATTTACGCGCCGGATATCGGGTGGATGGAGAAGAAAGTCACGATCGTCGACGGGAAAAAACTCCAGCTCAACCCGATCCGATTCGCGAGGAACTGAGAACGTGAGCAACAATCGCCCTTCGGCGTGCGACGTCAGCCCATCCGGCGCGCGCGTGAGGCGGATATGAAGAACTGGGGCAATCGAGGCGCGCCGGACGGGCCGACGCCGCACGCCTCCGGGCGACCGTTGCTCACGTTCTCAGGGTCGTAATTCATCGGCTTCC
>WSZJ01000172.1:8742-16796 GCA_009773755.1 Planctomycetota bacterium | reverse complement strand
CGAGGCCGATCCCCGAGTCGACCGCGCGGCGGCCCTCCGCGACGAAAACGCGCGCCTCGCCGCAAACCTCGCGGCCCTCCGCGCCGCCACTTCCGCCGCATCAGGCGACCCGCAGCGAAAGCGTCGCCCGCGCCGCGAATTCGGCGCCGACCTGCTGACGGTGTTTGCGGACGGGACCGGCGGTCCGGACAGCTATCCGAAACTGCGAATGGAGCTGATGCTGCTGGCGGGGGAAATGGCGGACAAGTACGGCGTGTCGGCGCTGGAGGGGCGTCTGTCGCCGGACACGCTGGAGGAGGTGTTCGTCGGCATGCGCGAAGCGGGGAAGCCTCCGCTTTCCGAGACGGAGCAGGCCTCGCTGAACGCCGCGCTCGCAAATTACCGCTCGGATTGGAACGCCTGGCTCGCCCGCAACGCGTCCTCGATGAGCCTCGAACGCCGCGCCGATCTCTTCGAAATCCAGGCCCGCGCCCGGGATTCGCTCTTCGCTTCGGTCCCACCGGACGCGCTCAACGCGATGCGGACGGCCATGGACGGCCTGGACGACGCGGACGTCTACTCCGACAGCGGCTACATCAGCGGCACGGCGGAGAAGGTCGGCGGGCGCCTCGCGCGCGCCTGGTGCAACGACTTCGGCCTTGAAAAGTCGGAAGCGGCGGCCCTGCTGCCGATTGCGGCGCAGTACATCCGTGATCAGGACGCGCACGAGGAATGGCAGGCGCCCCAGGAAGCGACAGGGACGTACGGGCTGCGGGATGAACTGTCGAGGCTGCCGGCGATGGTGCAGGCGCAGAAGCGGATCCGGGAAGTAGCGCGGTTGACGGACGCCCAGGCGAAGAAGCTGGCCGAGTGGGCGAAGATCTACACGGTGACGATCAACGACGGGACGGTCGACTACATGGAAGAGGAGGAAGGAGAATGATCGCGCGCGTTCTCCTCGGGTTTCTCCTCGGCGCCCTGGCGGGAGGCATTGCATTCCGGCTGCTGCCTCGTGCCTCGGCCGGGCCCGCGGCGGCGGCGCCGGAGGAGAGCGCCGCGAAAGTGAGCAACACGGCCGCTGCCGAACGCGGCCAGGAGGACAGCCTCGCGACAGAAATCGCGGCGCTCGAGCTGTCCGGCGCGAAACTCCGCGAAGAAATACGCCTCATCTCCGATGCCGCTTCGCGACCCGCGGCTCTCAAAGGGACGAGCGCCGCCTCGCTCCGGGCCGCGTTCGCCGCCAGGCTCGGCAGGCACCTGCGCGAACTGGCCAGCGAAGGATTCCTGTACACACGCGACGGGCAGGCGCTCTCCCTGGATTTCCAGCGCTGGCTGTCCGCCCTGTGCGAGGAAACAGGTCTGTCTCCCGGAGAGGCCACCTTCTCTCCCGACGGCCTGTGGTCCGTCCTCGCCGACGCCTTCGCCGCCGCCGACCCGCCCTTCCCCGCGGAAGGCCGGGAACTCTTTCTCAAACGGCTCGAGGAGCACCGCAAGATCTGGAACGCCTGTCAGCGCGACCGCGCTTCCATGTCCGGGTTCGAACTCGCCCGCGAGTCCTCGGGATACGTGAGCGACTTCTACGACGCCTTGGACGAGTGGATCCCCGATGACCGCGACGACGAAGGCTACGCTTACGAGAACTTCGAGCTGGCCTGGCCGAACATGGGTCCCACTTCACAGTTTTCCGGCACGCGGCTCGTCGTGAAAGGCAGCCTTGTGGACGCCTGGTCGCGCGACCTCGATCTCGGCCCCGACCAGCGGACGCGCCTCGAGTCGATCGTGGACGACTTCATGATGAAATCCATCGAAGCGGAAACCGCGCTGCGCCTCGGCACTTCCGGCCAGGAGAATTCTGAGAACGCGCAGCGGCGGCTGGCGTACGACCTGATGATCGCCGCGCAGAAACAGATCGCGGACTCGATGAAGCTGACCGACGCGCAGGCGAAGAAGCTGCGGGAGTGGTCGAACGCGTACCGGTTCACGGTTATCCAATAGATCGAATGCAGAACTGCAAATGTCAGGTCGAAGGCGAACGGTACTTCAGATGGTCCGCACGTATTTCTCCAGCTCGATCTTCCAGACCGGGATCCCACAATAGCGGTCGCCCTCGGGGCAGCTCGGCTTGATCCCCGCCATCCAGCGCAGCCCGCACGGCGGCAGCAGGTACATCCCGATCCGCGGGTTCGCGAGCTTGATCTGCTCGGCCTCGTCCTTCGAGGCCCGCCAGATTTCCTCCTGCGCGTTGTAGCAGAGACGCGCCTTCAGCTTGTGATGCAGGTTGAGCAGATCCGACGATTCGCTGAAGCGCACCGAGACCGCGTTCGGGAGCACGTAAGAAGCGAATTCCGCAGGGACGCCCAGCGCCTTCAGCTTCGTGAACGCGTCCCACGCCCGCGCCATCGCTTCGTCGAAGAGCCGCTTCCCGTCCTCGCTCAGCTTCACCAGCTCCGGCGCGACGTAATCCGGCTCGTCGTGCAGGTGCGTGAGCAGAACCGGCCGCGAAGCGGGCGTCATGCGGTGGCGCTGGTCCTGCGAGTCGGCGGTGTGCGAAAGTTTTTTCTTGAACGTGTAGTTCGGATGGTGGAGCGCGCGCGACAGGTGCGACAGCGTCGTCACGTTCATCGACTCGCCGAAAAACCGGTTCGACTTCGGGTCGAGCGCGACGCGGATCGCCTCGTCGTCGTTCATGCGCGACTCCGGCAGGCCGAAAACCTCGCGCACCGCGTCCGCCAGCCCCTTTTCGTTATCCGACTTCCACCCCGTGAGCACGCTGGTCCGGCCGCCCAGCTTCGCGTCGAACTCGGTGCAGAATTCTTTCGCCGAGGGGCGGAAGCGCTGCTGGATCCCCGTTTCCGGCAGCTCCGCCTCCGGTATCGGCTCTTCAAGGATCACCTTGAACAGCGGGTCCGCGCGCAGCAACTCCTCGACCATCAGCCGCACCAGGTCGCGCGTCTCCGTCGGCGCGTCGGGCTGCTCGCACATCCGCCAGTACCGCAGCAGCGTGAGCCCCGAAACCGTGTGGTACATGTACGCGAAGATCGACACCGGCAGCACGTACCGCGCGATCTCCTGCGCCTTCTTCTTCACTTCCTTGTCGAATTTGCGGTTGTACCGGCGCCCGTTGAAGCGCTTGTAGTATTCCTCGCCGGTCACCGGCAGCAGCACTTCGATCAGCTTCTGGTAGCACCTCACCTGCGCGTCGCACGTCTCGGTGTACAGCTTCAGCGCCTCGCCCGAAAGCGGCGGCACCGCGTAGCTCCCCTCCTTCACCTCGACGTACCGCTGGCTCACCTGCTCCGAGTTGTAGAACGGATGCGAGTGCAGGAATGCCCAGATGCAGTGGCGCGACACGCGGTCGAGCGCGAACTGGAAATGCGCGTGCTGAAGCGTCGTGTGGTGTCCGGCCTCGTAGATCGACCGGGCAAGCGAATCGCGGCGCTCTGCCTTTTCCGCCTTCTTGACTTCGGACTTCTCCTTGTCCCCGCCGACTTCCTCGGGCGTGATGATCCCTTTTGAGGAGTAGCAGGTGCGTGCTGTCGCCACCGCGTTTTCGAACGGGCGCTCGAACGCGTTGACGAGGCGCACGACGGGGGGGCCGCTTAGAAAGGTGGTCATGGGTCGCGTGACGCCGCGAAGAGGTGTTAGGGAAAAGTTTAATGCACGGAATCACGGTCAAGAAGCGAATAATTCGCAGCATGGGCTTGGACATCCACGTCATGCCGATCACGCGCGTGCTGACGGGAGAGTTCCAAAGCCCGCTCGAGAAGTCATTTCCGGGAATGATCACGCGCTTGGGCGCCCCGAAGTCGCGCCTCAGCGCGAAGCAGGCGCGGGAGGTCATCCTGGGAATTCGCAGGAAAGTCGCGGCCTTGGCCGGCAATCCCGCCGAGTGGCTGGAGTCGGGCGAGACGGCGTTCAGCGAGCAGTACGATGGGCAGGCTCACGATGCGCTCCAGAAGTTCGCCGCACGCCAGGGCGACCCGGAGGCGGCCGGTCGCCCCTTCGAGCGCGACGATCCCCGGGACCAGGAGTGCCTCGTCCGGACATGGCGTGGGGGAGCCACGCGGTTCCCGCACCTGACTCGCTTCTGCCAGTGGTACGTCCCGGTAGACTTCGACCGGCCGCTGGATTTCGACGAGCGTTCGGACGTTGGATCGTCGGTCGCGCTCCTGCGCGAGCTCGACGTGCTGAACGCATCGCTGGGACTGAAGAAAGACTGGAAGGACCTCTCCTCCGGGGAGACGGTTGGAGGATTTGAGGAGCCGCTCTATTACGTGCGCTTCGGCTGGTCCATCCTGCACGCCGCAGCCCGGACGAGTGTTGCGGCCCGAATGCCGATCGTCTTCGATGGATAATCGGCCATGACTCGGATTGCCGCGGACCGCGCCGAGCATGACGCGTCGCGAGGCTGTCGGCCTGAACGGAAATTAACTTGGCATTAGATCGGCATTGACCAAACTAAATAAGTCTTTATTATGGTTTTCATGTCCGGACCCCGACTCTACTCCGCCCTCCTCCGCGAGCACTTCCGCTCGCGCCGGCAGATGGCCTTCGTCACGGGACCGCGCCAGGTCGGAAAGACCACGACCTGCCGCGAACTGGGCGACGCGTACCTCAGTTGGGACGACGCGAATCACCGCCAGCTCATCCTCGCGGGACCGGACGTGCTGGCGAAATCGCTTGAGCTCGAGAAAATCCGCGAGCGGCCGCCCGTGGTCGTATTCGACGAGCTCCACAAGCACCGCCGCTGGCGCGATTTCCTCAAGGGCTTCTTCGACGTCCACGGGGCCAAGGCCCGCATTCTCGTCACCGGCAGCTCGCGGCTCGGCCTCCTGCGCCGCGGCGACAGCCTGCTCGGGCGGTACTTTCACTTCCGGATGCACCCGTTTTCAATCGGGGAGCTTCTCGACCCATCGCTCCCGCCCAAGTCGCTGACGCGGCCGCCGAGGGCGCTGCCGGAAGCGGACTTCGAGTCGCTCTGGACGCACGGCGGATTCCCGGAGCCGTACTTCAAGCGAGAAGCGGAGTTCACGACGCCGTGGCGCCGGCAGCGACGCGAACTGTTGCTGCGGGAGGACGCGCGGGAGCTGACACGGGTGGCGGACCTCGGGAGCCTGGAGGTGCTGGGGAACATTCTGCACGAACGGTCGGCGCAGCAGATCGTGATGAGCAATCTCGCCTCGGACCTCGGTGTGTCCGCACCCACGACAAAGGCGTGGGTCGAAACGCTCGCCGCCCTTTACATCGGGTTCCTCGTCCGACCGTGGTTTCGAAGCGTCGCAAAGTCGCTTCGCAAGGAGCCGAAATGGTACCTGCGCGACTGGTCGGGCGTGGCGGACGAAGGGGCGCGCGCGGAGACGTTCGTCGCGTGCCACCTGCTGAAGGCGGTCGAGACGTGGGAGGACCGCGGGTTCGGAGAATTCGAGCTGCGCTATCTGCGGGACAAGGACAAGCGCGAGGTTGACTTCGTGGTCGTGCGCGACGGGAAGCCGTGGTTTCTCGTCGAGGTCAAGACGTCGGACGACGCGCTTTCCCCGGCATTGGCGTACTTCCAGAAGCAAACCGGCGCCTCCCACGCATTTCACGCGGTGATGAGAGCGCCCTTCGTCGCCGCGGACGCATTCGCGCGGAAGGATCCCGTGGTCGTTCCCGCACGAACGCTGCTCGCGCAACTTCCGTGACGCTCGCTTGCTGTCCCCGCGTGTCGCCGCGCCCGAGGTGCATCGGCGCTCCCCGGACCAGGCATGACGCAGCCCGACGCTCGTTGAGCCGGCGCTACCAGGCTTCGAGGACGCTTCCCAATGCATCGACTCGAATACTCCTCACTCCGGGGAGAAGCGAGGACGATTTCGCGGCCTCTCCGGTGGCCGAATGGACAAGGTAAGAGCGGGATTCGTGGGGGCTTACGCTTTTCGCCAGCACGGCGAGCGGCCGTGCGAGGTCTGGCGTCGGGGTTCGCGTCGCCTTCGCTTCAAGCAGGACCAGCTTCCTGTTCCCGAGATCCAGGACGAAGTCGACTTCGAGTCCCCGCTCATCGCGGAATGGCGAAGATCGCAGAGCCTCTGCGGAGGGAATGCCGAGCAGGTGGCAGGCGAGGCCGGAGTCCGTGAAGTAGATTTTCGGCGACTTGACCAGGCGTTTGCCGAAGTTCTCGAAATAGGGGGGCACGATGATGATCTGGCCCGTGATTTCGAGAATCCCAAGCCACTCAGTAACCGTCGGGACGGAAATTCCCAGCGGAGCAGCGATGTCAGTCTTGTTCAGCAATCCGCCGCACCGGCTCGCGACCAGAGAGAGAAACCGGCGGAAGGTCGCCAGCTCGCGGATGGAGCTGACCGCTCTCACGTCCCGCTCGAGATAGGTCTGCAGGTACGAGCTGAACCAGATTCGCGCGGCCGCCGGCCTTGCCAGCGCTTCCGGGAACCCGCCGGTGAAGGGCGAAACACGCGCGCTCTCCTCGTGGGAAAGGGGAAGCAGCCGAAACACGGCCGCTCTCCCCGCCATGGATTCCGTGACGCCTTTCATCAACGGCGCGTCCTGCGAACCTGTGAAAAACCACTGTCCGAAGCGCCTCGGGTGGGCGTCGATGCGCGCCCGGACGTAATTGAAGAGTTCGGGAGCGTTCTGTATTTCAGTGAATTCTCCGCTTCCTCAACGCTCAGCTTCTTCGCCGCCAGGCGCACGCCGGTGGGGACCCAGAGTGGGAAGCGCTTCAGAATCGTCCGGTGCGCACCGCTGGCCGTGTGTTCCTCGCGCACGGCCGACAGCCTGTCGCGGTTGAACCGATCCGCGAGCCGCACGAGCGCGTGCCAGAGCCGGCGGTGGACGTAGGTGATTTTCCCGCCGACGAGCCGGCAGACGAGGACGTCCTTGCTTTCGCGGATAACGCGGGTCAGTGCGAAAATCGCGTGGCCCTTCGCGTGCCCCCACCAGCTTCCGCGGATCGGGCCGCCGGCGACGGCCTCGGCGAATCTCGGCACGGGGCCGCGCGCGGCCTCGAGGACGATTCCGTGTTTCCGGACGAAGTCGAGGGCCTGTCTGGGGGACACAGGGGTGGATCGTAAGGTCCCGATTTCGGAAACACCACCTCCCCGGCCCGACGGCGCATTCGCAGGGGTCGTTCACTCGCAACCCGCAACTCGGAACCCGCAACTTACTTCGCCTTCTTGAACTCCTCCGGCCATCGATGCTCCGCCCGTCCCATGATCTCCTCGACGACTTTCGACGCCGCTTCCGCCGCTTCCTCTTTCCCGTCCTTCTTCGCGGTTTCGATGATCTCGCGGATCTCCGGGATGAACTTCGTGTACCAGCGCTCGGCGACTTCGAACATGCCATGCCAGTGGGTGTAGTCGGGGGCCATCATCGAAGCGCCGTGACGCGCGCGGCGGCCTTCGTGGTGCCAGATGAGGTACCAGGTCCACTCGACGTTCTCGTCGAAGTCCTTTTCGCTGAGCAGGCCGTTCTTCTTCATCGTGGCCATGATCGCGAGTCCCGGCTTGCCGAACTTCTCGTTGTACAGGCGCACGAGGTCGTCGTACTGCTTGTAGAAGTTGTTCACGTAGTCGGGGCTGTGGCAGTGCGTGCAGGTGTCGACCATGCGCTGGCGTTTCTGCTGCCAGGAGTCCGCAATCAGCGCGCGGCGCTTCTCCGGATCGGCTTCCTTCACGACGCCGTGCTGCGCGTCGGTGTCCATGACGAGGCTGACCGGCGGGCGGTTCGTCCAGCTGATGCGCTCGCCGGGATCGTGCGTCGTCTTTCCGCCGTTGCGGATGTTCCCGCTCATGTGGCAGGTCGCGCAGGTCGGCGCGGCGCTGTAGTCCTTGCCCAGCACCCACGTCTTCGAGTCGAGGTTCATCTTGTCGCGCAGGTCGCGGTACGCAACGCCGTGCTTGGACTCGTTGTAAATCTCCTCCTGCGGGTGGTCCGGCCCGAGGTGGCACTTGCCGCAGTTCTCAGGCTGCCTCGCGCGCCGCGGGCTGAAGTCGTGCCGGCTGTGGCACGCCGCGCAGGAGCCCAGCGAGCCGTCGAGATTGATGCGGCCGATCCCCGTGTTCGGCCACGTCATCGAGTCGAGA
>WSZJ01000172.1:0-8713 GCA_009773755.1 Planctomycetota bacterium | reverse complement strand
CCCGAGCGCCTCGGCGTTCGTCGGCTTCCCGTCGTCGCCGGGCTTCAGGTCGAGGTTCGTGATGGGCTTGCCGTCCTTGTTGAGAAGCGCGACCCGGCCGCCGTGGCACTGCTGGCAGCCCGAATTCACGCTGGCCATGCCGTTCACCTGCGCGGCCATCTCGCGCCCGAGCGTCGGCGAGTGCGGGTTGAAGGGCTCCCTCGAGCCCTCCACCGTCTCGGCCAGCAGGTTGTCGAGCGACGCCAGGATGTTCGCGGCCTTCGCGTGATGGCTGTGCGCGAACTCCTGACCCTCCGTCACGTGGCACCGCGAGCAGTCCATCGGGGTGACCACCGTCGCGATCAGCTGCCCGTAGTGGCTGAACGCGTCCGCTTCCCCCTGCTGCGCCTGGTGGCACTCGAAGCACGCCACACCCTTGACGGCGTGCGTGCTCCCGGTCCAGTGCGCCACAATCCCCGGCGAGTTCTCCGTGTGGCAGTCGACGCACCCCTTCGACGACGCCGGCACCGCCACGTGCGCGTCCGACAGGCCCGCCTCCTGCCGCTTCCTCGTGACTTCCATGTACTGGACGAAGACGAGCGAGGCGAGGAAGAGCAGTCCCAGGACGAAGATGATGCGGCGTTTGGCTTCGAGGCTCATCGTTGGCTCCTGATCGAACTTCGGCAGGTCCTTTCTCCGTCCGTTACGACCCTGACTTCAAGGCCCTTCGACTCGCCCTCCGGGCTCGACCAGGGTTAGCCGGGCCGAGATTGGTGAAGGTAGACGACGCCACTTTCCCGGCCCGGCTAATGTGCCACCGCGGCTTCCCAGACGGTCAGCCCGATGATGACAAGCACAGCGACGATCCCGACGGCGACGGACGCTTCCTGATACTTCGACTTCCTCCGGATCCAGCCGTCGATGAAGGGCCAGATGAACATGGTGAAGGCGATGAAACCCGTTGAGAGGACGGCGAAGGTGCCGGAGAAGAGCTTGAGCCAGCGGAAGGAGACGTAGAAGAACCACTCGGGCTTGATGACTTCCGGGGTGGAGAGCGGATCGGCTCGCGGGCCGAGCGTCGCGGGGAGGATCGTCGCGAGGGCGGAGAGGAGGATCATGAGGACGAGGCCGATGGAGAGCTCGGTGTAGAGGTGGTCGGGGAAAAACGGAAAGTGCCTCGGCTTGGTCTGGTCTTCGTCCTTGAACTGGAATTCGGTGACGCCCTGGAGACGGATGAGGGCGATGTGAACGACGATCAGGCCGACCATGAGCGTCGGGAGAATGGCGGCGTGGACGATGAACAGGCGCGAGAGCGTGCGCTCGTTGTAGGCCTCGCCGCCGAGCATCATCTCGCGCATGAAGGGGCCGATGAGCGGGACGCTGCCGCCGATGTTGGCGCCGACGGTCGTGCCCCAGTAGCTGAGCTGCTCGTAGACGAGGGAGTATCCGGTGAAGCCGGCCATGAGCGTGCACACGAGCAGGCACATCCCGATCATCCAGTTGATCTCGCGCGGCTTGCGGTACGCGCCCGTGAAAAACACGCGCATCTGGTGCAGGATCACGGCCGCGATCATGAGCGTCGCGCCCCACTTGTGGACGCTCCGGAAGTACCAGCCGTAAGCCGCCGTATCGGTGATGTACTTCACCGACCCGTACGCGGTCCGCGGCGAGGGCTCGTAGTAAAACGCCAGCAGAATCCCCGTCACGATCTGCACCACGAACAGGTACGCCGGCGTTCCCCCGAGAGCAAACCACCACCTCTTGAGGTGATTCGGCACCGGCTCGTTCGACAGCTCCGCCAGCTGGTCGCCGTCGACCGGGATGCGTTCCTTCAGCCACGCAATCGGGGAGATCACGCTTCCTCCTGCCCCGGCAGGCCTTCGAGCGGGACCTCGATGAAGAGGAGCCCGTTCTCGATGCGAAGCGGGTAGCGCCCGAGCGACTGGCCCGCCTCTTTCGGCGGTCCGGCGATGGCCTTGCCGGACGGGTCGAATGCGCCGTTGTGACAGGGGCAGAAGAAGCGCTGGTTCTGGCCTTCCCAGTGGACCTTGCAGCCGAGATGGGGGCAGGTGCTGGAGAGCGCGATGAAGTCGCCGACCTGTCCCGTCAGTCCCTGTCGCGCGACGGCGATCGTCGCGCCGTCGGGGGCGGTGTACGTGAGCGAAGCGCCGGGCTTCATGGAAGCGACGTCGATGACGAAGAGCCAGCCCTTGAGCGACGGGCGCGCCGGGTAAAGGAAGCGGCCCGCCATCGCGGCGAAGACGCCGTAGCCGCCGACGAGGCCGGCACCCATCGCGATCGAGGAAGCGCGCGACAGGAATCCGCGGCGGTCCATCGCCTCGGGCGCGGTTGCTGGCTCCGGAGGGAGGTCGGGGGGAGCAGCAGTCCATGAAACGTCGGGGGCGGGTTCGGGAGAATCCTGGGGCGCTGGCGCTGGACCTTCGGACTCCGGCGCAGGATCCCCAACGAGCCAGTTTTCCGGCGCAGGAGCCTCCTCGCCGGACGGCGGCAGCGGCGGAGGCGTGGGCTGACCGTCATCCTGCGGCGTCTCTTCGCTCATCCGCCCCTCTCAATGTTGAGCTCCCCGGTGAGGTTCGCGCACGCAACGCGTCCCGCAAGCCCTCTGCAGAATCCGCGCCAGAGGGTACGGCTGAATTCGCAGGGAATCCGTTTCAGAATTTGGGTCCATGGCGTGAAATCCCACCACAATGCGCGAATCTCCGCTTCCGGCCGAGTCTCCCGACTCCCGTCTCCGAACTGCACTTACCGCCCTTCCATCCGCTTCTCCACCCCAAAAATCCGCTTCGCCTGCTTCGCGCCGGCCTTCATCAGCATCTCGACGACCTCGTCGCGGCGCTTGTAGAGCCGCTTCAATTTGCGCGGCTTGTGGCGGGTGAGCATGTACTGGGCGAGGAGGGGCGCGGCGATGGTCGAGTCGGTGTAGCAGACGATGCTGTCGGGAAGCTTGTCGGGATCGACCTTGCCCCAGGTCACGGCTTCGCCGGGCGTCGCGCCCGACAACCCGCCGGTATCGGCGCGGGCGTCGGTGATCTGGATGAAGAAGTCGTGGCCGCGCTCGTTGACGTAGAGGATTTCCTGGATGAAGGGTTCAGTCTGGAGCATGTAATTCTTCGGGGTGCCGCCGCCGAGGATGAGGACGGCCGATTTTCCGCCGCGGACTTTTGCGTCGTAGATGTAGGCAGCGCTTTCGAAAATGTCGCGGTTCATGTCGAGCTTGAGCGCGGAGCCGGTGAGCGCGGCGGCGGCGACGTTCATGCCGATCGTGCCGTCGCCGGGAGCGGGGGTGAAGACGGGGACGTCGGCGCGGTAGCAGGCGGCGAGAAGCGAGCGCTCTTTCAATTTCAGCTTCCGCTCCGTCTCCGCGACGTATTTCCCGAGCAGCCAGTGCAGCTCGGTCGTCCCCATTTCTTTCTGGAACTCCGGCTGGCGGCAGACGCGCCGGACGTACGCGTCGCTGTCGAGCAGCACGTCCTGGTCGAAGACGATGTCGTAGATGCGGATCAGGTGCTTGTCGCGCAGGTCCACGTCGTCGACGAAGGGCGAACTCTCGAAGAGGTCATAGCCGATGCCGAAATGGATGTCGTGATACAGGTTCGCGCCGGTGGAAATGATGTAGTCGACGAACCCGGCCTTCACGAGCGGGATGAGCACGCCCGCTCCGAGCCCCGCCGGCGTCAACGCGCCGCTGAGCGAAATTCCCACGGTGACGTCGGGATCGAGCGCCTTCTTGACCATGAGGTGCGCCGCTTCTTTGAGGCGCGCCGAGTTGTAAGCGAGGAAATACCCGTCCAGCAGGTCCGCCGCCTTCATCCCGCCTTTCATCCCCGGCGGATCGATCTTGCGTTTCTTGTACGGGCCCAGTCCTTTCGACTTCGCCATGGAGCGTCCTCGCGGTTTCGTGAAGGGCGTATTCTGCGGAAAGAAGCGGCGGCGTTAAGCGAATTCGACGGACAGGGAAGAGGGCGGAGGCTGCGGAAGCTGCGGAGGCTCGCGGACGCTAACGACAATCCAATTCAGCCGGCCGCTGGTCTTCTGATGGAAGCCTCCGCCAACCTGCGCCAGCCTCCGCCAGCCTCCGCCAGCCTCCGCAGCTTCCGCCAGCCTCCGCCAGCTTCCGCCCTATCCCCAGCTCTCCACCTGCTTCAACGCCTCGACCAGCGAAGCACCGGTCTTCGCCCGCAGCAAGTTCACCGCCTTCAACTTATCCCCGCGCTTGATCAGTTCCCCGACCTCATGCCGGTACTCAAACCGGTCTCCCGGCGCGTACGGCACATTGGCCGCCGCCGCCGTCTCGCGCTGCGGAGCCGGCCCGAACGGCGGCACGCGCTGCTGCATTTCCGCGACGACTTCGGGCGTCCAGGCCGCCGACAGCGAACTGGCAGCGGAAGGCTCGTGTCTTGGCGGAGCGGGACGCTCCACCACGCGGCCGCGCAGGTCTTCGGGCGGTTGCTCCGGTTCGGGAAGCGGAATGCTGGGGCTCATCGAGGTCGGACGATCGATTCCCGAAGGACGCAGGTTGGCTGAGCCCGGACGCGCCGGCCGGCGGACTTCCGGCGCGGACGTCGAGGCGTCGAGGGAAGCGGCCGCAAGCTCGGCCGCGGAGGTGTCCGGCGGAGCCGGAACCGGCGCGGGGCGCGCCGCGGGAACCTCGGAGACGCGCGCGTCGGTGCTCATCCACCCCGAGGGCGCCGGGGCGGCGGGAGGCGGGGCCGCAGGCTTCGCCGGCGCCGAAGGCGCGGAGACCAGACCGTGGTACTTCGCGGGAACTTTTCCGGCCGCGATACCGGCCGTGAGCACCATGCGCGCCGTCGTCTTCGACGTCGCGTCCCCCGACTGCAGGATTTGCGACAGCACTTCACAGAGCGCGGTCGCCATCGCCGGCGACACTTTCGGCTTCATCATCCGCGCCGCGATCACCGCCACCGGAGTCCGCTTCGCCAGGGCCGGCGCCGCCAGCGCGCGGACGCAGTGGATCATCGAGACCGGATCCTCCGTCTTCAACTCCTCTACCAGCGCGCCGGCGGCAGGCTCGCCGATCGCCGCAAGCGCCATCGACGTCCGCTCCGCCAGCGTGATCATCCGCTCGCTTCCGTCCGTCATCTTGACATTCACGCCGTCGATGTCCCTGAGAAGCGGCACGAGCTTCGGGACGGCGGGAGCGGCGGCCGGGCCCATTTTGTAGAGGGCGGTCACGGCCTTGAAGCGGACCGCGGGGTCGGAAGAGGCGAGGTCCGGGACGAGATCGGTGAGGCCCATGAGAGGGGTCCTAGAGGTGAAGCGAGGATTCTACGGCACGACGCGTCGCGACGAAAGGAAGTTGGCCCCAGAGCCTATAATCCCGCCGATGTCCAGCGAAGACCCTACCCGGACACAACTCCTCAGCTCGTTTCTGACGAAGCTCGGGGACGACACCGGATACCTGGTCCGCCTGTACCCGGTTACCGTCGGTGAGGGCGTCGTCGCCCTGCCGCGCCGCGGGACCGTGATCGGGCGCGACGCGGAATGCGGGATCGTCCTCGAGGACGTGGACGTCTCGCGCCACCACGCGTCGATCGAACTCAGGGAAGAAGCGTACATCCTCAAGGATCTCGGCAGCCGCAACGGCACGACCGTGAACGACCGCCGCGTGACGGAAGCGCCGCTTCAGTCCGGCGACCGGATCGGGATCGGCCGCGGGATCCTGAAATTCATGCGCGGGTACGACGTCGAGACGCAGTACCACGAGACGATCTACGCGATGACGATTCAGGACGCACTGACGGGAATTCCGAATCGCCGGTTCCTGATGGAAGCGCTTCGCCGCGAGATCGTGCGCTCGCACCGCCACCGCCGGCCGCTGTCCGTGGCGATGATCGACATCGACCACTTCAAGAAGGTCAACGACCGCTACGGCCACTTCACCGGCGACGCCGTGCTGCGCGACATCTGCGGCCGCTTCCGCGCCTCGATCCGCGCCGACGAGGTCTTCGCGCGCTACGGCGGAGAGGAATTCGTGCTGGTTTTGCCGGAAGCGACGCTGGAGCAGGCGCGGGAGATGGCGGAGCGTCTGCGGGCGCTGGCGTCGGCGAAGCCTGTGTCGGTGAATGCGGCGCAGATTCCGGTGACGGTGAGTCTCGGGCTGGCGTTCACGCAGGGGGAGGAGGTGACGGCGGAGGAGCTGATTGCGCGGGCGGACAAGAAGCTGTATGACGCGAAGACGACGGGGAGGAACAAGGTTTGTGGATAGACGTCAAGTACTTAATTTATAATTATAAATTTATAATTAATAATTATTAATTGTCATTTCAATTCGCGGAACGCCTGCACCGCGGCGTTGACCGCTTCTTTCCCCACGTCATTGTGCGTGATCAGCCGCACCCGCGCCGCGTCCGCCGGCGTCGCCAGGATTCCCGCCTTTTTCAGCTGCGCGATCACGAAGTCGCTTCCCTTTCCCGTTTCGCGCACGTCGATGATGACGATGTTCGTCTCGGGCGGATCGGTCTTGAAGCGGCTCCCCGCGAGGCCCGCGGCGAGCGCGCGGGCGTTCTCGTGATCTTCGGCGAGGCGGTCGATCATGGTCATGACGCCGACGAGCCCTGCGGCGGCGAGGATGCCGGACTGGCGCATGCCGCCGCCGAGGAGCTTGCGCCATTTGCGCGCCTTCTCGATGAAGTCGGCGGGGCCGCAGAGGACGCTCCCGGCCGGAGCCGCAAGCCCCTTCGACAACGAAACCATGACGCTGTCGGCGTATTGGGCGATCTCGAACGGCTCGACCTTCTGCGCAACGGCGGCGTTCCAGAGGCGCGCGCCGTCGAGGTGGAGGAAGAGGCCGCTTTCCGTCGTCCACGCGCGGATTTCCTTCAGCACGGCGAGCGGGTAGACCGTCCCGCCCGTCATGTTCGTCGTGTCCTCGATGCAGACAAGCGACGGCGCGCTGAGGTAGTAGGTCTTCGGACGCAACTCGCGCGCGAGCGCCGGGACGCGGATGATCCCGCGCTCCCCCTCCACCGCCCGCGGCAGCACCCCCGACACGACCGCGAACGCCGCCAGCTCGTAGTTCATGATGTGCGAACGCCGCTCGAGCAGGATCTCGTCCCCCGGCTCCGTCCAGCACTTGATCGCCACCTGGTTCGCCATCGTGCCGGTCGGAAAAAACAGTCCCGCTTCCTTCTTCACTTTCCACGCCACGACATCCTGCAGCTTGTTGACCGTCGGATCCTCGCCGAAGACGTCGTCCCCGACCTCGGCCTTCGCCATCGCCTCGCGCATCGCGGGCGTCGGTTTCGTCACGGTGTCGCTTCGGAAATCATGCATGGCGGGCTCCCTCCTGGACTCCTGACGAGAGATTAGGCGCGCGCGCCCCGGCGGGAAAGAAACTTGGCGAACCCGCGCCCCCCGATTTCGTTCAATGCGGCCATGCGACTCGCCGCCGCCCTCTTCGCCTGCGCTTCCCTCGCCGCCGCCGACGGCGTCGACGACCGGCTCCAGGCCGCCCGCGTCCTCCTCGAATCCGACGACCCCGCGAGCCGGGACAGGGGGGAAGCGGAGCTCGCGGCGGTGGCCGTCGAGGCCGGAGCCCGGCTGAAGCCGCTCCTGGAACACCCCGACGCCGAGGTGCGCGCGCGCGTCTCGAACGTGCTGGACCGGGAGCAGGTGATCCCCGAGGACGGCAAGACCGCGCGGCTGCGGGAGCTGTTCGCCCTGCTCGCGAAGCCGGGACCCGCGGATGAAGAGCGACGGCGGGCCGTGCGGGAGATTCTCGAGCTTCACCCGCGGGCCGCCGCGTTCGTGGCGCGCGAGCTGGGCGACGGACGATTGACAGGCACGCCTGAGAAGTCGCGCATCGTGCCGACGGGGCGCGTCGCGGTCGACTTCGAAGTCGAAAACAACGGCGACTGCGGCGCCTGGATCCGCCGCGAACGCTGGTACGTCTTCCCCAACCTCCGGCCCTTCGGCGAACGCCCCGGCTTCGGCGGCGGCATGGGCGGCGCGGCCGGCGGCGTGATCTCCCTCCGCCGTGGGACGGACTCGGCCGAAGACGCCATGGTCCGCGCCCTGGCCGCCATGGTCCGCGTCCCCCGCGGCGGTCGTGCCGTGCTCGTCTCGACGGGGTCGGAACAGAAGCGCTGCGGGACGCTGCGGCTCCGCGCCCAGGCGATGGGGTACTCGCCGCGGACGCTGGAAGCGGTCTTCTCGGGCGAGACGCTGGCGCTGCCGGAAATGGCGACGACCGAAGGTGCGAGCGCGACGCGGTTCGTGCTGGGCGAGGCCAAGGGGAAGCGCTTCCGCGCGGTCCCCTGGGAAGCGGACGGCGACCGCGGGCTGGAGGTGACGGCGCTCGAGGACGTCGCGGCCGGGAAGATCGATCAATTCGATCCGTTCTGGTGGGTCGCCCTCGACGCGGAGGGCGGGCTGATCGAGGACGGCGCGTTCCAGACCGACGAAGCGGACCTGGCCGGCTGGAAGGCGGATGAGACGCGGCGGATCAGGCTGCGCGGGGGCCCGCCGGCGGCGACGCGGCTGCTGTGGATGGGCGTGACCTGGGGGGACGACGAATGCGTGCCCGCGCCGGTCGAAGTGAAGGAGTAGGGCTAGTGGTGAGTCAGCATTGATTTCAGAGGTTGCGGCCGAAGAGAGCAACCCACGGAATTCAGCGTGTCGCACCACCCGGTGTCCGGTGGGACCCATCCTGTCCTTTCCTTCCGTATCTTGCCGTCCCAGGCTCGTGGCCGTT
>WSZJ01000171.1 GCA_009773755.1 Planctomycetota bacterium | reverse complement strand
CGGAGGCGCACGCCCGCGCCATCGCGTCGGCGGCGCCGCTCGGGTGGCTCGGCGTGAGCGCCGTCGCGCTTGTGCTGGCGATCGCCGCCGTTGCGGGGGCGCTCGCGCTTCGCCTGGCCCGCGCCCCGGCCGCGGCCGGCCCGACCTGGGGGTGCGGTTATCTCGCGCCGACGCCGCGCCTCCAGTACACGTCATCCTCGTTCGCGGAGAATCTCGTGCGCCTTTTCCGGTGGGCACTCTGGCCTTCTTCAAAACGGCCTGAGATCCGGTCTTCATTTCCGCACGACGGCGAGTTCCACAGCCACGTTCCCGATGCCGTTCTGGACCGCGCGGTCCTGCCCGCCGCCGGAATGGTCTCCCGCTTCTTCGGATGGTTCCGGTGGATGCAGGCCGGAAACATGTCCGTCTACATCGTGTATATCCTGCTCACCTTGATCGCGCTTTTCGCCTGGCACCTAGGGAGCGAACAACCGTGACCGCGCTGAACGCCTCGATCCACATCCTGCTGGCCCTCCTGTTGCCGCCGGTCCTGCTCGGCGTGATCAACAAGACCAAGGCGGCCATCGGCGGTCGCGTCGGTCCGCCCGTTCTCCAGGCGTGGTTCGACATCATCAAGCTCATGCACAAGGGCTCTGTCTTCAGCACGACGACGACGTGGGTCTTCCGCGCGGGGCCGGTCGTGGGGTTCGTGACCGCGGTCGGCGCGGCCCTTTTCGTCCCACTCGGGAATCACGCGCCCCCGCTCTCCTTCACCGGCGATCTCGTTCTCTTCGCCTACCTGCTCGGCCTTGGCCGCTTCTTCACGATCGCCGCCGCCCTCGACACCGGTTCCGCTTTCGAAGGGATGGGCGGTGCGCGTGAAGCGACGTTTTCGAGCCTCGCGGAGCCGGCGCTCTTTTTTTCCATGCTCGTCCTGGCGCGGATGTCCGGCTCGCTCTCGCTCGGCTCGATGCTGGGTCCGGCGGTCGGGGGAATGTGGTCCGCGGCGGGCGCTTCGCTCGTGCTCGTCGTCGTGAGCCTCTTCATCGTGCTCCTCGCCGAGAACTGCCGCATCCCGTTCGACGACCCGAACACGCACCTCGAGCTGACGATGATTCACGAGGTGATGGTGCTCGACCACAGCGGGCCCGCGTTCGGGCTGATCCTCTGGGGCGCGGCCGTGAAACTCTTCGTGTTCGGCGCGCTCGTCGTCCGGATCGTGATGCCGTTCGACGGCGACCCGTGGGCCGGCTGGGGGATCTTCATCGCCGGCCAGCTCGCCGTCGCGGTGACGGTCGGCCTCGTCGAATCCGTCATGGCCCGCCTCCGTCTGCTCCAGATTCCCAGCCTTCTCGTCGCCGCGTGCCTCCTGTCCGCTTTCGGCATCATCCTCCTCGCAAGGTAACCCGCCGTGGACCCCAGAATCGACCCGCTGCTCGTCATCGTTCTCCTCGTGAACTTCTTCTCGCTCGGCGCGAGCCGGCTGCGCACGGTCATCAGCGCCGTGGCGCTCCAGGGTGTCGTCCTCGGGGTCCTCGTCGTCCTCGTGCACGGCGAAATCGCGATCCGGCCCGCGCTTCTGGCCGCGGGGGCCATCGTGCTCAAGGGACTCGTCATCCCGGCCATGCTCGAGAAAGCGATGCGCGACGCCGCCATCAAGCGGGAGGTCGAACCTTACGTCGGCTTCATTCCGTCCCTCCTCCTGGGCGCCCTCGGCACCGGCCTCTCACTCCTCTTCGCACGCACCCTCCCTCTCGCCCCCGAACACGCCGGATCCATGATGGTCCCCGCTTCCCTCGCCACCGTCCTCACCGGATTCCTCGTCCTCACCACCCGGCGCAAGGCCATCAACCAGGTCGTCGGCTACCTCATCCTCGAAAACGGAATCTTCATCTTCGGGCTGCTGCTCGTCGAAGCGATGCCGTTCCTGGTCGAAGTCGGCGTCCTGCTCGACCTGTTCGTCGGCATCTTCGTCATGGGGATCATCGTGAACCACATCAGCCGGACGTTCTCGTCGATGGACGCGGACAACCTGACCGCCCTCAAGGACTGAACATGCTCCTCGCGCTTGTGCTCGTTCCGCTCATTCTCGCGGCGGCCGCCTGGGCCGTGCCGTCGGGGCGCGTGCGCCCATGGATCGTCCCCGCCGCGGGCGTCGTCAACGCCGCGCTCTTCGTCGCCGTCCTGCGCTTCGGCTCCGGACCCGAGGCCGGCGGCTGGATCGTCCTCGATCCGCTCGGGAAACTCGTCCTCGGCTTCGTCACGATGCTGTACCTGTTCTGCTCCTTCTACGCCCCCGGTTACCTCTCCGAGCGCGCCGAACGCCCCAACCGCCTCTTCTGCACCAGCATGCTCGTCTTCCTCGGCGCCATGTCCCTCGTCGTCCTCTCCCACCACATGGGCCTCATGTGGGTCGCCATCGAAACCACCACCCTCGCTTCCGCCCCGCTCATCTATTTCAATCACAACCCGCGGTCCCTCGAAGCGACGTGGAAGTACCTGCTCATCGGGTCCGTCGGCATCGCGCTCGCGCTCTTCGGCTCGTTCTTCATCGCGTACTCGGCGCTGCACGCGGGGCTCCAGTCGACGCTGCTGTTCGACGACCTGGTGCGCGAAGCGCCGCTTCTGTCGCGTCCCTGGCTGCATGCGGCGTTCGTGCTGCTGTTCGTGGGGTACGGGACGAAGATGGGGCTGGCCCCGATGCACACCTGGAAGCCGGACGCGTACGGCGAAGCTCCCGGGCTGGTCGGGGCGCTTCTGGCGGGCGGCCTCACGAACTGCGCGTTCCTCGCGCTTCTGCGGTTTTACATGATCGTGAACGCCGGCGGCGGCGGCGCGTTCGCGAGGCGGATGATGGTCGTCACGGGCCTCGTGTCGATGGCCGTCGCTGCGGTGTTCGTGGTGCGGCAGAAGGACTACAAGCGGATGCTCGCGTATTCGAGCGTCGAGCACATGGGGATTCTCATCATCGGGATCGGCATCGGCGGGCTCGGCGTGTTCGGGTCGCTGATGCACCTGGTGAACAACGGACTGACGAAGGGCGTGCTGTTCCTGACGGCGGGCAACATTCATCGCGCGTACGCCAGCAAGGTGACCGACCACGTTTCCGGCGCGCTTCGCCGGCTTCCCGTCTCCGCTGCGCTATTCATGGCCGGATTCTTCGCCATCACGGGTTCGCCGCCGTTCGGCCCGTTCCTCAGCGAGCTGACCATTCTGAATTCCGCGATCGGCGAAGGCCGGTACGCCGTGGCCGCGCTGTTCCTGCTGTTCCTCGCCGTGATCTTCGTCGGCATGGGCGCCACTGTCTTCGCGGTCTGCCAGGGGAATCCCAGCGAGCAGGCCAGCGCCACGACCTTCCGCGACTCGTTCAAGACCTGCATTGCGCCTGCGATCTTCCTCGCCCTGGCCCTCGTCATGGGCATCTGGGTCCCGCGCCCGCTCGCCGATCTCATGCGCGCCGGCGCCGCCTACGTGGAGGGCCGACCTTGAGCCTCACCACGCAGTTCGCCACCCTGTACAACGGCGTCGCCGCCCCGCGCTCCCTCCTGCCGCGCCTCGATTTCGCCGCCTTCCGGGAAAACATCCTCCAGGGCGTCGCGCGCGACTGGCGCGTCGCCGCTCTCTTCGCCCTCCCCGCCCCCGGCGGCCACGATCTCGTCGCCATCCTCGCCGCCGACGACGACGGCCTCATGCACGCCCTTCGCACCGCCGTTACAGGAGACTCCTTCCCCTCCCTCACGGCTGAATGCCCCCAGCTCCACCTCTTCGAACGCGAAATCGCCGAACTGTGGGGCCTCAAACCCGAAGGCCACCCGTGGCTGAAACCCGTCCGCTTCCAGAAACCCCTCCGCCCCGGCCTCGACCTCACCCCGCCCCGCCCCGGAGTCGTCGACTGGTACCAGGTCAAGGGCGACGAAATCCACGAAGTCGCCGTCGGCCCCGTCCACGCCGGCGTCATCGAACCCGGCGCCTTCCGCTTCCAGTGCCACGGCGAACACGTCTTCCACCTCGAAATCTCCCTCGGGTACCAGCACCGCGGCGTCGAACGCGCGATGCTTCACGGGCCGCTGAAGCGCCACATCCATCTCATGGAAACGCTCGCGGGCGACACGACCGTCGGGCACACGACGGCGTACTGCCAGAACATGGAAGCGCTGGGCAACGGCCGCGCGCCGGCGCGAGCGCATGCGCTGCGCGGGATCGCGCTGGAACTCGAGCGCCTCGCCAACCACACCGGCGACCTCGGCGCCCTCGCCGGCGACGTCGGCTTCCTCCCGACCATGTCCTTCTGCGGGCGCCTCCGCGGCGACTGGCTGAACCTCACCGCCCAGCTCTGCGGATCGCGCTTCGGCCGCGGCATGATCCGCCCCGGTGGCGTCGGTTTCGACGCCGAGCCCGGGCGCACGTACGACATGGCGCTGAAAGTCGAAGCGGCCCTCAAGGACGTCTCGGGAGCCGCAGAACTTCTCTGGAACACCCCGTCGGTGATGGCGCGCTTCGAGGACACCGGTCTCGTCACGCGCCAGACGGCCGAAGAGCTCGGCCTGGTCGGCCCTGCCGCGCGCGCGTGCGGCATCGAGCGCGACGCGCGCTGCAATTTCCCGTCGGGGATCTGGCAGTTTGCGCAGATTCCCGCGGCGACCTGGACTTCGGGGGACGTCTTCGCGCGCGCGTGGGTGAGGTGGCTGGAGATCCAGCGTTCGGCGGGATTCATCCGCGAGCAGCTGCACTCGCTTCCCGCGGGTCCGGTGCGCGCGGCGTGCGGGCCGCCTGCGGCGGATCGAATCGTGGTGTCGCTGGTGGAAGGGTGGCGAGGGGAGATCTGCCACGTGGCGTTGACGGACGGGGAAGGGAAGTTCGCGGCGTACAAGGTGGTGGACCCGTCGTTCCACAACTGGACGGGGTTGGCGATGGCGCTGAGAGACCAGCAGATCTCGGATTTCCCGTTGTGCAACAAGTCGTTCAACTTGAGTTACTGCGGGCATGATTTGTAGTCGTTGTAGTTCCCTTTCCCTTTCCCGTTCCCTTTCCCGAAAACAAGCGATCTTCAGCTTGCTATCGGGAAAGGGAACGGGAAAGGGAAAGGGGCCTGCCGTCGATCAGTTCATCCAACTCCATACGCCCCTCCCGCTGACTAAGGACCCTTGACCCATGCTCCGCATCCTCCTCGAACGCATTCGCCAGGGTCACCGCACCATCGGTTTCCCCTCCACCCCTCCCACCCTCCCGGACCGCTTCCGCGGCGCCCCTGTCATCGACGCTTCGAAATGCCCCGACGGCTGCCGCGTCTGCATCGACGCCTGCCCGACGACCGCAATCTCCACCGACGACAAAGGCCTCAAACTCGACCTCGGCCGCTGCCTCTTCTGCACCGACTGCGTCGAGGCCTGCCCCGCCGACGCGATCCACTACAGCAACGTCTTCAGCCTCGCCTCCCGTTCTCGCGACGACCTCGTCGTGCGCGGCGAAGTCACGAAGCGCGCCGCGGCGCTTGACGCCAAAATGAAGCGGCTCCTCGGCCGCTCTCTCAAGCTGCGCCAGGTCAGCGCCGCCGGGTGCAATGCGTGCGAAGCCGACGTCAACGTGCTCAATACCGTCGTCTTCGACCTGAGCCGCTTCGGCATCCAGTTTGTCGCCTCTCCGCGCCACGCGGACGGCATTCTTGTGACCGGGCCGGTGAGCGGGAACATGAAGGAAGCGTTGAAGATCACGTACGACGCGGTGCCCGAGCCGAAGATCGTGATCGCGGTCGGCGCGTGCGCGATTTCCGGAGGGCCGTACGCGGGTCATCCGGAGCAGAACGACGGATGCGGCGGGAGCGTCCCCGTGGACCTGTACATTCCCGGCTGCCCGCCGCACCCGATCACGATTCTCGACGGACTGCTGCGGCTGCTGGGCAGGATCGAGGGAGTTACAGTTCCGCCTCGATCCCCCTGACGGCCTCCTCGGCGGTGGAATAGACTTCGATCTGCCGGGCCAATCCCAGATTCTCGATGAAACTGAGCACCCGCGGGTTTGGCCCGACCAGAGCCACGCGTCCGGACCGCCGCCGGATTTCCGTGGCGGCTTTCAGCAATCCGTCCGCGCCCGCGGTGGTCATCCGATCGAGTTTTTCCAGGTCGATGAGGATCCTCCGGTAGTTCTTGTTCAGGATCCCGGCCACGATCCGGTCCAGCGCTTCGCTTCCGACGAAATCGAGCACGCTCTGCAGCTGGATCTGCGCCGGGTCGATGCCCACGAGCGACCAGGACACTCGCAAATAGCCGGCGATGAGAGATCGGGATTCGGCGGGTTTCGGGGTTGTGAAGTCCACGGGTTCCTCGGAAGGTGCGGCGTCAGCGCAACCGGAAGAGACTGCCGATTTCGCTATTATACGTAGAAATACGTCTTTACGCGTCTGAATACGATAAAGGACGTAGAAAGGCTTGACTATTCATCCCATTACGCGGCACAATCTTCCAAAGTGGCTATCGCCACTCAATACCACGCACCCTTGCTTCCAGTGACAGAGAACCCGTCCTGGGCAGCACCGCAGGAGATTGCACCATGCCAGATCCCAGCCCCGCCTCTCCCTCACCGCAGTTCTCTCCAAAGATCCGAAAGGGTCGCAAGCGTTTCATCCCGCAGATTCCGCCTCAGCCTGAGCCGCAGCCTCCCGTCGCACCTCAGCTTCCGACCCCGCCCCTTCCCACCTCCACTTCGCCGGACCCAAAGCAGAAGCCATGACCCCCGCTCCCGCCCCGCAAGGCGATCATGCCACCCGCTTCCAGCCGACCCTCTCTCCGGCCGAGAAGCGGTCTCTCCAGCGGCGGACTTACCACCAGGTGACCTTCGAATCCGTGGATTTTGCCGGCTCCGATTTCCGCCTCTCCCGCTTCACCAGCGTGACTTTCCTTCACTGCGACCTGAGCAGCGCCGACCTGCGAGCCGCGGAATTCACCGGGTGCCGCTTCGTCGAGTGCGTCCTGGCCTCCGTGCGCCTGGGCAACGGCCGCTTCGCCGACACCATCTTCCGGAATTGCCGGCGGCTCTCTGCAGAGGAGCGAAGGCGGATCCTCTCCCTGGGCGGACGCTGGGTCGAGTCCCTGCGCGAATAGAAGACGCGAGCGGGCGGTGCGCCCAGCCCCGATTTTTCCGCTTCCCCGTGAACATTCCGGCGCGTTCAGACGATCTATTCACTGGGATTCGACCGTACCTTCTTTCCGCGCCCTGCCCCGGAGTCACGATGCCCCTCACCCCCGCCCTCAAACACCTCAAGTACGCCCGCGCGCACTACTTCGACCGCGAGTTCGCCGAAGCGGACCGCCTGGCCTCCGCCGCGCTCGAGCTCGACCCCGCTCTCGTTTCCGCCTGGGCCCTCCGCGGCCGCGTCCGCCGCGACGCCGGCAACCCCGACGCCGCCTGGAACGACTTCACGAGCGCCCTCGCCCTCGACTCCGCCTGCTGGACGTCGCGCGGCTCCCGCGCCTGCCTCGCCTTCGACAGCGGCGTCACCGCCGATGCCCTGGCCGACTTCGCTCGCGCCCTGAGCGACCGAGCTCTCGCCGACCGCCAGGCCGGCCCCGACGATTACATCCACCTGCGCATCTGGCTCTGCCGCGCCCGCCTCGGCGACGAACGCGCCGCTTCCCGCGAACTCCGCCTCCGGCTCCGCGCCTCGTCCTGCGCCTCCACCTGGACCCGGGCCATCGCCGAGACGCTCCGGCGCGAGAAGCGCCCCCAGGCGCTTGTCGCGGCCGCGACAAACGACGCCGAACGCTGCGAAGCCGGCTTCTGGGCCGGCGAGCGCTTCCTCCTCGACCACGACCGTCCGGCGGCGAAGCGCGCGCTTGCGCTGGCCGCGGGCAGCCCCCTGTGGCGGTTTACGGAAAAGCGGAGCGCTGAGGCGGAGCTGAAGCGGCTCGGGGCATGAACGCGGATCGGAAGGGATTCGTGAACGCCGAACTCCCGACCCCCGTCTCCCGACTCGCTGTTCTACTTCGCCGCCGGTTCCAGCCCCTTCTGCAGCAGCGCCTCGACATCCTCCGCGTCCGGCCCCGTCTCGCTTCCGATCAGCGTCCCGTCCGGACGAAGCGCCGCGACCGACGGCACGCCCTTGACCTTGCAGGACGCCCAGAACGCCTGCTGCGCCGCATCCTTCGGCTTGCCGCTTCCGTCCAGCGACACGTTGACTCGGGCGCAGACAAATTGCTTCAGCCTCCGCTGCATCGGTTCGTCGGTGAGCTCGACCTCGAGCGCGATGCACGCCCCTCAGTCGTCGGCCCAGAATTCGACGAAGAGCGGCTTGTTTTCGGCTTTCGCCTGCGCGAGCGCGCCAGTGGCGTCGACGGCGAAGGGGACGTCGCCGATGCGGCCGGCCTTGCGGCTGCAAGCGGCGAAGGCGAGCAGGGCGGTGACGGCTAGAAGTTGTCTCATCGAGCCTCCTTAGTCTCCGGTAACCGCTCTGATTTTCTTCGTTTTCGCCCACTCCGGGGGACTGCTGATCGAAGTCCTCTGTCCCGGTACATTTCAGCAATTTTCGCGCACCGCAGACACGAAACCGCTGTTAGATTCTCTACCTCTTCGTCAGCCCTGCCGATCGCGCAAGCAGGCGAGTCGAAGGGGAGCGGATACGGTCCTGGTGGCCGTCCTGGACTTCAAATCCGGTGTACCCTCCACAAGGGGGTAGGTCGGTTCGATTCCGATGCGCTCCCGTCTCGAAGTGGCGAGGGTCGTTCTCGAAGCGAGGCGACCGGCGCACGAAAGGCTGCGC
>WSZJ01000170.1 GCA_009773755.1 Planctomycetota bacterium | reverse complement strand
TGCGGATGCCCACGCCGCGCTGGGCGAGGTCGCGCTCGCCGAGGGAGACCTTCCCGAGGCCGCCGCGAGCTTCCGAAACGCCATGCGGGCTTCCCCGCGCGACGGACGCGCCCGCTTCGCCCTCGCCTGGTCGGCGTACTGGATGGCGACGGTCGAGGTCGCGCTCGACGTCTTTCTCGACGGCCGGCCGGACACGCCGCGCGCCCGCTCCCTCCGGCGCGAAGCGTCGGACGCCCTCGCCGGGCTCGACGCGCAGGCACTTTCCGCGCGCGACCAGTTCGTTACGACCGTCCTGTTTGCCGCCGCACGCGGCGATGAGCCCGCGCTGCGCGACGCGCTCGCGAATGGCGTTCAGGTCGGTGAAGCCGACCCCGCCCTGAGTACCCTGTTTCTCCTGCGCGGGGCTCTCTCTCTCGGGTCCGCGCGCACCGGCCCCTGGGCGGAGGCCGCCCGGCGCTTCCGTAACGACCCGATCGCAGGCACGCTTGCCGGGCTCAGCGCCGACATCTCGCATCATCCGGACGAGTCGCTGCGCGACCTCGAAGCGGCGATCCGCGTCGCTCCCCGCTTCGGTCCGGCGCACGCCGGCCGTGCGTTGTGTCTGAGGGGCACCGGAAAAGCGGCGGAAGCGCGTGCGGCGTTCACGGCCGCGATCGACGCGTGGCCCTCCGATGCCGCCTCGATGGCCCTTCGCGGCGTATTCTTCGAGGACAACGGCGACCTGAAGGCCGCCCTGGCCGACTACGACGCGTCTCTGCGTATCGACCCCAGCCGCCCGTCCGTGTTCATCCGTCGCGGCGACCTGCGCGCGGCCGCAGGCGAATGGTCCAGCGCCCTGGCTGACTTTGACGCCGCAGCGGCTCTTCACGCCGGCCGCGCCGAAATCATCTCCCGCCGCGCCATCGCCCTCCTTCGCCTTGAAGATTGGCGTGCCGGCCTCACCGCCGCCGACGAGGCCCTCGCTCTCGACATCGCCGACTCGAAAGCCTGGATCTGGCGCGGCGTCGCCCACGCAGGCCTCAACGACGACGACGCCGCCCTCGCCGATTTCACACGCGCCACGGATCTCAACCCGGACAGCGTCGACGCCTGGGACCGCCGCACGCATACACACTTCCGGCTCGGCCAGTGGAAAGAAACTCTCGAAGCCGTCAAAGCGCTGGGAGCGCTTCGCAAACTCAACGTGCGCATGCTCTGGTTCCGCGGCGCTTCCTACAGGCACCTGGGGAATCTCCCCGCGGCGGAAGCGGACCTGCGCCTGGGCGTTCAGATCGATCCGCGGTCGATGGAGTGCTGGCTTGAACTCGCAGAGTTGAAAGAGGCGAAGGGGGACCGGAAGGGAAGGGTGGAGGCGGCGAAGAAAGCGCTTCAGCTCGCGCCGGCAGACCATCCGGACCGGGAGCAGGCGAAGCGGCTGGCCGAAGATCCGTGATTCGGAGGAAACATCCGGGATCTCCGTGGGTCACTACCGGCAGGAGTCTCGAAAGCGTCTCTGGCTGTATTCGTTCCTATTCTCTTTTATTCGCGACTCGTCTTTGTTTTCTCCAGTTCCGCCGTGCGAAATGTTCGAAAAACAAAGACGAGTCGCGAATAAAAGAGAATCAAAGAGAATAGTGCTGAGGGTCCGGGCCCAGCGACCCATGGAAATCCCGGAACCACCATTCAGATCTTGCGAGCGGCCATGGCGCCGGCCATGGCGAGCGCGAGCCCGATCAATACCTGCGCGGCGACATTCAGGAAGGCGTGAAGGGGCTGCTGGGCGCGGCCGAGCTGGGCTGTTTCCCAGGCGAAGGTGGAAAACGTCGTGAATGCCCCGAGGAATCCGGTGGTGAGGAGGAGGCGCGTTTCAGGCGATATCGCGCCGCGCTCGTCGGCGAGGGTCGAGAAGTAGCCGAAGAAGAGGCAGCCGAGAGCGTTTACAGCGAGCGTGCCCCACGGAAATCCCGGTCCGCGCCACTTGAGGACGGCGGCGGCAAGGCCGTAGCGCGCCAGCGTGCCGGCGGCGCCGGAGATTGCGAGGAGGCTTAGGATTCGAAGCACGGCAGTGTGGAGGGTTGAGAATTGAGAGTTGAGTGAAGTGCCAGCCTGATTATCGGCCGATGCGACTGCGCCGCTTCAACCCTCGCTTCGCTCAAGCTGCCCCCGGGCGCCTGTCGATGAAGAACGGTCGAACTCCGTCTACAGGAGGCGCCCGTGCCGCGTTCCGCTTTCTCATTCGTCAAGGCCACCGCTCAACTCGGGTGTCTCGCCGTGATCGGCGCGGCGCTGTACTCGTGCACGACGCGTCCCGTCGAACGCGGCCAGGCGACGCTCCCCGGTCTCCAGGGTCCGCCGGTCGTCAAGGTCGCCCTGAGCCGGCATTTCCCCGCCCCTGCGGCGGGCGCCGCGATCGCCATTGACGGCGAATACCGCGTCGTCTCTTCAAAATCGGGAGCGCTTCTGCATCACGGCACGAAACTCGGAGACGCAACACTCGCGGCGAATCCGAAAGGCGGACTCGCGCTCGGCGGGCGGGAATTCGGCGAGCGCGACTTGCGCATCCTCCCGGCCTTCGACGGAACGCTCAAGGTCGGCGATCGTTACTATCGCGGAACACTCCGCGCATTCCTGAGCGACGAGGGAAAGCTCCTCCTCGTGAACGAAGTTCCGATGGAGTCGTACATCGCGGGTGTTCTCGGCGCCGAGATGCCGCTCGACTACCCGCGCGCCGCCCTCGAAGCCCAGGCCGTCGCCGCCCGCACCTACGCTCTCTTCGAAATCCGCCAGGCCGAAATCGACGGCCGCGCCGAACTGTTCCACGTCTACGACGACACGCGGTCGCAGGTCTACAGCGGCACACTGCGCGAAACAGAAAAGGCGCGCGCCGTCATCGCCGCCACCCGCGGCGTCGCTCTCCTTTCGGGCGGCCGCCTCTTCTGCGCGTACTTCCACTCCACTTGCGGAGGCAGCACCGAGCCCGCGCATCTCTTCTTCGACGTCCCCCAGATGTCCCCTCTCTCAGGCCGGCCGTGCGAGTACTGCCAGGGAGGGAAGTGGCGGCGGTGGGAAGTCTCGATCGCGAAGACGGACCTGTGCCAGCGGCTGGGTGTGAAGGACGTTTCGAAGCTGAAGGTGGCGGAGAAGGCGCCCGGGATTCACGCGCTTCGGATCGAGGCCGGAGGGCGGAGCTGGAACGGGCTGGAATTCCGGCTCTTGGCGGGGGCGGACCGGCTGCCGTCGACGGCGTTCGAGGTTGAAGATCGCGGGGCGAACTACGTGTTCCGTGGGACGGGATATGGGCATGGCGTCGGGATGTGCCAGGTGGGATGCAAGGGAATGGCGGAGCTGGGGTATGAAGCGACGGAGCTGCTGAAGTTCTATTATCCGGGGGCGGAAGTGCTGCGGGTGTACTAGGAAGGGCGCGTCGTCTTACATCAAAGATCTAATTTATAATTATAAATTTATAATTATGAATTATTAATTTTCAGGCTCTATTCGCGCGGTTCCCCCTTACCTTTCCCGCATGTCCGTTGCCTCCTCGCCCGAGCCACCCGTTCCGGCCCGCCGCTCCGGCGCCTGGAAATTCCTTCTTCTCCTCGCCCTCGTCATCGCGGGCGTCGTCATTTTCCGCTTCACTCCCCTCAAGGACTACGCCCAGCCTGCCTTCGTCAAGGCGAAGCTCGACACACTCCGCGTCCACTGGTGGGCCGGCCCGGTCTATTCCGCGCTCTACGCCGCCGGCTGCCTGGTCGGTTTCCCCGGCCTGCTGCTCACCGTGGTCGGCGGGGCGGCCTTCGGGCCCTGGTGGGGAATTCTCTGGGTCGTCCTCGGCTCCAACCTGGGAGTCAACGCGGCCTTTTGGGTCGCCCGGCTGCTCGGCAAAGGCTTCCTCGAGGAAAAACTCAAGGGCGGTAAGCTCGAGATGCTGAACAACAAGCTCGCCGCGCGCGGGCTCGCCAGCGTCATCCAGCTCCGGCTGATCCCGGCCGTTCCTTTCAATGTCCTCAACTTCGCGTGCGGCGTCACGAAGGTGCGTTGGTTCGACTACGCCCTCGGCTCCCTCATAGGCATGCTCCCGGGCACCATCGCCTTCGTTTATTTCTCCGGAGCCGTGTTCGAGGCCCTGACCTCGGGCCAGCAGACGCCGGAGGCAAAGCGCGCGACATGGATCAGCCTCGGCGTCGGCGGCGCGATCTTCGTCCTCTCGTTTTTCATTCCGGTCGTCCTGAAGCGTTTCCAAAAGAGCGCGGAGTCTCCCCCTCGGCCCTGAATCTCCCGTCTCCGAACTCCTGTCTCCCGACTGCCGTCCATGGCAAACTGCCCGCCCGCGTGACTCCCTCCGACCTCTTTACGATCTCCCACCGCGACTCCCTCGGCCGCGCACGCGCCGGGATGCTCCGGCTCCCTCACGGAACCGTCCCGACCCCGGCCTTCATGCCCGTCGGCACCCACGCCTCCGTCAAGGGACTCACTTCCGACCAGATCGCCGCCACCGGCGCTTCCATCCTCCTCTGCAACGCCTTCCACCTCGCCCTCCGCCCCGGCGAAGATCTCGTCCGCGAACTCGGCGGCCTCCACCGCTTCATGAATTGGAACCGCCCCATCCTCACCGACTCCGGCGGCTACCAGATCTTCTCCCTCGGCAAACTCTTCGAGGTCGACGACGAAAGCGTCTCTTTCCAGTCGCCGGTGGACGGGAAGCGCCTCACATTTACGCCCGAACGCGTGGTCGAAATCCAGGAAGCCCTGGGAGTCGACATCATGATGCCCCTCGACCAGCCGGTCGGCTGGCCGTGCGAAGAGGACAGTGCGCGCTTCGCCATGCGACGCTCGGTTGCGTGGCTGAAACGCGCCGTCGCCGCAAAAAAAACTTCGCAGGTTCTGTTCGGGATCGCGCAGGGAAGCGTCTTCCACGACGTCCGCCGGGAGGGCACGGCGCTCGTGCTCGAGACGGGCGTTCCCGGACTTGCGGTCGGCGGACTGGCGGTCGGCGAAGGCCAGGACTTGATGCTCAAGGGGCTCGACTTCGCGCTGCGCGGCGCCCCCGCGCAGTATCCGGTTTACCTCATGGGTGTCGGCACGCCCGCCGACCTGGTCGAGGCGATCGACCGCGGCGTCGACATGTTCGACTGCGTCCTCCCGACCCGCAACGGCCGCACCGGCTGGGCCTGGACGTCCGAAGGCGTCCTCCGCATCCGCAATTCCGTCTTCCGCGAGGACGCCCGCCCCCTGGACCCGCGCTGCGAAGGCCCCTGCTGCCGCGTCTCGCGGGCCTACATCCGCCACCTCTTCATCTCCGGCGAGATGCTTGGCCCGTCGCTCCTCTCGTTCCACAACCTCCGCTACTACCAGCGCCTCGTCGAAGGCGCGCGCGAAGCGATCATCGAGAAAAAGTGGCACCTCTACAAAATGCAGATCCTCGACCGCGTCAAGCGCATCGGCCGAAGGGTTGTACAACCCTGAGCCCGAGTCATCTGACGTTCCTGCCTCCTGCCCACTACCAACTACCCACTCGCCTTTTTCTGCAGGTAGTCCAGGTTCTTCTTCACCTTCGCCGCTTCCTCGCTCTGCGGATACGCCTCGACGAGCTCAAAGGCGCGCTGGTGAGCGAGCTTCCAGTTCTCGAGCTCGATGAGCGTTCTGACGCTGGACATGAGTTCGCCGGGCGAGGCAAACGCCTTTCCTGCGCCGTCCGCAGAGGCGCCCATGAGCTCTGCGCGCGGATCGTCGGGAGCTGAAGCGGCTGCAGGCCTGGCGGCGGCGGCTACGGAAGGCGACTGCGCCAGCGCCCGCAGAATCGTCGAAATCCCGTAGAGCGAGGCCGAATTGCCGAGACCCACCAGCGCGACCCCCGCCAGCATCAGCGGGTCGTGCCCCTCGGGCTTGAAGGCCCACGCGAACAGCGGCCCCATGATCGAGATCAGGAACATCGTCCCCGCCATCACGGCAAATGCGACGGCGCCTTCGCTCCGGTTCATCGTTCGCTCCCCGTACGCCCCCCCGCGCCCCCGCCTACTTCTTCTTCTCCTCGTCGATCTTGACCTTGCAGAGCTTCCTGAACTCCGCCAGCATTTCGGTGAGGAAGCGCCCCTGTTTCTGGCGCAGAAGCTGCTGCTCCAGCTGTTTACGCTTCGTCATGAAATCGTCCGCTCTCGGCGGCCGTTTCTCCATCAGTTCCACCAGCGACTGCCCGCTGTTGCCGTAGGAGACTTTGACATCCCCCCGGGCCTCGATCTCGAAGAGGGTCTGGAGGAATTGACGCGAGTCCGGGATTTCCGCAACCGTGTCGGTCCGCGAGACGAATTCCGTCTCTTTCACGTCGAGTTTGCGGTCGGCGCAGAGCGTCGTGAAGGAATCGAAACGAATGGCGGCGATCTCCTCGTCGGTCAGCTTGTCTCCCCGGATCATCCTGTCCCCGTAGACTTTGTCGTAACGACTCAAGAACTCTTTCTGAAGCGCCTCCGCCTCCTTGCGAACCAGCATCCCCGCGTCGCGCTCGGCGCACTTCGTCACGCCTTTGGCGCGCACGTGACTGGTGAACAGGTAGGGCTGGACCTCGGTCTTCTCGATCAGGCGCACCATGAGGTCGGCCTTGTCGGTCTTGACGGAGGCTGCGCGCGCGGTATCGACCTTTTCGTTGTAGAAAGTGTACCACTGCGGGCTGCCGGCCTTCGGGATGCCCAGCTGCTCGTCGAGCGGCTTCACGTCGTCCTCTTCGAAAAACACGCTCGTGCCGGGGGGGTCGAGGCCGAATTCCTTCGCGAGCTCGAGGAACGAAGGCTTGGCAACCCCCTGCATCCGCAACTCGAACACCCGGTCCTTGACTTTCCCCATCGTGATCGCGGCCTGGTCCGCCGCCATCTGGGCTTTCACTTTTTCGATGAGTTGTTTGCGGACGTCCTTGAAGGGCTTGTACGGGTCTTCTATCTCTGTGCCTTCCTCCGTGTCGTCGTGCACGTCGTGGTCGTGGCCGTCGTGTTTGTGATCGACCATGGTCGCGGGGACGAAGAGGTACTCCTGGGGGGGCAGCGCGCACGTGGCATAGACGCGCCGGAATTCGCCCTTGTGCGCATCGTAGTACTTCTGGAGTTCCGCTTCCGTCGGGTCGTCCTTGATCGCTGCGATCAGGGGCTCGAGCGTGACCCGGATGAACTCGAGTCGCGCCTGCGCTTCTTTCCGGAAACCGATGGAGCCCTTGAATGCCCTCAGGTACTCGGTGAGCGTGCGCTGGCTCACTTTCGACTCCGCGCGCTTCCGGAACTTCGTGTCGTCGAAGTACACGTACTTCGCCTTCGCGCGCCCGCCTGTTTTCATGAATTCGTTGAAGACGTCCTCGGTCGCGACGGAAACACCTGAGAGCAGCGTCCCCAGGTACCGTTCCACGAGCATGAACTCGCCCATGGTCTTCTCGTAGTCCTCGGCGGTCAGCTCCATCTGCCCGAGGATCGCCGTGTATTTCTCCATGTCGAGCCCGGCCCCGAAGGACAGGGCGTCCTTGACTTCCTGCCGGATTTCCTCATCCGTGACGCGCATCTCGTGCTGCCTTGCCGCGCCGAGAATCACGCAGATGTCGGCCGCCATCTCGCGGTCCATCGTCCGGGTATCCCCGCCGCCCAGCATGTACGCATACGGGTTCTTCGTCATGTCCCCCGCATAGATCTGGGGGCCGTGCGCCAGCAGGAAGGAAAGAAACATGTTCCCGCGGCCCATCAGCGCCTTCTTCCACCGGAAGACAAGGCTGTCGAACTCCAGCCGCGAGAAATTCTGAAGCGGAGTCTCCACGACGAAGTCCTTCCTCGCCGGATCGCCGTCCCCGCCGACCTGCCCCGCGACGCCGGACAGCACAAACGCGATCACGATGACGGCGAGCAACACCCCGAAGAGCACCCGCTCGTACTTTTTCAGGTTCTTCTGGTACCACTGGAACATGCGCTCTTCCTTTCAATCAACGAAACCGGCAGAGGGCGCGGAACGCCGCTCTGCCGATGTTGGACGCTCTCCGCAGGCCGGGCGTTCCCGGCCCGGACCCCATTATGCCTTCGCGGGCGCCGCCGGCACAGGCGCTTCCGGCTTCGGCGCCGCCGTGGCCCCGGCACCCTCCAGCAACGCACCGATCTTCTCCCGCACCTTCGTCCCCTTGCCCACCCGGCCGCGAAGGTAGTACAGCTTCGCGCGACGCACGGCCCCCTTCTTCTTGACCACGATGTCGGCGACTTTGGGCGAATGAAGCGGGAAGACGCGCTCGACGCCTTCGCCCTGAACGATGCGACGGACGGTGAATGAAGCGCGGGAGCCGCTTCCCTTGCGGGCCATCACGATTCCCGTGTAGATCTGGATTCGTTCCTTGTCGCCTTCGACGATCTTGACGTGCACCTCGACGGTGTCACCGATATCGAAGCGGGGAATGGACTTGCGGAAGTTCTCTTTCTCGATCTGAAGAATCATCGGGTGCATGGCAAGCGACCTTTCGAGGTGTCGGGGAGTGCTGTCGGCTCCGCCCCGAGCCAGGACTCGCAGCGCGAAACCTGGCGGAAGGGGAGGGGCATTGTAGGGAGGGAAGAAGGCGAGTCAATTGGAAATGAAGGACGGGGTGCATGGCCGGTACTGCGCGGCCGCCCGGGGGACCTCCTGCGTTCCGCCTCGGCCGCGGGAAACGGCAAAGGCTGGGCGGGAAACGGCAAAGATGGGATGAGAAGGCCGGCCTCCGTTCGCGGTGTACCGTGAGGTCACCAGTTTTGAATCGGGCTCTAGGCCCAGAAACGGAGG